>CAZRZH010000175.1:0-4908 GCA_964604485.1 uncultured Sideroxydans sp.
CCAATGGCATCAGCGTCACCCTCGTTTCGGGCGGCAACATCAATGCAAGTGGCGTGGCAGCGGTCACTTATCCCGCCAGTGTGACTTATCCATTAACCGTGAATGTGGCAGGTACGTATCTGGATGAAACCAGCGGTGTAGGCGCTACCGGTACCATTGCAGCGGGCAGCCCATTACAAGGCATTATCCCGGCATCCACCGATGCGGCTTCCGGCGTACCCGTCACCGCCGTCACCCATATGGCACGCACTATGTTGCCGACTACCGGTTTCAATGCCGCCTCAGCAGTCGCGGCTATCACCGGAGTGGCCAGCAGCGTGCTGGGTGTTCCATCCTATGCCCAAGCCATGATGCCGCCCGTGTTCGATGCGAACGGCAAGACCAGTGACATCAACACCCTCAAATTGGCTGCCTTGGCCAACGTAATCGGGCAACACGCAACAGGCGCAGACCTCAATGCCAAGTTGCAAGACATCGCCAATAAATTGGCAGCGGGTAGTGCGGTGAATGCAGTGATTCCTCCGGCAACATGGTCTGCTGCAGTGACTGCTGTGAATGCGGCAGGTGTTGGCGGGATGTTGCCGAACGGTGTAACGCCACCGACGATTCCCGCATTCACCTTGCCGGGTACGTCGTTGGGCAATGCGATTTCGGGTGGAGGAACAGTCGGGGCAAGCGCATCCATTACCGGATTTAATCCAATCACTGGGGCAGCAGGTGCAACCGTCACCATCATGGGCACTAACTTGGTGACAGCCTTTCCACCCGCACCCATCGTGAAATTTGGCACAACAGGCGCCGGCACGCCTTACACGAATGTGAGCAACACAGGCATCACTTTCACAGTGCCAGCAGGCTTGGCGGCGGGTAACCATACGCTTACCATCGGCGGCATGAGTGGTACGCCGATGACGGTGGGGACGTTCACGGTGACGGCTGCACCTGTGACAACTGTACCTGTTACACCTGTAGGAATGTCAGCAATAGCGGCTAGTACTACTCAAATCGATCTGACCTGGACAGCGGTAGCAGGCGCAAGCAGCTACAACATCTATCGCGGTACAGCGATAGGGGTGGTAGTGGGTGCAGCAAGCAAGATCAACACAACCACAGTAACGACCGCCAGCTTTAACAACACCGGTCTGACTGCGGCTACGGCTTACTACTACAAGGTGGCTGCGGTGAATGCGGTGGGAGAAGGTGTGGCTTCGGCTGAGGTGAATGCGACGACCAGTGCGGCGGGCGGAGGGGTAACACCCACACCCGTGGCAGGTTTGATGGGAGGAGCAATTCAAGGTGCACCGTTGAATTTGACAGCAGCCGTTACGACATTAGCTGGGGCGGGTGTTTATGCGGGGCTCGGGGCGGTGGATGGCATCGGAACGGCAGCCTCATTTAACGCGCCTCTAGGAATCACCACCGATGGCAGCAATTTATATGTGGCGGATACCGTCAACAATAACATCCGCAAGATTGTGATCGCCACTGGTGCAGTGACCACCTTAGCTGGCTCGGGTGCTGCAGGTGCGGCGGATGGCGTAGGCACGGCAGCCTCATTTCAATTTCCTCAAGATATCACCACCGATGGCAGCAATTTATATGTGGTGGATGGCGGCAATAATAAAATCCGCAAGATAGAGATTGTCACCGGCGTGGTGACCACCTTGGCAGGGTCGGGTGCGGCGGGTGCATTGGATGGCACAGGCACGGCTGCTTCATTTAGTAACCCCAGAGGCATCACCACCGATGGCAGCAATTTGTATGTGGCGGATGGCAGCAATAATAAAATCCGCAAGATTGTGATCGCCACCGGCATAGTGACCACCTTGGCAGGGTCGGGTGCACCGGGGGCGGTGGATGGCACAGGCACTGCTGCTTCATTTAAAAACCCCAGAGGTATCACCACCGATGGCAGCAATTTGTATGTGACGGATTTTCTCAACCGTAACATCCGCAAGATTGAGATTATCACCGGCGTGGTGACCACCTTGGCGGGCACGGGTGCTATTGGTTCGGTGGATGGGACAGGAACGGCAGCATCATTTAACAGCCCCAATGGAATCACTACCGATGGCAGCAATTTGTATGTAACGGATGGCGGCAACAATAAAATCCGCAAGATTGAGATAGCCACCGGTGTGGTGACTACCTTGGCTGGTGGCGGAAATGTACTGGTTTCAAATGTGTCAAATATAGCCACTTGTTTTAGAAGCTGCGTAGATGGAACAGGCACGACAGCATCATTTTGGTTTCCATATGGCATCACAACCGATGGCAGCAATTTGTATGTGGTGGATGCCTCAAGCAGTAAAATCCGCAAGATTCAGTAACGCTTTCATCTCTTGTAATCGATAGTCGGTCTCGATTGATCTAGGCTTCCTCTAGCAAAACGCCCCGAAGCTGGGGCGTTTTGCTTTGCGACTTCAGCACAAAATCATCTGTTCACGCAGGATGTTGGTGCGGCCTTGTCTGTAAAGACTATTATCTCAAGGTTTGGAGTGGCTGCGGCGTGTCACGTTGGGTTGGGGCTAGCGTACCTGCCCGCGCTCGATGCTGATACCAACCATCTTGCAATTGCGGATGGCTTGTAATTTGGCGACGCTGACTTTCACCCAAGGAGCATTGAAGTCTTTCAGGATGATCTGGGCAATGTGTTCGGCCAAGGTCTCCAGCAGGGAGAAATGACCGTCACTCAAAACAGTTTGGATATGTTGCGCGACCTTGGCGTAGTCCAGCGCATCGTTGATGTCGTCGCTTTGACAGGCGCGGCTGTTGGGCAGGGCGATATCGAGGTCGAGCTGCAAAGTCTGCGGTACGCGCTTTTCCCACTCATAGATGCCGATCAGTGTGACGACTTTGAGTTCGCGTATAAAGATGATGTCCATATTGGGTCTGCTGGGGCTGTTTGGTGGCAATAAGGCATTCGAGTAGAATGCGCCGCTTTCGCATTTTAAGGTAATCCAGATGACCACTCTAATCTTTGTTGTGTGCGCCTACCTGCTGGGCTCCGTCTCTTTCGCGGTATTGATGAGCAAGGCATTCGGCCTCGCCGATCCGCGCACGTATGGATCAGGCAATCCCGGCGCGACGAATGTGTTGCGCAGCGGCAAGAAGGCGGCGGCGGTGCTGACATTGCTGGGCGATGCAGCCAAAGGTTGGCTGGCTGTGTTCTTGGCGATACGTTTTGCGTCTCACGACGGCGCGGGTTTGCTGTTGGTGGCGTTGGTTTCATTGGCGGTCTTCCTAGGGCACGTATTTCCGATCTTCCTTAAATTCCAGGGAGGCAAGGGCGTGGCGACGGCTCTGGGTGTGTTGTTGGCATTGAGCGGATGGATGGGCTTGGCCGTATTGGGCACTTGGTTGCTGGTGGCGGTGGTGTTCCGTTACTCGTCGCTTTCCGCATTGGTTGCGGCGATTGCTGCACCTCTATATGCCATGTTGTTCCAACTGCGGCCTGAGTTGGTGCTGGCAACGGCGGTTATGTCCATGCTGCTGATCTGGCGCCACAAGAGCAATATTCAGAATTTGATGTCGGGCAAGGAAAGCAAGATCGGCAGCAAGAAGAAAGAAGCTCAGTCCGCGTAGTTCAATTCTTGGAGATCCCAGCGCGGCTTCACGTTGAAGCGGTAGTCGCGCTGCGCTTCTTGATGTTGTAAACGCATCGCACCCGCGAAGGCGATCATCGCACCATTGTCGGTGCAGAATTCCAAGTCAGGGTAGAACACGGTGCCGCCACGTTTGCTGATGTCGCGATGCAGTCGACTGCGCAATGCTTGGTTCGCCCCAACGCCGCCTGCGATCACCAGTTGATCCAATCCGGTTTGGCCAAGTGCAGATAAAGCCTTTTTGGCCAATACATCCACGATGGCTTCTTGTGCCGCATAGGCGATGTCGGCGCGCGTCTGTTCGAGAATTCTAGATTCGCGCAGCGATTCGTTTGCTCCCTCGCCCGCTGGTATTGAAAATTGCTCTTCTCGTTCGCCCTTTCTCCCGCTTGCGGGGGAAAGTTGAATAGGGGGGCTTTTCTCCGGGAGAGGGTTGGGGAGAGGGGGGCAGGCTTGCTGATTCACCAACGTCAACACAGCCGTTTTCAATCCACTGAAGCTGAAATCAAGGTCGCCGCTGTGCAGCATCGGGCGCGGTAGCTTGAATCTGCCGGGGATGCCGCGCAGCGCCAACTTGGATAGCAAAGCGCCGCCGGGATAATCCAAACCCAACAACTTGGCGCTCTTGTCGAAGGCCTCACCGGCCGCGTCGTCGATGGATTCGCCCAGTAACTCGTAATGACCTACACCGTTCACGCGCATCAGTTGTGTATGTCCGCCCGATACGAGTAGTGCGACGAAGGGAAACTGCGGCGCAGGATCGGAGAGGAGGGGCGAGAGTAGGTGCCCCTCTAGGTGGTGAACGCCGAGGGTTGGTACATCTAATGTAAAGGCAAGGGCGCAGGCGACACTGGCGCCGACCAATAGTGCCCCGGAAAGGCCGGGGCCTTGCGTGTAAGCGATGGCATCGATGTCATCCAATGAGCAGCCTGCCTTATGCAGTGCAGTGCGAATCAGAGGCAATACATAACGCACATGGTCGCGTGAAGCGAGTTCAGGTACGACGCCGCCGTATTCATTATGTAGTGCGATCTGCGAGTGCAACGTATGTGCCAACAACCCGCGTTCGGTGTGATACAGCGCAATACCAGTCTCGTCGCAGGACGATTCAATACCCAAGATCAGTTTCATGATAGGCATTCACTACGGTTAATCATGGCGCGCATTGTACGTTTCAAGCGTCTGGTTAAAGTATGAACACAGTTATGTGAAATAAATTTTACAAATCGCTTGACGGCAAATTCGCCATCTATATAATGCGCACCTCTTCGCGGCCAAGGCTGCTTGAAGTTGGAAGTAAAAA
>CAZRZH010000176.1:0-4890 GCA_964604485.1 uncultured Sideroxydans sp.
TCTCGTCTCGGACAACAGCTTAATCTACTGTCTTATATTCGGGGGCCACTATACCGGGCAAGCCGGTGTTGCGCAATGCGCCGAAAAAACTGGGCATGGTTTGGGATGCTTCCGGCTCGGGTGCGGCGCGTGATCACGGGCGCGAGTTCGCCTTGCTGGATGCATATTTCAAGGCCTTGAACAATGTGGAGGTGACGCTGGTGCTGGCTCGCGATGTCGCTGAAACGTCGCAGAAGTTCATCATCAAGAATGGTGATTGGAATTCACTGCGCAATGTTCTTGAGCACGTGGCCTACGACGGCGCGACCAACACCGCCACGCTTTCTCCACCTGCTGATACCGATCTCAATCTGTTGTTCTCCGATGGCCTCACCAACTTTGGCAGCGGTGATTTTGTGCGTGGCAAAACACCGTTGTTTGCCGTGAACGCTGCGGCCAGCAACGATTTGCCGCGCTTGCGTGGATGGGCGGAGAAAAGCGGCGGACGCTTGCTGGATCTGTTGAGCATCACTTCTGCCCAAGCGCTGGAGGCCTTGACGCATCGTGCCCCCCACTTGATCGGCATCAGCAGCAACGGCGCAAAAGAACTGGTGAGCTCGTCCACCATTAGCGAATCCGGTGAGCTGATGATCGCCGGTATCCTCACCCAGGCGGAGACCAGTATCGAGCTGGATTGGGAAGGGGCGGATGGCGAACAGCTGCACAAGAGTTTCAAGCTGAAAGAGTTGCCCATCACCACCATCGCGGCGAAGCGCTGGGCGGCATTGAAACTGGCGCAACTGGAAGCGGACTACACCACCAACCGCGCCGCGATACAAAGACTAGGCAAGCAATTCCAAATGGTGACGCGTGGCACTTCGCTGATCGTGCTGGATTGGGTGGAAGATTACGTGCGTTACGAGATTCTGCCGCCGCAGGGTTTGCGTGCTGAATATGAGAGGTTGATCGCCCAGCGTGGGGCGAATGAGAAATCTTGGCGCAGCGATCGACTGGAGGTTGTGGCAAGAAAATTCGAGGAGAATAAAACCTGGTGGGAAAAGAAATTCCCCAAGGGTGAGATTCCGAAACCCCATCCACAAAAAGAGAAGGGCAGTGGCGGTTCTTCCTGGTTTAGTCGATTGTTTGGTTTGGCAGGATCGGCACCCGCTGAAATGGAGGTAGCAGCCAGCCAGGAAATGAGTAATAGGGAACGCGAAGCAATGCAGGCCGAAGCAGATGAAGCCGGAAGAACAGTGAGAGCACTTTCTGCACCTCAAGAGCCGGTCATGCTGATGTCCTCAGTACCGCCCGAGTATGCGGGTTCTTCTGCCAGCCAGAACAGCGCCCCCGAGATGCCCGATGCGCCTACCATCCACCTAAAAAAATGGGAGCCGGATGCCGCCTATGCCAAGCGTTTGCGTCAGGCCACGCCGGATCAGTTGTATGCCATCTATCAGGATGAACGCCCCGCGTACACCGAAAGCACGGCATTTTTTCTGGATGCGGCGGATATCTTCATCGAGCGCGGCCAAACGCAATTGGGCTTGCGCATTCTCTCCAATCTGGCAGAGATGAATCTGGAAAACCGCCACATTTTGCGCATCCTCGCTTACCGTTTGTTGCAGGCCAAGCAGGCAAAACTCGCGGTGCCGATTTTGCAACGCGTGGCAGAACTGAGCACGAACGAGCCGCAGTCGTGGCGCGACCTTGGCTTGGCGCTGGAGCAAGATGGGCAATATCAGGCAGCGGCGGATAACTTGTGGGAAGTGGTGATACATGAATGGGATGAACGTTTTGCCGACATCGAACTCATCGCCCTCAACGAATTGAATGCCCTCATCGCCCGCGCCCCCAAAGGCAGCATTGACACCCGCCGCATGGACAACAGGCTGCTGCGAAATCTGCCTCTGGATATTCGCGCCGTGCTGGCTTGGGATTCTGACAATGCGGACATCGACCTGTGGGTCACCGATCCTAATGGCGAGAAGGTCTTTTACGCCAACCGGCTGGGCTATCAGGGAGGCAGAATGTCTAGCGATTTCACCGGCGGTTACGGCCCGGAAGAATTCTCGCTGCGCAAAGCCAAGCCGGGGAAATATCAAGTGATGGCGCATTTCTACGGCAACCGCCAACAGATTGTCGCTGGTGCCACCACGTTGATGCTGCGCTTCAGCACCGGTTACGGAACGGCCAAGCAAAAGGACGAGAACGTCATCCTGCGTCTGACCAGCCAGGGGGAGGATGTGGAAGTGGGCACGTTTGAGGTGGGCAAGAAATGAAACGCGCCGTCCGTCTTTGCAAGCGAACTGCCAGTGTGACTTTGTGCTTGTCCTTCGCGTGGCTCTTTGCTTTGCCTGCAAACGCGGCCGAACCCGCCGCCGGCACGCTATGGGTGGAGCCGAACACCAAAATGGAATTCGCATGGATACCCAGCGGTTGTTTTCTGATGGGGAGTCATCTGATGGAGAGTGAAAAACCGGAGCACATAGTCTGCCTCAAAGGTTTCTGGATGGGGCGCACCGAGGTGACCCAGTCGCAATACTCAATGGTGACAGGGCAGAACCCCAGCCAGTTTCATGGTGAAGGTCTGCCGGTGGATAGCGTGAGCTGGCAAGATGCAAATGAGCTGACCATCAACACCGGCCAAAGTTTTCGTTTGCCCAGCGAAGCGGAATGGGAATATGCCTGCCGTGCCAGATCCACCCAATGGGAACAATGCGGAAAAGGCAATCAAGCGTGGTGGGTTGGCAACAGCCAAAAACAATCCCACCCCGTTGCGCAACTGCCGCCGAATGACTGGGGGCTTTATGACATGAGCGGCAATTTGATGGAATGGGTGGCGGATACCTATCACCGCGATTACACCGATGCACCCAACGATGGCAGTGCCTGGATACAAGACGCCAGAAAAGAGGATCGTGTATTGCGAGGAGGTTCTTGGTTCAACGAGGCCCAATGCCTGCGACCCGCATTCAGAGTCGGCGGTGTATCAACGACACGCAGAGATGGTTCGGTTGGTTTCAGGATGGTAAGAGTGGTGCCATGACCATCACTAACATACTGGACCAGGCTTGTGCTGTTCTGGTTTCTGTAAATTGTTCCTTTTTCCCTGACATTTCCCCGCCTCGCTTCGTCTAAACCAATAGGCAATTAATAGGAGCGGAATGATGCGACCACTGGATGTATTTAACAGCACAAACCCCGAAGAAGCAGCGGCGATGGCGCAATCCAAGCTGTTGTGCGAAACGGGTTGGGCGTTGAAGCATGAACAAAAATGTCAGGAAGCGTTGCCGCTGTTTCAGCAAGACTTGGTGATCTGTGAAGAGACGTGCGGCGCCGACCACAGTTATGTTGCCAACAGCCTGTTCGACATCGCCGATTGTTACCTCGGGTTGGGTGAATATCGCCAGGCATTGATGCTGGGTCTGCGTGCGTTGGAAATTTACGAAAAGGGTCTGGGCGCTGAACATGACCTGACACTCCGCTGCCTGCCCCATATTTGTTTGTGTTACACCTGGCTCGATCGGTCTGATCTGGCCATTCCGCTGATGCAGCGCGAGTTGGCAGTTTGTGAGAAGACCTGTGGTGCGCAATCCGAGATGGTGGCATGGAAGCTGACACACCTGGCCTCTCTGCATGCCAACTTGAAAAACTACGACGAGGCGCTGGCGTTTCATCAACGAGCCTTGGCGATTCGAATACAGTGCCTGGGTGCTGATCACGAGCATACACAATCCACACGCAACAGCATCAAGCAAATACACGAGAAACAGGAGCAGGCGAAGGAAGCCATCCTAGATGAACTGGATCGACGCTTGAAGGAAGCCGCGTTGAACGGAAATTTGGAACAGGCCGCCGCCGCATTGCTGGCTGGTGCGCGGGTAGATGCGCCGGATCGTTTCTTTCGCACGGCGTTGATGGAGGCGGCAACGCATGGCCACCTAGCCATTGCGGAGTTGTTGATCTCTCAAGGCGCAGACGTGCGCTGGGTGGATGAGTGGGGCAGAACGCCGCTATCCTCTGCCGCCGAACACAACCACAGAGAGTTGTTCATGTATCTGCTGGAGCAGGGTGGCGATCTGCACACGCAAGATCGAGAAGGCCGCAACCTGCTGATGATGAGCGCGATCAATCACAAGTCAATCTTCGCCATCGCACTGGAACTGGGTGTTGATATCAGTGTGCGTGATTTGGAAGGCAAAACGGTCTTGATGCACGCGGCCGAATGGGGCAATGCGCAAGCGGTGGAGTTGCTGTTAGCCGCAGGTGTGCCAGTGAACGACGTGGATGAACTAGGGCGCAACGCCCTGATGCTGGCATCGAAAGGCAGGGCCAGCATGTTTGATACTGGCGAATATGTGCGTGTGGTGCAAGGACTGCTACGCCACAACGCCAACATCCGCTTGCAGGACAAAAAGGGCAAGACTGCGCTGGACTACGCCATCGCCGGGGATGAGATCGCGGGGACGACTGTTGTGCGGCAAGAAGTGGTACAGGCATTGGAACACCATGACTGACCTGTGCCGTATTGATAACCGGGGTGAATGGTTCAGGGAGTGGGACGCGTGGGCGTCCACCTACCATCGTCCTCCAAACTGGTATTGGCTGGGTATGGTGCTGAGTGCGCTGTGGCTGGTGGCTTACGTGCTGATTTATCCCGCCATTCCTTTCGCGGCGAGTCACTCACCGGGCTTGGGCGTGCCGGGCGGATGTCAGCCTTGGTCGGCGATTTGTGAAATGCGGCAGGCAGAACAAGAATTGCAATTGTTGCGCGGAGATGTTCCCGGCAAGATTGAACAAACCCCGGTTGAGCAAGTCTGGGCAAATGCAGCTTCACGGGAATATAGCCGCCACACAGGGCGTGTGCTATTTGGCGAAAACTGCGCCGGTTGCCATGGAAAATTCGGAGCT
>CAZRZH010000177.1:0-4855 GCA_964604485.1 uncultured Sideroxydans sp.
TCTCGCTCATGGTGCATATCTACACGATAGGCTATATGGCAGAGGATGAAGGCTATAACCGCTTCTTCGCCTATATCTCGCTGTTCACGTTCTCGATGTTGATGCTGGTGATGGCCAACAACTTCATGCAACTCTTCTTCGGCTGGGAAGCGGTAGGGCTGGTCTCGTATCTGCTGATCGGTTTTTGGTACACACGGCCAACGGCGATCTACGCCAACCTCAAAGCGTTCCT
Organism: uncultured Sideroxydans sp.; assembly: GCA_964604485.1. Classification (GTDB taxonomy): domain Bacteria; phylum Pseudomonadota; class Gammaproteobacteria; order Burkholderiales; family Gallionellaceae; genus Sideroxyarcus. Next base: position 233 of record CAZRZH010000177.1, read on the forward strand.
GGTTAACCGTGTCGGCGACTTTGGATTTCTGCTGGGCATTGCACTGATCCTGATGGTGTTTGGCACACTGGATTACCAGTCGGTGTTTACCAATGCACCCAAATATGCACAGGATTTCGCGCCCATCGCCGGTGTTTCCTGGAACCTGATCACCGCGATCTGTATCCTGCTGTTCATCGGCGCGATGGGCAAAAGTGCGCAATTCCCCTTGCATGTCTGGCTGCCCGATTCGATGGAAGGCCCGACTCCGATCTCGGCGTTGATCCACGCGGCGACCATGGTGACGGCGGGTATCTTCATGGTGGCGCGTATGTCGCCGCTGTTCGAGATGTCTGACACGGCGCTGTCATTTGTATTGGTCATCGGCGCCATCACCGCGCTGTTCATGGGCTTTCTCGGCATCATTCAGAACGACATCAAGCGTGTGGTGGCGTATTCGACTTTGTCCCAATTGGGCTACATGACGGTCGCGCTGGGTGCCTCGGCGTATACCGGCGCCATCTTCCATTTGATGACGCATGCATTTTTCAAGGCGCTGTTATTCCTTGCCGCCGGTTCTGTGATCATCGCCATGCACCATGACCAGGACATCCGCAATATGGGCGGTCTGCGCAAATATATGCCGATCACTTGGATCACGTCTTTGATCGGTTCGCTGGCGCTGATTGGCACACCGTTTTTCTCCGGCTTCTATTCCAAAGACAGCATCATCGAGGCGGTGGAACTGACGCATATCCCCGGTGCCGGATTTGCTTATTTTGCGGTGGTGGCCGGCGTGTTTATTACCGCGTTCTATTCGTTCCGCATGTACTTCCTGGTGTTCCACGGTGAAGAACGATTTGGCAAAGTCCATGGCGGACATCATGCCGCACATGCGGACGCCAAGCACGATGATCATGCGCAGGATGGACACGGCCAAACATCGACCGCTACAACACAGGCTGAAGAACATCACGGTTTGGCTCCGGGACAGAAACCGCACGAGACCTCCTGGGTCATCACCCTGCCGTTGATTCTGCTGGCCATCCCTTCGGTTGCAATCGGTTTTCTGACCATTGGCACGTTCTTGCATACCGAATATTTTGGCGATGCCATCTTCATCTCCGACGCGCATCCTGCGATGCACGAGATGTATGAGCATTACGAAGGTGCCGTGGCGATGGCGTTGCACGGTTTGACCACGCTGCCGTTCTGGCTGGCCGTGGCCGGGGTGGCATCGGCCTGGTTCCTGTATCTGAAACGTCCCGAATATCCGGCGATCCTGCGCAAAAAATTCTCGGTCATCTACACCCTGCTGGACGAGAAATATTACTTCGACCGTTTCAACGATTGGTTCTTCGCCGGTGGCGCACGCGGTGCCAGCCGTTTTCTGTGGAAGTTCGGCGATGTGAAATTGATCGACGGATTCTTCGTGAATGGTTCGGCAAAAGTGGTCGGCATGTTCTCCGGAGTCCTGCGCGGCTTCCAGACCGGCTATGTGTATCACTACGCGTTTTGGATGATTGTGGGTGTGTCGGCATTGTTGACGATGCGCACCTGGTTCGAATAAGACAGCAATACAGCTGAAGGAATAAGCATGATTTTCGGATACCCCTTGTTAAGCATTGCCATCTGGCTTCCCATCCTTTTTGGTGTGCTGGTCTTGGCCACCGGGAATGACCGCAATGCACCGCTGGCAAGGATGATCGCATTGGTGGGCGCTGTGCTGGGACTGTTGGTGACGATTCCGCTGTACACCGATTTCGACCGCATGACCAGCGCCATGCAGTTCGTTGAAATGAAGGATTGGATCCGGCAATTCAACATCCACTATCACCTGGGTGTGGATGGCATCTCCGTGCTGTTCATCTTGCTCAACAGCTTTTTCACCCTGATCGCGGTGATCGCCGGATGGCAAGTGATCGAAAAGCGCGTGGCGCAATACATGGCCTCCTTCCTCATCATGTCGGGCTTGATCAACGGGGTCTTCGCCGCACTCGACGCGATGCTGTTTTACGTGTTCTGGGAAGCCATGCTGATCCCGATGTTCCTCATCATCGGTGTGTGGGGCGGACCCAACCGCGTGTATGCGGCGGTCAAGTTCTTCCTCTACACCTTGCTCGGTTCACTGTTGATGCTGGTTGCTTTGCTCTACCTGTATTTGCATTCGGGAGGCAGTTTCGAGATATTGGACTACCATCAATTGCACATACCGATGAATGCGCAGATTCTCATCTTCATTGCTTTTTTCTTCGCGTTTGCGGTGAAGGTGCCGATGTTCCCGGTGCACACCTGGTTGCCCGATGCACACGTGGAAGCCCCCACCGGCGGTTCGGTGGTACTGGCCGCGATCATGTTGAAAGTGGGTGCCTACGGTTTCATTCGTTTCTCCATGCCCATTGCGCCCGATGCCAGCCATGAGTTGGCAGGTGTGATGATCGCGTTGTCGCTCATTGCCGTGGTGTACATCGGACTGGTGGCGCTGACCCAATCGGACATGAAAAAACTGGTGGCCTATTCGTCCATCTCGCACATGGGTTTTGTCACCCTCGGCTTCTTCATCTTCAACGCTTACGGTATGGAAGGTGCGCTGCTCCAGATGATCTCGCACGGTTTCGTGGCGGGTGCTTTGTTCCTGTGTATCGGTGTGATGTATGACCGCGTGCATTCGCGCCAGATTGTGGACTACGGCGGCGTGGCCAATACCATGCCGGTATTTGCCGCCTTCTTCATGCTGTTCGCCATGGCCAACAGCGGCCTGCCGGGAACCAGCGGTTTCGTGGGTGAGTTCATGGTTCTCATGGGTGCGATCAAAGTCAACTTCTGGTATGCCTTCGCCGCAGGCACGACCCTGGTGTTCGGCGCAGCCTACACTTTGTGGATGTACAAACGGGTGATCTTCGGCGCCGTCGCCAATGACCATGTCAAACATCTGCACGATATCGGCGGACGCGAAAAATTGGTCATGCTGATGTTGGCCATCTCGGTACTCGCCATGGGGGTGTATCCGCTGCCGCTGAGCGAAATCATGCACGCCTCGGTCAATGATCTGCTGGTGCATTTGGCGCGCTCCAAACTCTAAGAGGAAGTCATGAATTACTTTTCCACACTTTCCCCCGCCTACGCAGAAATCTTCCTGCTGTTCATGGTGTGTACCATCCTGATCGTCGATCTGTTCACCCCCGGCAAGACGCGCACGATCACCTACCTGTTGGTGCAACTGACCCTGATGGGAAGTTCGCTGATTACGGTAGCCACGCATGTCAGCGGTGTTGCCCATCTGTTCAACAACATGTTCGTCGATGATCTGATGTCCGACGTGCTCAAGCTGCTGACCTTCCTGTCCGTGTCCATGATGCTGGTGTATTCGCGCAGCTATCTGCTGACACGCGGCTTGTTCACCGGCGAGTTCCTGTCGCTGGCACTGTTCGCTACACTGGGCATGTCGGTGATGATCTCGGCCAGTAATTTCGTCACGCTCTACCTCGGGCTGGAAGTGCTTGCGCTGAGCCTGTACGCGATGGTCGCATTGCAACGCGATTCCGCTGTGGCGACCGAATCCGCCATGAAATACTTTATTCTGGGCGCGATGGCCTCCGGCTTCCTGCTGTACGGCATGTCGATGATCTACGGCGCAACCGGTTCGCTCGACGTGCAAACGATTTCCAACGTGATTCACCACGGCACGCCCAACGTGGAATTGTTGGTGTTCGGCCTAGCATTCTTGGTGGCAGGCCTGGCATTCAAACTGGGGGTGGTGCCTTTCCACATGTGGGTACCGGATGTCTATCACGGTGCGCCCACCGCGATGACCATGTTCATCGGCTCCGCTCCCAAGCTGGCCGCGTTTGCTTTTGTCATGCGTATCCTGATCGAAACCATGCAGCCGCTGCTGATCCACTGGTCGGGCATGCTGATGGTGCTGGCGGTGATGTCGATGGCCGTGGGTAACATCACCGCCATCGCGCAGACCAACCTCAAACGTATGCTCGCCTATTCGACCATCGCGCACATGGGCTTCCTGCTGATCGGCGTGCTGAGTGGAACATTGCAAGGCTACGGAGCCGCCATGTTCTACGCGGTGATTTATGTGCTGATGAGTTTGGGCGCGTTCGGCATGATCATGCTGCTGTCGCGTGAAGGATTTGAAGCGGATACGCTGAATGATTTCAAGGGGCTCAACCAGCGCAGCCCGTGGCTGGCGTTCATGATGCTGTTGCTGATGTTTTCGATGGCCGGCGTTCCGCCGACCGTGGGCTTCTATGCCAAATTCTCGGTGTTGAACGCGGCGGTGCAAGCCGGGCATATTCCGCTGGTAGTGATTGCGGTACTGTTCTCGCTGATCGGTGCTTTCTACTATTTGCGCATCGTCAAGCTGATGTATTTCGATGCACCGGAAAGCCATGAAAAAATCTACATGCAACCCGACAGCAGTCTGTTGATCTCGATCAACGGTGTGGCGGTCTTGGCGCTGGGAATTCTTCCCGGCACATTGATGTCGGTGTGTTCGGTCGCGATCCAGCAATCGTTATTGCTGCACTGAGGAATCGGGCCGATTAAAACCACTCCCGCTGCGGCGGGAGTTTTTGTTGTGCGCCCAGCATGGTCGCGATCTTGGAGGTGGAAGTCCTCTCGTAAGTTGAC
>CAZRZH010000178.1:0-4833 GCA_964604485.1 uncultured Sideroxydans sp.
TATCGGCCAGCCCTCCGTTCAGGCGTTGTTTACGATGGGCAGCGGAGAGATCGAAGCGTGGGAAGTGGTGTGATCATTCTTCCAGCAGACGTTTTAAAACCACCCCCGCCAGCATGTAGCCAAACAACGGCGGCATATAACTGATGGTGCCGTTCACCGCCCTTGGACGTCCCCGCCCCGTTGGCTCCGGTGGCAACGGCTTGCTCGGATGTTCGTCCGAAAATACCGTCAACACGCCCTTTTCAATGCCGTGATGTTTGCGCAATTTGAGCCGCATCTGCCGCGCCAGCGCACATTTGTCCGTCTTGCTGATATCCGCCACTTTGATGCGCGTCGGGTCAATGCGGTTGCCCGCGCCCATGCTGGAAGCGACCTTCAGTCCGCGTTTGCGACTCTCCACCACCAACGCCACTTTGCACGACAACGAGTCGATGCAGTCCATCACGTAATCCACATCGGCAGGCACCAGGTCGTTCACGTTGTCGATGGTGAGGAACTCTTTCAACAGCGTCACCTGGCAATGCGGATTGATGTCGGCGATGCGCGCACGCATCAGTTCGGCTTTGGATTGGCCGACCGTGGAAAGCAACGCGGGTAATTGGCGGTTGATGTTGCTGACCACCACTTTGTCATGGTCAAGCAAGGTGATGCGGCCGATGCCGGCGCGTGCCATCGCTTCGGCGCAATAGGAACCGACACCACCGAGACCGGCGATGAAGATGTGTTTGCTCTTGAGTTTTTCGATACCCGCATCCCCCAACAGGATGTGGGTGCGGGTGAATTGGGGCGGGGTGGAATTTGGCATGGCGCGGATTATAAGGGCGAAGTCATTAAGGCAGGCAGTACCGCAAGCGCATTCGCCGTTGTGACCTGTGCGACCTCTTCCAGTGACATGTCGCGCAATGTAGCCAAGGTCTGCGCGATACGCGGCAGATACTCCGGCTTGTTCGGTTGTCCTCGCGGCAGAAAATCCGGCGGGATGTCCGGGGCATCGGTTTCCAGCACGATGCTATCCAGCGGCAAAGAAGCGGCGAGTTCGCGAATACGCGTGGCGCGCGGGTAGGTCATCGCCCCGCCGAAGCCAAGTTTGAAACCGAGTTTGAGGAACTCCTCCGCCTGCTGACGACTGCCGTTGAACGCATGCGCGATGCCTCCCCTTACTTTGTGCTGGCGCAATTGTTTGAGCACACTGTCCTGCGCATGGCGAATGTGTAGCAGCACCGGCAAGTTGAAATCACGTGCCAGTTCCAATTGCCGTACGAAAAAGAATTCCTGGGTGTCCCGATCGTGTTCCTTGATGAAAAAATCCAGACCGATTTCGCCCACTGCAATCGGTGGGTGCTGTTCCAAATAATCGCGCAAGACATCAAGATCATTTGGAGTGGCCGCGTTGGTGTACATCGGATGGATGCCGTAAGCAGGTGCGCAGTTGGGATATTGCACGCATAAGTTGCGCACGATGTCGAAATTGCCGCGCGCCACCGAGGGCACGACGATACGGCTCACACCGGCCGCTTGCGCATCGCGCACGAGATCCGCTTGTGTGCCATCGAATTCGACGGCATCGAGGTGGCAGTGGGTGTCGCTGAAAGAGTTTTTCATTTGCTCGCAGTTTGTTCCCCCATCCGAGCGTGGTTGTTGCCGACTTGTCGGTTGTTCAACCACGGCCTATCCCTCGCGGGTGCAACCCATCCCCCGATGGGAGAAGGGCTAGGCTTCCCTCTCCCCTCGGGGGAGGGACTGAGGGAGGGGGTTAGTCCATCGTCAGCACGATCTTGCCGACCATGCCTCCCGTTTCGATCAGGCGATGCGCTTCGGCAACTTGCTCCAAAGGCAACCGGTGCGAAACTTGCACCTTCAATTTGTCAGTCTCCATTAAAGCCGCTCCCTGTTCCAGAATCTTGCGCTGGCGGATGCGATCTTCGGTGAGTCCCAAAACTTGCGGCGTAAGCATCAGTTCATAGCACAGCGACAGATTACGCAACCGCGCCAATTGCGAATCTGCCAAGGCGAGCGGGGTGGAGAGCAGGCTCACCACTTTGCCGCCGACCCGTGCCGCCTGCAACGAGCGCAGGAAAGTTTCGCCGCCCACCGTGTCGAACACCACGTCCACACCTTTGCCATCCGTCCACTCCAAAATCTCCCGCACGAAATCCTGAGTTTTGTAGTGGATGATCTTTTCCGCGCCGAGACTGTGCGCGATGTTGGCTTTGAAATCGTCGCTCACCGTCACCGCGATGTGTGCGCCGAGGTGGCGGGCGAGTTGCAGCGCCACATGTCCTACACCGCCCGCTCCCGCATGAATGAGAATAGTTTGTCCGGCCTGCACGTTGGCGCGTTCCACCAGCGCTTCCCACGCGGTGATGAACACCAGCGGCAAGGCGGTGGCTTCTTGCATGGTAAGTTGTGCAGGTTTTGCGGCGCAGAAATCTTCGTGCAGGGTGGTGAACTCGGCGTAGTTCCCCGGCTCGTCACCGATGCCCCCGTTGCAGAAGAAAACTTCATCACCGAGTTTGAAACGGGTGACTTGGTTGCCAATTGATTCCACGACCCCCGCGCCATCACAACCTAAAATAGCGGGCAGCTTGTCGGGAAAATAGGCGGGCTTGGCACGCAGCTTGGTGTCCACCGGATTCACGCCCGCAGCGGCGAGCTTCACGCGCAGATGATGCGGTGATGGCAGTTCTGGTTTGGGAATGTCACGCAGTTGCAGCACGTCGGTGCTGCCTGCGGCGGTGGTGAGCATGGCTTTCATCTAAAACTCTCCGAGTTCGTCATTCCCGCGAAGGCGGGAATCCAGTGGGTTTATTCAAAATGCTTTGCAGGTTTTGTCTCTGCGTTGCAGAGGATTATTTGATTGGATGGATTCCCGCCTGCGCGGGAATGACGGGCTGTTTACAAAGGAGCATATGTTAAACTCCGCGCACTTTTTTAGCGAGACAACACCATGTCTGGAAACACATTTGGCACACTTTTCACGGTCACTTCATTCGGCGAATCGCACGGACCGGCCATCGGTTGTATCGTGGACGGATGCCCACCCGGTTTGGAGTTGAGCGAGGGCGATATCCAGATCGACCTTGACCGGCGCAAACCCGGCACCTCGCGCCACGTCACCCAGCGCCGCGAGTCGGACACGGTGGAGATTCTCTCCGGCGTGTTCGAAGGCAAGACCACCGGCACACCCATCGCACTCCTCATCCGCAACGAAGACCAGCGCAGCAAAGACTACGGCAACATCGCCGACACCTTCCGCCCCGGCCACGCCGACTACACCTATTGGCAAAAATACGGCATCCGCGATTATCGTGGTGGCGGTCGTGCATCGGCGCGTGAAACGGCAGGGCGTGTGGCGGCGGGTGCCATCGCCAAAAAATGGTTGAACGAAAGATACGGCGTGATCGTGCGCGGCTACATGGCACAGCTCGGCGAAATTAGCGTGCCCTTCAAAAGTTGGGAAGACGTGAGCGCGGAAGGCAACAGCTTCTTCGTCGCCGATGCCAGTTATGTCGCGTGTCTGGAAGACTATATGGACAACTTGCGCAAATCCGGCGACTCCATCGGCGCCAGGCTTGCCGTGGTTGCGTCGAATGTGCCGGTGGGTTGGGGAGAGCCCGTGTTCGACCGCATTGACGCCGACATCGCGCATGCGCTGATGGGCATCAACGCGGTGAAAGGTGTGGAGATTGGCGCGGGTTTCGCCTGTGTCACGCAACGCGGCAGTGAACACGGCGACGAACTCACACCTTACGGTTTTGCCAGCAACAATGCAGGCGGCATTCTCGGAGGCATCACCACCGGGCAAGACATCGTCGCGCAATACGCCATCAAGCCGACTTCCAGCATTCGCATCGAGCGCAATTCAATCAACAAGGCGGGCGAGGCGGTGAAGGTTTCGACTGAAGGACGGCATGATCCTTGTGTGGGGATTCGCGCTACGCCGATTGCGGAGGCGATGTTGGCGTTGGTGTTGATTGATCATGCGTTGAGGAATCGGGGGCAGAATGGGGATGTGGTTTGTGAGACGGTGAAGTTGCGGTAGTTGAAGAAATGGCGAGAGTTGTTTCGGATGCAAATTCAATAACCGTTTGCGGCGCAAACGCGGGTTTCATGCTTACGATTACTATCGCCGCAACTCCAGTGCTCATGTTGGGACTATTTCTGGGCATTCTCATGGCAGTTTACGAGCCATTTTCCTTGCGGACACCGGTGTATTGGATAGTGGATGCGGTTCTCCTTTTCTTAATGGTTATTTTGCCCAAGCTGTGCTGGCAAGCCTTTAACACATGCACTACTGTTAATCGCACGTTGAGGTCTGTTTCAATCCGGAAGGGAAAGAAAAAATGGAATTGCAACGTGGGTGATTTCAAGAAAATATTGCTACAACCAGTGTGCGTTCCAACTACTATCAATCAATATCATGCATTTCTAATAGGGCAGAGAGGGCAATGCCATTTAGAGCTTGTGGCCTTTTCAAAGAGGGGATTGCGTAAGAAAGTTCTAGTAGTTGCGGAGTTTCTTGCGGTTCCTATCGAAGATGCTACTGATGTGGTTGCTTTTGATGTTGCGATGAATAATAGATTGTAAGCGTAGGGCAATAAGCAATGGGCATTGCGCCGGATGGTTTAAGAAAAACCGTCGGGGGTAGCCCGACAGCTAGTTACCTTCTTTTGCTTCGCCAAAAGAAGGTAACCGAAGAAAAGGCGACCCCGGTTTGCCGCCGCTGCGCGGTTCCCTGCGTTGCTCGACTGGTCAGGCGGCTGCGGAACTCGCGCTACGCGCTCAAACAGTCCTCGCCGAAATCCCCTGACCAGCCTGCGCTACTCGGCGGCG
>CAZRZH010000179.1:0-4770 GCA_964604485.1 uncultured Sideroxydans sp.
CGAGTCGCAATTCCTGCGCGATGCCAAGTTATTCGGTGAGAGTTTCAAGATTCTGGCGCGCGGTTTGGAGAAATTCCCGGATCAGCCGGAGCTGCTTTATCAAAGCGCACTCATTGCCGACAAACTGGACAAACCCGACACCTTCGAACAACTCATCCGCAGTCTTATCAAGGTCGAGCCGGACAATGCGCATTCTTATAACGCGCTGGGCTACAGTTGGTTGGAACGCAACATCCGCATTCCGGAAGCGATGGAACTGGTGGAAAAAGCCTACAAACTGGCGCCGGACGATTCCGCGATTATCGACAGCATGGGCTGGGGGTACTTCCGGCTGGGGCAGCTGGACAAGAGTCTGCTGTTCTTGCGCCGCGCCTACCAGGCCAACTCTGATCCTGAAATCGCCGCCCATCTGGGCGAGGTGATGTGGGCAAGCGGCGACCGCGAAGGCGCGCAAAAAGTGTGGAACGACAGCGCGTTGGCCAATCCCGACAATGCGACATTGCAGGCTGTCATCAAGCGTTTTTCGAAGTAACACATGCGCGCAATCCTTCTGACGTTAATGCTGCTGGCAGGCTGCGCGACTGCGCCTGTGGCGGTGTTGCGTTCGCCGCAGGTTGACGCCCCGTTCGCTTTCAACGGGCGCGTGTTGATCAAACACGGCAGTCAACGCGACAGTTCGGGCATTCACTGGGAACATCATGTCCGCGATGAGATCCTGCTGCTCGGTCCGCTGGGGTACACCGTGGGACGTATCGGCCGGGACAGCCGGGGCGCGACGCTGGAGGATGCTTCCGGCAAACAATACGCGGCGGGTGATGCCGAGTCTTTGATGCAAGAAGCGTTGGGCTGGCAGTTGCCGCTGTCCGGTCTGCGTTACTGGGTTGTGGCGCAGCCGGCACCGGATGTCGAGTTCCGCAGCGAACGCAATGCCTCCGGTCAAATGACTGTGTTGCGGCAACAAGGCTGGGAGATCCGTTATTCGCGTTACGCTGGTTCTGCGCCGGATGCGCTGCCCAAACAATTGGACATGAGCCGCGAAGGTTTTAGCGTGTTGCTACAGATCGACGAATGGCAAGCACAATGACGAGTCTCAGCTGTCCCGCCCCGGCAAAACTCAATCTTTTTCTGCACGTGATCGGCCGCCGCGACGACGGGTATCACCTGTTGCAGACCCTTTTCCGCTTCATCGATCTCAATGACACCCTGCATTTCACCCTGCGCGCGGATGGCGCGGTGAACCGCATCAATGTTCTGGAGGGGGTTCCGCCGGAACAAGACCTGTGCGTGCGCGCGGCAAAATTATTGCAACACGAAACCGGCTGCAAGTCGGGCGTCGATATCGTTTTGGAAAAATCCATCCCGATGGGGGGCGGGCTGGGTGGCGGCAGTTCGGATGCGGCGACCACCCTGCTGGCGCTGAATCGCCTATGGAACTTGGGGTTGTCACGCCAGCGCCTGATGCAACTGGGGCTGAGACTGGGTGCCGACGTGCCGGTTTTCGTATTCGGCGACAACGCCTTTGCCGAAGGCGTGGGCGAGCATTTGCAGGTTTTCCCTTTGCCCGATGCCTGGTATGTGGTGCTGTGTCCGCCGGTGCATGTGCCCACGGCACAGATTTTCACCCATCCAGAATTGACACGAAATACGATTTCGATGACAATGCGCGCCCTTCCGAAGGGGCAAGATTTTCGGACGGGTGGAATAGAGGGGAAACCGAAGCTGGGCAACGATCTGCAGGCGGTTGCGTGCAGGCTGTATCCGGCAGTTGAGACCCATCTGCAGTGGCTGGCCAAGTTCGCGCCACCACTGATGACCGGCTCCGGCGCATGCGTGTTTGCCGAGTTCGCCACAGAAGCACAAGCACAAGCGGTATTGCAACAGTTGCCGACAGACATGCGCGGATTTGTCGCGCGGGGTTTGCAGCAGCATCCGCTGAGAAGTTTTGCTGCATAAAGTTTTATGAAGCTATACAGAGTTTCGAAGGGATGCTGCTAGAAATTCTGTTTTCGGGATGAAGTGCAAGGCGCACGGAGCGCAACAACCGGAATGTACGTGTTGTACATGAGGATTGTGAGCACCGCGCAACGCGGCAATTCGCCCGACAACATAATTTATAGCAGTAGCCAAGGTTTTATTGGGGAGTCGCCAAGTGGTAAGGCATCGGATTTTGATTCCGACATTCGTAGGTTCGATCCCTACCTCCCCAGCCAGATTCGTTAAGTCATGATGGGCGTTCGCGCCCATTTCAAATTTAAGAGGTGCTCAAGATGTCCGGCGATATGATGGTTTTCACCGGCAATGCCAATCCTAAGCTGGCCCAAAGTGTGGCGCGGCATCTGGGTATTCATCTTGGGCGTGCCACAGTCAGCCGTTTTTCCGACGGCGAAGTCATGGTTGAAATCATGGAGCACGTGCGCGGCAAGGATGTGTTCATCCTGCAATCGACCTGTGCACCGACCAACGATAATCTGATGGAAATCATGGTGATGGTCGATTCGTTGCGCCGCGCTTCCGCCGCGCGGATTACAGCCGCCATTCCCTATTTCGGTTATGCACGGCAAGACCGCCGTCCGCGTTCGGCGCGGGTGGCGATTACCGCCAAAGTGGTGGCGAACATGCTGACCGGCGTGGGTGTTGATCGCGTGTTGACCATGGATTTGCACTCCGACCAGATTCAGGGTTTCTTCGATATTCCGGTGGATAACATTTATGCCAGCCCGATTTTGTTGTCGGATGTGTGGCGTCATGATTATCCCAACCTGATCGTGGTGTCGCCGGATGTGGGCGGTGTGGTGCGCGCGCGCGCGCTGGCCAAACAGTTGGATGCGGACTTGGCGATCATCGACAAACGCCGTCCCAAGCCGAACGTGGCGAAAGTAATGAACATCATCGGCGAAGTGTCCGGCCGTACCTGTCTCATCATGGATGACATGGTGGATACCGCCAATACTTTGTGCGAAGCGGCCAATGCCTTGAAGGAAAAAGGTGCCGACCGTGTGCTGGCCTACTGTACGCATGGCGTGTTGTCCGGACCGGCAATCGAGCGCATCGAGCGCTCGGCCATTGATGAATTGGTGGTGACTGACACCATCCCGCTGAGTGATGCAGCGGCCAATTGCTCGCGTATCCGCCAGTTGAGCGTGGCCGAATTGTTGGCCGAGACGTTGCGCCGCATCAATGCGGAAGAGTCGGTCAGCTCTTTATTTGTAGATTAAACGGCGGTGCCGCAAGGCGCTGTTTTGATGCGGTTGCCATGTTGGCAACCGTCTAACCGGAAACAACTGGTCGCGGTTGTTTTCAATTTGAAGTGGAGAAGTAAACATGGCAATCGAAATCAGCGCAAAAACACGCAATGTGCAAGGAACGGGTGCGAGCCGCCGTCTGCGCAAAGCGAATCTAGTTCCCGGCATCGTTTACGGTTCGGGTACACCCAGCATGATCGAACTCGATCACAACACACTGTATTACGCACTGCGCAACGAAGCGTTCCACGCGACCGTTCTGTCGCTGGATCTGGATGGCAAAAAGGAATCTGTGCTGCTGCGCAATTTCCAGATGCACCCGTTCCGCCAGCAAGTGCAACACATCGACTTCCAACGTGTCGATGCCAACAAGAAGATCCACATGAAGGTGCCATTGCACTTCTTGAACGCCGAGGTTTGCCCGGGCGTGAAGACCGGTGGCGGTATCATCACCCACGTGTTGAACGAGTTGGAAGTCGTCTGTCTGGCAGCTGATTTGCCGGCGGCCATCGAGGTTGATCTGGTCGCACTGGATCTGGGCCATTCCATCCACGTGTCTGATGTCAAGTTGCCCAAGGGCGTTGAAGTGGCGACCCATCACCATGCTTCCGACGCTGTGGCGACGGTACAAGTGCCGCGTGGTCACGTTGAAGCCGCCGCCGAAGCGGCAGCTGCTGCTGACGCCTCAGCCACTGCAACTGCCGCAGCCGCTCCTGCAGCAGCGAAGCCCGCAGCCAAGAAGTAATTTGTAACCGACAAAACCCGCCATGACATCAAGCGATGTTTGGCGGGTTTTTTCATTATGAGCGAAGCCATAAAACTGATCGTCGGGTTGGGCAATCCCGGCAAGGACTACGCTGCCACACGCCATAACGCGGGCTTCTGGTGGGTGGACGAGTGTGTGCGTCTGCATAACGCCAACTACAAAGCGGATAGCAAATTTCACGGCTTGATTGCCAAAGCTAATTTACACGGCCACGAAGTGCTTCTGCTCAAACCACAGACCTTTATGAATGTCAGCGGTCGCTCGGTCGGCGCAGTGGCGCAGTTCTACAAGATCGAACCTGCGCAGATACTGGTGGTGCATGACGAACTGGATCTGCCACCCGGAAGTGCGAAACTGAAATTGGGTGGTGGTCACGGTGGACACAACGGTTTGAAGGATGTCATCGCGCATCTGGGCAGCAAAGATTTTTGGCGTCTGCGGCTGGGTATCGGTCACCCCGGTGATCGCGCGGAAGTTGTGAATTTCGTGCTCAATGCGCCACGCAAAGGAGAACAAGTTTTAATTGAGGAGGCGATGCAACACGCGCAGGAGGTTGCGCCGCTGATCATCGAAGGCAAGTTGGAAGCGGCGATGTTAAAGCTGCACAGCAGTTAAAAAGCGGATCGGTAGGTCGGGCTTCAGCCCGACAGCATGAACGTGTCGGGCTTTATCCCGACCTACAACAGAGAGAAAAATTATTAGCTTGAAGTGCGGTATCGGCGGTCTTACCAACGTGGGTAAATACACCATGTTAAAAGCGCA
>CAZRZH010000180.1:0-4691 GCA_964604485.1 uncultured Sideroxydans sp.
GTATAACACCTCCAGCGTCTCGCGATTGTAGCGGTGTCCGTGGCACACATCACACGGCACATACACATCCGGCAAAAAGTGCATCTCCACTTTGATCACACCATCGCCCTGACAGGATTCACAGCGCCCACCTTTGACGTTGAAAGAGAAGCGGCCCGGCCCGTAACCGCGTTCGCGCGAGGTGGGCACACCCGAAAAAAGATCGCGAATCGGAGTAAATAATCCGGTGTACGTCGCGGGGTTGGAACGCGGTGTACGGCCGATGGGGGATTGATCGACGTTGATAACTTTGTCGAAGAATTCCAATCCGGATATTTCAGCGAAGGGAGCAGGTGCCGCATTGCTGCCGTACAAGTGTTGCGCGACCGCGTTATACAGCGTGTCATTAATCAGCGTGGATTTACCCGAACCCGAGACACCGGTGATACTTACCAGCAGACCGACGGGCAGATCAAGTGTGACCTCTTTCAGGTTGTTGCCGCTGGCGCGACTGATTATCAGGCGGCGCTCGGGATCGGGAATGCGGTATTTATTTGGCGCTTCGATGGTACGTCTTCCCGAAAGGTAATCCCCGGTGAGCGATTGCGGATTGGCGATAACCTCCATGGGCGTGCCTTGCGCCACCACCCTGCCGCCGTGTTCGCCTGCGCCCGGGCCCATGTCCACCACATAATCGGCCGTCAAAATTGCATCCTCGTCATGCTCCACCACAATCACGCTGTTACCCATGTCGCGCAAGCGTTTCAGCGTGTCCAGCAGACGGTCGTTGTCGCGCTGGTGTAATCCGATGGAAGGCTCGTCCAGCACATACATCACCCCGGTGAGGCCGGAACCGATCTGCGAAGCGAGGCGAATGCGCTGTGACTCGCCACCGGATAAGGTCTCGGCAGAACGGTCCAGCGACAGGTAATCCAATCCCACGTTGTTGAGGAAAGCCAGGCGGTTGGCGATCTCCTGCACGATTTTCTCGGCGATAGCCTGTTTGTTACCGGGCAAAGACACCTCCTGAAAAAACTTCTGCGCCTGCTTCAACGGCAATGCGCTGAGCTGGTAGATCGTGTGCTCGGCCACACGCACATGGCGCGCCTCTTCGCGCAGGCGCGTGCCTTTGCATTCCGTGCAGGAACACGAGTTGAGATATTTCGACAGCTCTTCGCGCACCGTCGGCGAATCCGTCTCTTTGTAGCGCCGCTCCAAATTATTGACGATGCCCTCGAAGGCATGTTCGCGCAGAATTTTTTTGCCGCGTTCGTTCAAGTATTGAAAAGGAATGTGCTCATGCCCGCTGCCGTACAACACTACCTGTTGAATCTTTTCGGGCAGGGACTCAAACGGGCGTTCCAGATCGAAGTCGTAGTGTTTCGCCAGCGTGTCCAGCATCTGGAAATAAAATTGGTTGCGTCTATCCCAGCCCTTGATCGCACCGCCGCTCAAGCTCAATTTGGGGAAAGCCACGATGCGCGCCGGATCGAAGAAACTGATCACGCCCAAGCCGTCACACTTCGGACACGCGCCCATCGGGCTATTGAACGAGAACAATCGCGGCTCCAACTCTTGCAGGGAATAATTACAGATGGGGCAGGCAAACTTGGCCGAAAACAGATGCTCTTTTTCGCCCTCCATCTCCACCGCCAACGCGCGACCGTCGGCGTGGCGCAATGCCGTCTCGAACGATTCCGCCAAACGCTGCTTGATGTCGGGGGATACCTTCAATCGGTCCACCACAATCTCCACCGTGTGCTTTTTGTTCTTCACCAGCTTGGGCAAGTTGTCCATCTCGCACACTTTGCCGTTCACACGCAGGCGCACGAAACCCTGCGCCCGCAACTCGTCGAACAGATCCTCCTGCTCGCCTTTGCGTTCCACCACGATGGGCGACAAAATCATCACCTTGGTACCCTCGGGCAACGCCAGCACTGTGTCCACCATCTGCCCCACCGACTGCGCCTGCAACACCAAATCGTGCTGCGGACAATACGGATCACCCGCGCGCGCAAACAACAGACGCAAATAATCGTGAATCTCGGTGACCGTGCCCACCGTGGAACGCGGGTTATGCGAAGTGGCCTTCTGCTCGATGGCGATGGCGGGGGACAACCCCTCAATCAAATCGACATCCGGCTTTTCCATCAACTGCAAGAACTGGCGTGCATACGCCGAAAGCGATTCAACGTAGCGCCGCTGCCCCTCGGCATACAGCGTGTCGAATGCAAGTGAGGACTTGCCCGAGCCGGATAAGCCAGTGATCACTACCAGCTGATGCCGGGGCAAATCGAGGCTGATGTTCTTCAGGTTATGGGTGCGAGCACCGCGAATCTTGATGTATTCCATGCTGGGAAATGAGTGTGAAAAACGACTCGCCAATATACGCGAAAAACACAGCTTCCCCAATTGTTATCGGCAGGTTAGGGCTGACCTGTTAAGATGCGCGCCTCATAAAAGTACACGTTCCGCTTCATGTCCGCTGCAGATTCCGCCATGACTCCCTTCGAACGCCGCGCCAGTATCGGCCTTGCCAGCATCTATGGTTTGCGCATGTTGGGCTTGTTCATCATCCTGCCCATCTTCGCCCTTTACGCCGAAGATTTGCCGGGTGGGCAAAGTCATTTCCTTATTGGCGTCGCACTAGGTGCGTATGGTCTGACACAAGCCATCTTGCAGATTCCGGCGGGATGGTTGTCGGATCGTTACGGGCGCAAGCCCATCATCATCGCCGGCTTGCTGCTGTTTGCGGCAGGCAGCTTTATCGCGGCCTCGGCGGATGACATTTATTGGATCATCGCCGGGCGGGTAATTCAGGGGGCGGGGGCGATCAACGCGGCGGTAATGGCATTGACCGCCGACCTCACGCGCGAAGAGCATCGCACCAAGGCGATGGCGATGATCGGCATGACCATCGGCGTGACCTTTTCGCTGTCGATGATTCTGTCTCCCGTGTTGTACCAGCACATCGGCATGTCCGGCATCTTCACCCTCACCGGGTTGCTGGCGTTTGTGTCGATTGCCATGGTCATCTGGTTCATCCCCAATCCGGCCATCACACGTTTTCACTCCGACACCGAAGCCAACACCGGCAAACTGGCCGAAGTGTTGCGCAACAAAGATTTGCTGCGGATGGATTTCGGCGTGTTCACGTTGCACGCGATTTTGATGTCGGTGTTTATGCAGGTGCCGTTTATTCTGCGTGCGGACGGGCTGGATGCACAGCACCAGTGGCAGGTGTATCTGCCGGTGATGCTTGTCGCTTTCGCACTCATGGTGCCGCCCATCATCATCGCGGAAAAATTGGCGAAGATGAAACAGGTGTTCATGATCTGCATCGCATTGGCCGCTCTGTCGCAACTCGGCATTTTATTTTTGCAGCACAGCGTTTGGGGCGTGGCGATTTCGTTGCTGGTATTTTTCACCGCCTTTAACGTGCTGGAAGCGACGCAACCTTCCATCGTCAGCAAGATTGCACCGCTGGCATCCAAAGGCACCGCGATGGGCGTGTTCAGCAGTGTGCAGTTTCTCGGTGCATTCTTCGGCTCGGCCATGGGCGGCTTGCTGATGCAACTCTACGGCGGCAATGCCGTGTTTATCTTCGCGGTGTTTATGCTGCTACTGTGGTTGGTGGTGGCATCGTCCATGCGTGCGCCGCAACCGTTGACGACCCGTATGTATCGCCTGAATGAAATTGGCGCGGCTGAGGCAAGCGAATTGCAGAACTCTCTGGCACAATTGCGCGGCGTGAGAGAAGTGCTGATCGTCGCCAACGAACAGATCGCCTGTCTCAAAGTGGAAATAAGCGGCTTCGACGAAGACGCGGTTGAATATCTGGTAAGAAGCACCCCCTCCTCAACCCTCCCCCAAGAGGGAGAGGGGGCAATCATGAAAAACGTAACAACATTAACGGGGGTATGACATGTCAGTGAATAAAGTGATCTTGGTGGGACGTCTGGGCAAAGACCCGGAGACCCGTTACATGACCAGCGGCGAAGCGGTGACCAACGTCACGCTGGCGACTTCCGAAAATTGGAAGGACAAGGCCGGCGAGAAACAGGAAAAGACTGAATGGCACAACCTGGTGTTCTACCGTCGTCTGGCCGAAGTCGCGGGTGAGTACCTGAAAAAAGGCTCCCAAGTCTACGTCGAAGGCAAAATCCAAACGCGCAAATGGCAGGATAAAGAAACCGGCAAAGACCGTTACACCACCGAAATCATCGTCAACGAGATGCAAATGCTGGGCAGCAAATCAGGCGGAGCGGGTAGTTTTGAAGTGGTCGAAAACCAATCGCCATCTACCGCCCCGGCACGCAGCGCACCCGCTGCAAAACCCGCAACAGCCGCACCGGCAGGCAAGAGCAACTTCGATAATTTCGACGACGATATCCCGTTCTAAAAAGTACCGTTTTCCCCGCCAAGCGGGAATCGAAAGCGAACAAAAAAACAAGGCCACCCAAGCGGTGGCCTTTGTTTTTCCTTCACTCGCAACACGCTTTTAGCCTAGAGGCGATTTTGAAATTCCTGGGGGATGCAGTTTTCCAAGCTGAATTGGTTGCCCCCATAGCCCGCCGGTTCTTATATCATTCGCCGGATTCCAAATAAGGCGATACAGGCTTTGGCAATGACCGAAAACCAGAACCCCGAACAGAAAGCCCGCGACAACATCGACGCGCTGCTCAAGCAGGCGGGTTGGGTTGTGCAGTCGG
>CAZRZH010000181.1:0-1207 GCA_964604485.1 uncultured Sideroxydans sp.
TTTAGACTTCATCGGCGGTTGCGGTATTGATATCCAAGCCGCGCGTGAACCTCACGCGCTACCTACGCCGAACTGCCACCTGCGCGTGCAGGTGATACCCGTCCGGCGCGGCTAAATCACGGACGAGGAAGCGGACAGGACGACATCGGCGGGACCGGAGGCCATGTCTGAGCGCAGCGCTTGAAGCGGTTGTTCAAGATCGACATCGAAACGCGCCGAAACTGCGGCGGAGCTGTCAGAGTAATCGCCTGCATGGATGACCCGACGGTCATCGAAAAGATACTCACCCACCTGAACAATAAAACCGCCTCCGCAAAACCCGCCCCGTAGCCCGAAAGGCGGGCCCCTTAAGCCGCACTGTTCGACGCACCGTATGGAATGAGTGCTTCCAGCCCATGTAACGCTACTCTCTAGCGGTACTTGCCTTCATGCGCATTATTGATGATCCAGATCAAATGACCACTGCCCATGTCACCCATAGATCCGCCGGCAAATATCAGGCGTCCTTCATTCTTGTAAACCAGCTCATAACGGTTCCGATCGCTGCCAAAGTAGAAGGGAATCCATGCCTTGCCAGTTACATAGCCGCCTTGGTCAGTCGGCTGCCCCGCTATATCGGTTACCTCCTTCATTGACATGCCAATCTTCAATTTCGCAAACTTGCTGTGAGCGGCCATCTTGCCTGTAATTTCGCCCTCCCAGTCTCCAACTCCCTTGACATGCTTGCCGCTACCGGCTTCCACTTTGGAAGAGTCGATGACTTCGCCCTTATCGTTCATGCCTGGTGGCGTCGACGCCCGTGCTGAAGAGCTCGTTTCATTTGTAGCAGCAGTATTGCTCTTTTGAAATGTAGCGCATCCCGAAAGCACAACTAAGACTGTGGCAATGGTTAAGCTCTGGAATGAGTTGAAGCGCGTAAATCCCGATTTCATTATAGGCCCCCTGATGGATTAATTGTGTTGAAAAAATTTTCCTATTTTGAAACTATAACAAATCACAATATTTTTTCAAAGAGCGAGTCTATTCCAATATGGTTTGATCCCGAACGGGGGCGCGTATTTCCAACGAGGTATGAGCCTGAAGGCTAGCGTTTGGGTCGATCATTACCCCCATGGTGATCGACATGAACGAACAACAGCTGAACACGGTGGTGCAATTACGCGCCTTTTTAAACGGCACGCCGGAGGTGCAATTTGAGCCGATTGGC
>CAZRZH010000181.1:1307-4673 GCA_964604485.1 uncultured Sideroxydans sp.
AACGCGTCATAGCGATCCTCGGTGTGCTTCAAACCCTCGTATTGTTTGACCGCGGCGGTGTTGACGAGGTGCAAGGAATAACCCTGGTCCATCATCCCATCCACGAGCCAGTACCAGTTGAAGGTTGACTCGACCGCCACGTCAGCAATCTCCTGTCGGTACGGCGCCAACAGCGAAAGGGTGCGATCCAGCGAATTGGGTAGGCGCTTCTCCACGATTCGACAATCCTCTTCATTAGGGTGATGATACGGGCTTTGGGGTCACCAAAAATACCGCGCACCGTCGGTTCCGGTCGAAAGCCTAGAAATGCGTGCGAATCCTCCAGCCGGAGTTGGCGTTTGCGAGTAGGTAGGGGAGAATGATGCCAGATCTCAGCCGCGCTTCGCATGCGTTTGGCCTCGGTAATGATAGGGTTTGGGTGCATTACAGGCCCATTTTTTACCTACAAAAGTATGCGATGACCCATTTATTAAGGGGGGGGGATGGTGGGTTCACAAGACTTTGCTGTAACTAGTGAAGAGTTGGAACTGGCGAGAGTAGTAGTTTCTGCGCTTAATTTAGATGTTTTACCGGAAGAGATTGATCCAGAAGCACCGCTTTACGGCAAGGGCTTGGGGCTGGATTCGATCGACATGCTGGAAATTGCGTTGGTGATTTCGCGAAAATACGGTTTCCAGTTGCGTTCGGATGACGAGAATAACATGTTGATTTTCAGTTCGCTTCGGAGTCTGAGCCGGTATGTCCACGCACATCGAACTAAATAGTCACGTACGGTTTCCGATAGTATTCAGGTTAACTTTCGATTTGTTGTTAGACAAGCCTGACGGTGATGTTGCTCTGATGATGTTGCCCGGCGCCTGGATGCATGCCCAGGATTCAGGATTTGTGGCTTCGTGGAAGCCACGCGAGATTGCGGGCTGTCCCTCGATACCTTGAATTAAATTAGTAGACGCCGATGTAGAAGACTACATGCCCGCAACGTTTGGCGGACGCTTAAGGAAAAAGGTTGTCGATCCGTTGCGTGCTCTCGGTTACCGGCGCATCTAGTTCGTGGGAATTTCTCTCGACGCCTATGGTGTGATGCGGCTGTTGCAGGAAGGGGGCATAGAAGGCATGTTGCTGCTCTCGCCGTTCCTGTCCACGTGCGATGCCGTCGCCAATGCCTTTTGCATCATTTTCTGACAACTGGACAGGCTTCGCGCTGCAAAGAGCAATGGCATGGCTGAAAAGAATACCGTTACCTCGCTTCGGCTAGTCTGTGCTTCACCTGCACAACTTGAAGGCGTACTGGAGGAATCCGTAGGAAAGGTTCTGGGGGTGCTTGCATATGCTCCTGCCGAGCCCGAGTTGTCTGTGGGCGAATTGCCCTTTGCCTGGGTGAAGCTGCCTGTGTTCAGGGAAGAGGCTTGGTACGAGGTATGGATTTCGTCGCATACGACAGTGGTGAGCCAAGATTCAGGACTCCGCTTCTCCTGCGATGGCAGTCTACTTTTTGGCTGTCTGATTCTAGGCGGTACAAGTTCTGAGCAGCTCGAGTCGAAGACATTTTCTGCGTATTCGACAATTTTTGACATACTCGACCGCAAGGGCTACCACGAATTGTTCCGGGTGTGGAATTATTTTCCGCATATCAACAATACGGGCCGCGAGATCGAGCGCTACCGCGAATTCAATGTGGGACGCCACGAAGCCTTTTGCTGCAAAGGACGCACCATCGGCGAAGGTATCGTACCCGCAAGCTGCACGCTAGGAACCCGGCAGGGCAGCCTGGTGGTCTGTTTCCTGGCAGGCAAAACTCCCGGCGTTTATATCGAAAATCCGCGCCAAACGAATGCTTATCACTATCCTGGCGATTTCGGTCCGAGGAGCCCGACTTTTTCGCGCGGCGTGCTGGTGGGCGATGCGCTGCTAATTTCCGGAACGGCAAGCATCGTCGGCTCCCAGACGGTGCACCCCGAAGATGTCTTGCGGCAGATGGACGAGACGATCGAGAACCTGCGTGTGGTTGTCGATCAGGCGCGGGCGTGCGGGTTTAGCGCCCAGGATCCGGGCGGGCTCTGCCTCAATGTCTATCTGCGCTATACCAGAGACTATCCGGCGGTGCGTGATCGGCTCGATGCCGAATTCGGCAGTGCCCATATCGTTTATCTGCAGGCGGACGTGTGTCGCGCCGACCTTCTGGTCGAGATAGAAGCCTTCTGGATGCCAATCGCCTGATTCGAAAATGATCGCTTGTCGGAAAATACTTGTTGCGCTGTCCTGCCTGGTGGCCGGAAATGCGATGGCCAACCAGCCGCTGTGGGAGGCGGGTGTCGGTGTTGCGGCGGTCGATTTTCCAGCCTATCGCGGTTCCGACCAGCGTCAGAGCTATGTTCTGCCGATACCCTATTTCGTTTACCGCGGAAAATTCCTCAAAATTGAGCGCGAAAAGATCCGGGGGCTGCTGCTGAAGAGCGATAAAGCTGAACTCGATATCAGCATAAACGGTACGGTGCCGGTGAAAAGCAGCGATAACCAGGCACGGTCCGGCATGCCGGACCTGGATCCGACGCTGGAGATTGGTCCATCGCTCAACCTGTCACTGTTCAAGTCGGCCACAGGCGACCAAAAGTTGGATTTGCGGCTGCCGCTACGCCCGGTGTTTGCAAGCAATTTTTCCAGCATCAAAAACGTCGGCTGGATATTTCAGCCGCAACTCAACTTAGATATGCGTCACATTTCCGGCTTGCCAGGCTGGAACCTGGGTCTGCTCGCCGGTCCGATTTTTGCCGATGCGCGCTACCACCAGTATTTCTATGGCGTCGATCCGCAGTATGCGACGCCTTCCCGCCCGGCATACCAGGCGCGCGGCGGATACGCTGGTGTGCAGTTCATTTCGGCGCTCAGCAAGCGCTTCCCGGATTACTGGGTGGGCGCATTCGTCAAATTCGACACCCTAAAAGGTGCTGTTTTTGCCGACAGCCCGCTGGTTAGGTCGAAGACGAACGTCAGCACCGGGTTTGCCATCAGCAGGATCTTCGGCAAATCGCAAAAAATGGTTAAGGACGACGAGTGATGTGTTTCATCGGCGAGGTTGAGTCTTGATTGAAAAACGCACTCTGCAAACGCCGACCTCGTGGCTGAGCTTCCCCTACGAATGCTTGGTGTATTATGGTGGTTTACTGCTGTTCGCGGTGATGTGCCTGGCTTGGAGCCTGGTGGCAGTTCCGCTTCGATTGCTTTTGCCGAGGCGCATCGGTATCAGATTGGGCAGATGGGTAATCATGTTCGGTTTCAGAACGTACCTGCGCTTCCTGGAGCTGAGCGGCATTGTCAAATGCGACTTGGGCGCGCTGGATGGGTTGGGCCGCGAGCGCTCGCTGATCA
>CAZRZH010000182.1:0-4671 GCA_964604485.1 uncultured Sideroxydans sp.
CCTGCCAGCGAATAGCCGAATGCATTGAACAATCGCACCAGACCGGTTTTACCTTTGTACGGACTTTCCATCTAACGACTCCTGAAATGATTCACGACACTGTAACAATCGAATGTGACAGAACAATTGCAGCACAAAAAAATACGCGCACGGGGAGTGCGCGCAATGAGGAGAGAACCAAAAATTTGGGATCGCTTATTTTGCGTGGCGCATGAAGTGTTTGGCGTAACGCGCATTCATGCGTGACACCGGCAGCAGGATAAACACATCGGCGCAATTGAAATCCGGATCCCATGCCGGCTCACCGGCGATATAGGCACCCAGACGCAGATATCCTTTGATCAGCGGCGGGATGATCACATCCAGATTTTGATTCAAGGATTCCAGCGGCAGGCGGCAGTGCGGGAACACGCGATATTCGGACGGTGCCGCGTGCAACTTGTGAATTTTGTTGTACACGCTGGCGGCGTAGTGGCCACCGTCGCCCATGCTGATGCTGGCGCAGCCGATCAGATATTCATGGTTGTGTTTGGTGACATAGTCTGCCAAGCCGCTCCACAACTGGGTGATGGTTGCCCCATCGCGGTAATCGGGATGCACACAGGAACGCCCCACCTCGACCATGCGGTCACGCAAGTGCATCAGGCGGGTCATGTCGAATTCGGTCTCGGAATAATAGCTGCCCGCCTTCACGGCCTGCGCGGGAGGCAAGATGCGATAGGTGCCGACCACTTTGTCGTTGCCGTGGTCACGCACCAGCAGGTGATCGCAAAATTCATCGAAACGGTCAATATCCAAGCCCAAACCTGCGCTGGGCAATTTGGCACCCATTTCTTCGGCGAATACCTTGAAGCGGATGCGCTGCGCTTCGGTCACCTCGGTGACACTCCTCGCCAAACTAAAAGTGAGCCTGCCTGGTATTTCCCGTTGTTGTTGAATCAAATCTAACATGGTGTTCTCCGGTCGGGTTAATGACCGCAGAATAGCCATCGCGTGTTGCACGGGAGTTAAGGCAATATGAAAATTTGATGAAACTAGAAACGGCAGTTGATCACGCGGAGACGCGGAGAACGCGGAGTAAAACCAACCTATTGCATAAAATTGAGCTTTACCCATTGTGCGATCATTGCAGTCGCCATCGCTTTTAGAATTTCCCCGCGTTCTCCGCGTCTCCGCGTGAGACTGCTTTTTCCAAGATGAAACTACTTTACCGGATGGTGCAGAGTCTCTTGAGCTTGCGGTGGATTTAGCAAGACGTGATAGAGCGACTGGAAATGCAGATCGGCTTCCGCAGGGGATTGAACAGACGCACGGGTTTTGTTCCTGTCGTGCGACAACACCGAGGTTTGGTGCAGGACCTGCAATGCCGCGCTGATGTGTTGATGCGCCCTGCGGGTCAGGCTGCGTCTATCCCCGTCAAGCGACTCAAGCGGGGCCGTGCCCACCAGTTGCACGTGCATCTCCGGCGTATTCAGAATGCTCCATAAAGACGCGCCGAATGAAATTTCATCCACATAAGCAGCCGCCTTGTTATGCGCGCCCGAAGCATCACGATAACGTATCGCTACGGGGTGTATCGGAGCAGCGGCGTCGATGGCGGGTTGTAACAGCGACGAATGGAAGTGTGCGACTGAAGTTCCATCGGTCGTTGTTCCTTCGGGGAAAATGGCCAGACACCCGCCCTGCTGCAACAGGCTCACCAAATGCACGTTGAGGCGTGCAGCCGAACGTGCCTTGCCACGTTCGAGGAACAACGTCTGGGCGCGTGCACAGAGCCAGCCGATCACCGGCCAACTTCTCACTTCGGATTTCGCCACGAAGCGCATCGGTATCACGGCGTTGAGCACGAAAACATCCAGCCACGAGATATGGTTGGAGACGATCAGCCCGCGCTTGAGTTGATACAACGGATCGCCGGATGCGATGTCGAGTCGAACATTGAAAATTTGCAAGAGTCCCTTGGACCAGACCTGCAGGATGCGACGGCGCAAACCCGCTCCGATCCAGGGAAAAAAGAACGCGATGGCTAATCCGTAGCCGAGGTGAATGACGAATCGTGTCGCCCGGAACAGGGCAATGCTATTGCGCAAAAATGAGTTCACCCGACTCTCTCAATCCACGGAGAAAAAGAACAGCGTGCACAGGAATGACAACGTGGCATCGAACCCTTCGTTGATCAGCAGGTTCACGATATTCAGTTCGTTTTGATTTGGCATTTCAGCCGCGAATATTTTCATTTGGATTTTCCTTTTTGATTGTTTGCGGAATTGCGTTGCTCGATGAACAAACTATTGCCGGCGATCTTTTTCGCCATCTTTTTGGCTTCATTCATCGCCGTGGAAACTTCGTGATGCGACAGAAATTGGCCGGGTGTTATTTGAATGACCCCGATGGACAAGCTGGTGAGCGGATGGAAACGCACGACGCCGTCACGGCCTTCGCTGGAGTAGCCGCCCGCCGCCAGATGTTCTTCCTTGAACAGCAGTGATGCCGCCTGTTCAAATGAGCGCAAGGCATTTTCGCAACGCGTCTTCCAATCTTTACTTTGCAAAAGCAGAATGAAATCGTCGCCGCCCACATGCCCGATAAAATCCGACTTGGGATCGCAGCCCCAACTCAGGATGCGGCTGGTCAGCTGGATCATCTCGTCACCTTTGCGATAACTGTAGGTGTCGTTAAAGGGCTTGAAAAAGTCAAGGTCGCAGTAACAGGCAACGAAAGGCGTGTTCGCCAGTAACAAGCGCTCGATGTGCTCGTTGATCGGCACATTGCCGGGCAACAGCGTGAGCGGGTTGGCATAACGCGCCGCTTCCAATTGCATCTGGGTCAACTCTCGCAACAAGTCCTGACCCGAAGCAACACCGATGTAACGCGCATGTTCGGTGATGATGAAGCCGTCGGCGAAATGGCGGCTGTCCACTTCGGCCAGATAGTGGCTGAGTTCCTCGATCGGCATACTTTTTTCCACCAGTAACGGCTCGTTTTGGATTAGCTCACTGCAGGGTTTTTTGCCATGCAACTCACGCTGGAACGGTTTGGCGAACCGGTCGATAAACTGATAACGGTTGATGAGACCCATGGGGGTTCCGTTCTTGACAACAGGAATGATGCGCAAAGCGGGGTTACCGGAGAAACGTTCGAAGATCGTGTCGTTCGGCGTTTCCGGATGCGCCGGCTCGATATAAGTCACCAGTTTCAACGCGGTGGCTTGAGTTCGGAAACTGAACTCCGAGATGGGGAAGATCGCGATATTGGAAGCGCTGAGAATGCGGCTGGTCTCGGTGGAGGCTAACAGGGGCGGCGTGTGACAGGGACGCGAGATAAAATAACCCTGTCCAAGTGCAATACCGATGTCCCGCACCACCCTGAGTTCGGCTTCGGTTTCCACCCCTTCCGCGATGACCTGCGTGCCGCAACTTTCGGCGATGCTCTGGATGGATTTCAGGAACTGCAATTTGATCGGGTCGCGGTCCACGCCCTGTACGAAATGCATGTCGATTTTGATGAACTCCGGGCGCAATTCGGACCACAAGCGCAGGCTGGAAAAGCCCTCGCCCAAATCATCGATGGCAATCTTGAACCCCATCGCACGGTAGTGCAGCAATGCACTGCGCATCGCGTCGAAATCGAATGTCGGCTGGTTCTCGGTGATTTCGATCACCACTCTTGCCGGATCGAGACTCAACCCGCGCAAAAATTCCAGGGTCTGGCCATTCTTGAAACTGGGGCGGGTCAGCGTTTCCGGGCTCACATTCAGAAAAAGAAAGCCCGGCAGATTTTGTCGAACGAACGCTTCCAGAACTGTTTGTCGTGACAGCATTTCAACTTCCAGCTCCAGACCCTGGCGGGCGGCCGTACCAAATAAATTTATGGGCGAATGCAAGGGACTGTCCGCCGGACCCCGGATCAAACCTTCAAAACCCAGGAACTCCCCGCTCTTTAAATCGATAATCGGTTGGAACAAGGCACTCAGTCTGCGTTGCTCGATAATTTCCCGCAGAGGCGACATTTCCTGCTCCGGCACACTACCGGCTGCAGGCATCACATGCGGGGCGCGTTGAATTGTTCGGTACAACTCAACAGGCTGGATGGCGGACATGACTGACTCCGGTGAACATTTTCGGGAACGACACCTTACCCAGAGGACATTACAAAGTGATGACGAAACGGTGACGCGAAAATTGCAGACTGCCGCAAAAATTTGGACGCAAAAAAACGGGCGTCCTCGGACGCCCGTTTTAACTTCTTAACTAACTGAGGAGGTTAGATTAGAAGGAGTGAACGATACCGCCGCCAACGTAGGAAGTGTCGGCGACTGTAGTCAAGTCTGTCTTTCTTGATGCGTAAGCAGCAAACAACTCGGTACGCTTGGAGAAGCTATAAGCGTATTTGAGGGACATCTGACTGATCGCATTAGAGGCCGCTGCACCAACCGCATATGAGCCTGCCTTGGCGTAGCTTGCAGCGATGCTTTGCGCACCCATTTTGTATCCACCCACAAACTCCATATTGCTGCCAGTAGCACTTACAGTCGCTGTTGTATTGGACTTCATGCTTTCAACCATTGCGCCAACCCAGAAATCTGCCAAGCTGTATTTAGCTACAGCACGCATCGCGCTATAGTGGCCCCCGAATATAAGACAGTAGATTAAGCTGTTGTCCGAGACGAGA
>CAZRZH010000183.1:0-4627 GCA_964604485.1 uncultured Sideroxydans sp.
AAATGGTGGCGCGTGTTCTGGGTGTGATGGGGCTGGTCGCGGTGGGCTTCCTGTTGTTCATGTTGCTCACCTCAAATCCGTTCGACCGCCTGTTTCCGGCAGTGATGGATGGACGCGATCTGAACCCGTTGCTGCAAGATCCGGGTTTGGTGATCCACCCGCCGATGTTGTACATGGGGTATGTCGGATTCTCTGTGGCGTTCGCCTTTGCCTTGTCGGCCTTGTTGGGAGGCAAGTTGGATTCGACCTGGGCACGCTGGTCGCGGCCGTGGACCACGGTGGCTTGGGTGTTCATGACCATCGGTATCGCCTTGGGGAGCTGGTGGGCGTATTACGAATTGGGCTGGGGTGGCTGGTGGTTTTGGGATCCGGTCGAGAATGCCTCGTTTATGCCCTGGCTGGTCGGGACGGCGCTGATCCATTCACTGGCAGTGACTGAAAAACGCGGCGCCTTTAAAAGTTGGACCGTGCTGCTTGCAATCGCGGCATTCTCGCTGTCACTGCTCGGAACCTTCCTGGTGCGTTCGGGCGTGTTGACTTCAGTGCACGCTTTCGCCACCGATCCGAAACGCGGCATTTTTATCCTTTCATTTTTGGTCGTCGTCATTGGATCATCCTTGGTGCTGTTTGCCTGGCGCGCACCCAAGGTGGGGCTGGGCGGCAAGTTCGATATCATTTCGCGCGAGTCGATGCTGCTCTCCAACAACGTGTTGCTGTCGGTTGCTTCCGCCTCGGTGTTTTTGGGCACGCTGTATCCGTTGTTTATGGATGCGCTCGGTTTCGGCAAACTTTCCGTCGGTCCGCCGTACTTCAATACCGTATTCGTCCCCTTGATGGTTCCGCTGGTGATGATGATGGGTTTGGGTCCCGTCGCACGCTGGAAACATGCCAGCCTGCCGGACATCTGGATTCGCGTGCGTTGGGCATTGGCCGCCAGCATCGCAATCGCTCTATTGTTGCCGCTGGTGCTGGGCAACTGGACGCCGATCATCGCGCTGGGTCTGCTCATGGCCGCGTGGATCATCACCACTTCTGTTGTAAATTTGCGCCAGCGCATCGGCAGTGAAGGGACGTTGTTGCAACGCTTGAAAACTCCATCGCGCAGTTATTACGGCATGTTGGTGGCCCACCTCGGCATCGCCGTTTTCATCATCGGTGTGACGATGGTGAAAGGTTACGAGACCGAACGCGATGTGCGGATGGATATTGGAGACACGGTCGCGGCGGGGGGATATGTGTTCCGCTTTGATGGGGTAAGAGAGCAGCAGGGGCCAAACTATGTCGCTGCCCAAGGACGGGTGAGTGTCAGCAGGGATGGCAAATTGGTTACGCAGCTGTATCCGGAGAAGCGCACTTACAACGCCTCCGGCATGCCGATGACCGAGGCGGCGATCCGCACCGGTTTCTTTACCGATTTGTACGTGTCACTGGGTGAGCCTATCCCCGACACGAACGCGTGGGCGGTGCGCGTCTACATCAAACCGTTCGTGGATTGGATATGGGCGGGATGTGTGTTGATGGCGCTGGGCGGGATATTGGCGATCAGTGACCGACGTTATCGCATCCATGCGCGCAAAGAAAATGAAGTCGTTTCGGGCGAGACGCAATTGAAGGAGCAAACCGTATGATGCGCTTCACCTTGCCCCTGGTTATATTCTTGGTCTTGGCCGGATTTCTCTATGTTGGCTTGAGCTTGGATCCGCGTGAAGTGCCTTCGCCTTTGGTGGGAAAACCTGCTCCAACCTTCAGTTTGCCGCAACTACACGACGCGAATAAACAGTTCTCCACGCAGGATATGCAGGGGCAGGTCTGGTTGTTGAACGTGTGGGCATCCTGGTGCAGTGCGTGTAAAGACGAACACCCGATCCTGATGGATCTGGCGCGTCAGAACATCGTGCCTGTACTCGGTTTGGATTACAAAGACAAACGTGAAGATGGCGAACGTACCTTGAGCCAAGCGGGCGATCCCTACACGCTGACGATCTTTGATGCCGACGGCAGAGTGGGTTTTGATTACGGCGTGTACGGAGTACCCGAGACCTACGTCATCGACAAACAAGGTGTCATTCGTGACAAGCTTATTGGTGCCTTGACCCCGAAAAATCTAAGAGAGCGCATCTTGCCGCTCGTTGCGGAGTTGCAGAAACAATGAGACATATTCTATTGGCCTTGATGTGCCTGTTCCCGACATTGGTTTTTGCCGGTGAAGCAAAAGATCTGGCAGACGATCCCGTTATGGAACGTCGCATGATCGACCTCGCAGAGAAAGTACGCTGCTTGGTTTGTCAGAGTGAGAACGTCGCGAGTTCGCGTTCCGACTGGTCGAACGATGTGCGTCAGATCATGCGCGACAAGATGAAAGCGGGTGCGACCGACCAGGAGATCATGGACATATTGGTCGAGCGATTCGGCAAGTCCGTGTTGTTCGATCCGCCCGTGGATGAAGAGACCATCACGCTGTGGATTGCACCCTTCGTATTGCTCTTGATCGGAGGCGGCCTGCTGTTTGTGCAATTGCGCAAACGTCGCGTGACCGTTAAAGACTCCGCACTAACACCTGAAGCGCAACAGCGTGCCCGCGATTTACTCAAAGAAGAAGAGAACAAATGACTTTATTCTGGATCATCTGCGCGGCGTTAATGATCGTCGCCATGCTTTTCATCGCGGTACCGTTATGGCGCGGCACGGCCAAAAATAACTCTGTCGCACGGGATGCGGCCAACCTTGAGATATTGCGTGATCAGATCGTCGAGATGGACAACGATCTGAAGAACGGCCTGTTGACAGAGGAGTTGCACGCGCAGGGGAAAAGCGAGTTGCAAAACAGGGTGCTGGATGAGGTTGGCAACGAAGCTGAAGTCGGGACGGATGCGACACGCAAGCCCCTCAAAATCATTGCCATCGCGATCTCTGTATTGTTGCCTTTGGCTGCAGTCGGGATGTATACGCAGGTCGGAAATATGGACGCCTTCTCGGATCGGATGGGGCATGGTGGTACGACCGATATGGGCGTGCCTCGGACTGCGGCATCGATCAGTGAGTTGGAACAGAAAATAGAATCCAATCCGGAGGACGGCGAATCACTGGTCATCCTGGCGCGCAGTTATATGGAAGCCGGACGTTATGCCGATGCGGCACAAAACTACGAACGGCTGACCAAGTTGGTTGGCAGCGAGGCTTGGGTTTGGGCGGATTACGCCGATGCGCAAGCGATGGCACAAGGTCAGACACTGCGCGGCAAGCCGACTGAACTGATCAACAAAGCATTGGTGATCGACCCGATGCACCCCAAGAGTCTGGCTCTGGCCGGTTCGGCGGGAATGGAACGTGGCGATTTTGCGGCAGCCATCCAGCATTGGGAGCGATTGCGCGGGCAACTCCCGCCGGAGAGCGAAGATGCAAAGATGATCGAAAGTGGATTGGCCGAGGCACGTCAATTACAGTCGCATAGCAAGGGTGGCAAAGCGCCGGTGCTGGAACAGAACGTTGCGCCCGCGCAAACAGCGGCGACATCAACCGGCAAAGAGCGCATCACCGGGCGGGTGACTTTGAGCGATACGTTAAAGGGCAAGGTCAGTCCGGACGATACGGTGTTTGTGTTGGCGCGCGCGGCGGAAGGCCCGAAGATGCCGCTGGCGATTTTGCGCAAACAAGTGCGTGACCTTCCGTTGACTTTCGAACTGGATGACAGCATGGCGATGATGCCGCAAATGAAGTTGTCCGCATTCGAACAGGTCGTGGTCGTGGCGCGTATCTCCAAAGCCGGCTCTGCCACGTCGCAGCCCGGCGATGCACAAGGCATGAGCAAACCGCTGCGACCCGGAACGAAAAACGTGAACGTGCAGATCGATCAGATGGTGAACTGATTTAACACGTGACAAACAAAAGCCGCACTGTTTTGCAGTGCGGCTATTTTCATCTCGGATTTCCATTAGGGCAGTTCTAATAATCCTAGAAAAAGCTGTCTCGCGCGGCAGCCCTCTATCCAACTTTCCCCCAAAGGGGGAAAGAGCAATCGCCTCCTCTCCCTACGGGAGAGGATTGAGGTGAGGGTTCGCGGAGTGATTTTGGGTTTAGTCCCTCTCCCACCGGGGGAGGGATTAGGGAGGGGGAACACTCGATGAAAAGCCTTAATTTTCGAGCTACTGGCAACCCGGTCTTAGCCCATGCAATAGTCGGCCGGATCAACAAACAGAATGTCGTATTTTAGCGATGCCCCCATCAACCCCATTGACAAAAACCAAACACTCCCTTTAAAGTTCGCCCCACTTGCAAATCTGCCGCAAGCACATCGCACCGCACGCACGGTTCGAGGCAAACGGCAAAATTCCCAGAACGTGGAGCTGGCGCAAGAAAACCCCCGCAACAGACGGGGATCAAAGCCAGTGGCACAACCTGTTCAACAAAGGGAATCGTATGTTCGAAAACTCAACGTCACATCATTGTCCGGACCGGGGAGATTCTTCGATGCTTCACGCATCGAAGTTGAATGGCTGAATGTTTTTTTGATTGCTCCGCCATGTCATTAAATCAACCGACCCCGCGCAATGACTACCACGACACCGAAGCCGCAAGCCGCAAGCCGCAAGCCGCAAGCCGCAAGCCGCAAGCCGCAAGCCGCAAGCCG
>CAZRZH010000184.1:0-4477 GCA_964604485.1 uncultured Sideroxydans sp.
GGAACAATGCCGACTGCAGCAGGTGCGTTTTATCCCCAACGGCACGCCACCGCATCGCACTTCGCCGCACGCATCACCCACGGCCCGTTTGGAGATGGTGCGTTTGGCATTGCACGGGCATCACGAGTTCATCGTGGATGTGCGCGAGGTCTATCGCAACGATCCCTGTTATAGCGTGGACATGCTGCTGAGCCTGCGCGAGGAATTGGGCAGCGAACAACCGTTGTGCCTGTTGTTGGGCAGTGATGCTTTTTTACAATTGCACACCTGGCATGAATGGCAGCGTTTATTCGAACTGGCCCACATCGTGGTGATGCAACGCCCGGGGCGTCCGCTAGGCAACTCCATCCAACACGCCGACCCGACACTTCTAAAAGAATATCAGGCGCGCCTGGCTCCCGCACCACGCCGCTTGCACGAATCGGCACACGGCGTGATCGTGGCGCTCGACATGCCCTTACTCGACATCGCTGCCACGGACATTCGCCAACGCGCCGCAGCAAACAAGAACATCCGCTATCTGCTCCCGGATTCGGTCGCCTTTTACATCCATTCACATCAAACCTACCAAACATGCTAAACATCACAGAAAAAACCGCCGCCATCGTGGACGCGCTTGAAGACATCAAGGCGCTCGACATCGAAGTCATCGACACCAGCAAACTCAGTCCGCTATTCGAGCGCATGGTAATTGCCAGCGCGCAATCCACACGCCAGACCAAAGCCTTGGCCGACCACGTGGAAGAAAAACTCAAAGCGCTGGGCGAGACCATCCTCAGCGTGGAAGGCGGCGACAGCGGCGAGTGGGTGCTGGTGGACATGGGCGATGTGATCGTGCATATCATGCAACCCGCCGTGCGCGCCTATTACAACCTGGAAGAATTGTGGGGCGTGTTACCCAAGGCGCGCGCCAAGACGGCAAAATGAAACTGCTGATCCTCGCGGTGGGCAACAAGATGCCATCGTGGATAACAGAGGGTTTCTACGAATACGCCAAGCGTATGCCGCGCGAGGCAACGATCACGCTGATCGAGATCAAACCCGAAGCACGCAACAGCGGCAAAACTCCCGCGCAAATCATGGAGGCCGAAGCGCATCGCATCCGCGCCGCCCTGCCCGCTTCGGCACTTTGCATCGCGCTGGACGAGCATGGCGCGACACCCACCACCAAACAACTGTGCCAACAAATGCAGGACTGGATGTTACAGGGCCACGATGTCGCGTTCATCATCGGCGGCGCGGACGGTTTGCACGAATCCATCAAACAACACGCGCAACAATTAATGGCACTGTCCGCCTTTACACTGCCGCATGGCATGGTGCGTGTGTTGCTGGCGGAGCAGCTTTATCGGGCGCACAGTTTGTTGCACAATCACCCTTACCACCGCGAATAAACACCTTGATTTTGAGTCCACCCGACAGTCATGTTTAGCCCGTCCCGCATTTACCTCGCCTCGCAAAGCCCGCGCCGCCGTGAGTTGCTCAAGCAGATCGGCATCAACTTCGATGTATTGCTGCTGCGCAATGATCCGTTGCGCCAGATCGACGTGGACGAAGTGGCCTTGCCCGATGAACCCCCGTTGCAATACGTCGAACGCGTTTGCCGTGAAAAAGCGCTGGCGGCCTGGCAGGCGGTCAGCCTGCGCAACCTGACCGCTTGCCCGGTGCTGACGGCGGATACCACCGTCACTGTGGACGGACAAATCATGGGCAAGCCGCGCGACAATCCGCATGCCGCCGAGATGTTGCGCAATTTGTCCGGCAGGCAACACCAAGTATTGACCGCAATCGGCGTTGCATTCGAGGATCAGTATGAATTCCGCGTCTCCACCACCACGATTCTTTTTGCACAACTGAGCGAAGAGCGCATCCGCCGATACCTGCTGAGCGGCGAAGCTCTCGACAAGGCCGGCGCCTACGGCATCCAGGGTCAGGCCAGTGCGTTTGTCGAACGGCTCGACGGCAGTTATTCCGGCGTGGTGGGCTTGCCCTTGTTCGAGACGGTAGAATTGCTCAACTTATTTGGTGTACCGACTCCATGAACGAAGAAATCCTCATCAACGTCACCCCGCAGGAAACACGCGTCGCGGTGATGCAACAAGGCGTGGTGCAGGAACTGCACATTGAGCGCGGCAGCCAGCGCGGCTTGGTCAGCAACGTGTATGTGGGCAAAGTGAAACGTGTTTTGCCGGGGATGCAATCGGCCTTTATCGACATCGGTCTGGAGCGCTCCGCCTTCCTGCATGTCGCCGACATCTGGGAAAACCGCATCAATGGCGATGTTCTAAAACCCATCGAGAAGGTGTTATTCGAAGGCCAGAACGTACTCGTGCAGGTTATCAAAGATCCCATTGGCACCAAGGGTGCGCGGCTTTCCACGCAACTCAGTTTTGCCGGACGCCTGCTGGTATATCTGCCGCAGGAATCGCACATCGGTGTGTCGCAACGCATCGAGAACGAACAGGAGCGTGAAGCCCTGCGCGCAAAACTGCAGCAGATCTTGCCCGCCGAACACAAAGGCGGCTACATCGTGCGCACGCTGGCGGAAGGGGCGAGTGATGATGAACTCCGCTCTGACATCGCCTATCTGGACAAACTTTGGAACAATCTGCAGCAACACTCGCAGAAACTCCCCGCTCCTTCGATCCTGTACAAAGAGCTGGATATCAGTCTGCGTGTGCTTCGCGATTTCGTGAACGAAGGGGTGTCGCGCATCCTGGTGGATTCGCGCGAGACCTATCAGCGCATGCAGGGCTTCGCCGGCGACTACATCGCCACCGCTGTGGGCAAACTGGATCATTACATCGGCACCCGTCCGCTGTTTGATCTTTTCGGCATCGAGGAGGAAATCGAGCGCGCGTTGTATAAACGTGTCGATCTCAAATCGGGCGGTTATCTGATCATTGACCAGACCGAGGCGCTCACCACGATCGACGTCAACACGGGCGGCTTCGTCGGCGGGCGCAATTTTGACGACACCATCTTCAAGACCAATCTGGAGGCGGCTCAAGTCATCGCGCGCCAGTTGCGGCTGCGCAATCTGGGCGGCATCATTATTTGTGATTTCATCGATATGGACTCGGCCGAACACCGCGATGCCGTATTGGAGGAATTCAAAAAAGTATTGGCGCATGACCGCACCCGCATCAGCGTCAGCGGTTTCTCCGCGTTGGGCCTGGTGGAGATGACGCGCAAGCGCACACGGGAAAGTTTGGCGCATGTGTTGTGCGAGTCCTGTCCCACTTGCCAGGGGCGCGGTGAAGTAAAAACGGCGCAGAGTGTGTGTTACCAGATCCTGCGCGAGATCGTGCGCGAAGCCCGCCAATTTAACGCGCGCGAATTCCGCATTCTCGCCTCGCAGCAGGTCATCGACCTGTTCTTGGACGAGGAATCGCAAAGCCTCGCCCAGCTTTCCGACTTCATCGGCAAACCGGTTTCGCTACAGGTAGAGAATTTGTATAACCAGGAGCAATACGATGTCATCCTGATGTGAGGGCGGTGCGTTAGGTTGCGCTGGCCGGAAATAAACGGTCGACGTAATAACCAATCAAATTACTCAGGGAGAAATTTATGTTGTTTAAGAAACTCATGTTTGCCGTCACGGCCGCCGTTATTTCGAGTACAACCTTTGCCGGTAGCCACGGCCACAATGAACATGATGAACACGGTCATGTGAGCGGTGAAATTTGTACGGGTTTCGGACCCCAAACTCCGCGCGACATCGATAACATCCATGGTGAAAACACCCGTGCGTTTTCTTTGTCACCCGATTACAAACAAATGAACCTGTGCAACATCCATCTACATGAGAATGCTGAACACAAGTCTATGGAATTCTCAGTCTTTGCAGGTGAAGGCCATGATGGTTTTGGTAGTGGATTCAAGGCTAATATCAGCGCAACGTTGAGCAAAGCAGAGTTGGCCCCTCTCGCCCAACCAGCCTGCAAGAGCGATCACGGCGATCTTCAACCCGGGGACACGATTGAAGTGCACTGGGTACACTCATCAGCTGACGTGACTCCAGGTAAGACGTTAGGCGCCTGCCTGTCCGAGAAGACCGGCAACCCAGATCTCCGCGTCGAAGCTCAAGTGTTTGTTCTGGTCAATGACACTACTGCTCTGAACTTCAATGAAATGGGATACGGCGGCAATATCGTGAACGGATTCCACCAGGCAAAATCGATTCCGGGCAATACTGGCAAACCCGCCGTGTTCGCGGGTTCGACTACTGGCCCTAAATATTCCGACTCTACTTGCTCGCCATTACAAGTGACTTGGAGCGTGCGCCCCAAGGTCGCGAAGCTGGACATTAACTCACTCGCAAAATGGTGTGAATCGAACGAGTTCGGTGAAGACCACGCCCACGGCGTTCGCAAGCTGGTTACTTCTCCAAAATTGCTGTCTGAGATCAAGTAAATCCTAGAACTATAGTGGCCCCCGAATATAAGACAGTAGATTAAGCTGTTGTCCGAGACGA
>CAZRZH010000185.1:0-4439 GCA_964604485.1 uncultured Sideroxydans sp.
TTATGTTGAGCGCGAGTGTGCAACTTGCCCCGGACAATGATTCGCCCCTTGGTTATCGGAAATTCTTCACGAATTTGGGTCGTAACATCCCAACCCGCAGCTACAAGGGCTGGAGTAATGAATTTCGTGCAGATGTCCCGTTCTGAAAGCTGCTTCTTGATCAACAGCTACTCCCCTTTTAATTCGCTGATATTACACGAATTGCCTCTCGTTTCAGAAGGCGCTTTGTGGTTAGATTGTCTGGTATGTGCTCAAATGCAGTCTTGCAGCAGCGCGATAACATATGTCCGCAAAAGCCGTGAAGTCGTCACGTATGCATGTGGCACGGCAGTCTCTTATGCGTCTGAATCTGACCCATCATCGAATCAAATATCCATCAAAGATAGCCTTTGATAACCGCATCGACCAGTCACATTTCGATCCATAACGCACTCACATAAAAAACGAGTAAGCGAGCCCCAACAGCGCGCAGACTCCGATCACTTTCATGATGTCGGCCTTGTATTTCCACAGAGCTATGAAACAGGCGAACGCCAAGATGACGGAAAAAATATCGAATGGTCCGCTGAAAGGTGCGCTCACCGTGGCCTTGGGCCAGAAGGCATGCCAGGCAAAAAACACGGCCAGGTTCAGGATCACGCCGACCACCGCAGCGGTGATGGCGGTGAGCGGCGCGGTGAATTTGAGTTCGCCGCGCGTGGCCTCAATGATCGGCCCGCCGGCGATGATAAAAAAGAAACTCGGCAGGAAGGTGAAGAAGGTCGCAACGGTTGCACCGGCCAGTCCGGCCGCAACCGGATCACCGAACACCGACTTGCTTACGCCGCCCAGATAGCCGACCCAAGTGACAATCATGATGAGCGGTCCCGGTGTAGTTTCGCCCAGCGCAAGACCATCCATCATCTGCGGGCCGGTGACCCACCCGAAGTGTTCGACCGCATTCTGATAAACGTAGGGCAACACGGCATAGGCACCTCCTAGGGTGAGGAAGGCTGCCTTGGTGAAGAACTCGCCCATGTTGTACAGCTCGGGTTTGCCCAGCAACAAGGCCATGCCCCCAATCCAGATCAGCACAAAAACACACACGGTGACAGTGAGCTTTCTCCAGCTAAATTTGGCATGCGCGGGTGGGGGCGTGTCGTCATCTATCAGTGCCGGGCCATAGTCTTTGTTTGAAGTCCCGTGCCCGCCGCCCGCTTTGAATTTCTCCGGCATCAGTTTGGCACCGATGGCACCCAAGATGGCGGCGGCGAGCACGATCCAAGGAAAGCCGATGTCGAAGAAGAGGATGCCAATAAAGGCCAGCAGAGCGATGGCGAGCAGGGTTTCGTTCTTGATCGCGCGTGAACCGATGCGCCAAGCCGCGAATAACACGACGGCGACCACGGCGGGTTTGATGCCGTAGAAGATACCCTGCACGGCGGGCACGTCACCAAAATTCAGATAGATTCCCGCCAGCAGCGAGAGCAATACGAAGGCGGGCAGAAAAAACAGCACACCGGCCAGCACCGCGCCCTTGATGCCGTGCATCAGCCAACTGATATAAATAGCGAGCTGAATCGCTTCCGGCCCCGGCAGCAACATGCAGTAGTTGAGTGCGTGCAGGTAGCGTTGCTCGGAGATCCAGCGGCGGCGTTCCACCAACTCTTGGTGCATCATCGAAATTTGTCCGGCCGGCCCACCGAAGCTGATGAAACCAAGCTTCAGCCAATATTTGAAAGCTTCGCCCAGCGTCGGTGCGGCAGGTGGTGTGTTGTCTGAAGTGTGCTGCGGGGTCGCGTCCATAACTCCTCCTTGGAATATCCAATGTCAGAGCAGGCCTTGGACGATGGGTTGTCTTGAAGCGGGGAGGCTGCTTTATCCCCGATGTGTGTTGATAAACTTAAAGATCGCCTTTGCTTGCCGCCACCATCATGTCCTTCATCGCGGCCATCACTTTCTCCGCGCCTTTGCGCGTGTCGGT
The DNA here is from genome assembly GCA_964604485.1 of uncultured Sideroxydans sp. Classification (GTDB taxonomy): domain Bacteria; phylum Pseudomonadota; class Gammaproteobacteria; order Burkholderiales; family Gallionellaceae; genus Sideroxyarcus. The sequence continues at coordinate 1,964 of CAZRZH010000185.1, forward strand.
GGGCATCGCTTTAATGAGTTTCAAATCCATCATCATGGAGATGACCCAACGTTTGCCGTTGGCGTCTTCGATCAGCGCGATGCGGCAGGGCATGAAGGCGATCATCATGGGATCCTGCATGAGCATCTTGTTGGCGGTGATGCCATCGCAGAAATTAAATATCTCCATACGTTTGGAAGGCTTGCCGGTCAGTGCTTCGACCTCTTTCCAAAGTTGGTTCTCACCAACAAATTTGAGGTTGTGCTGATTGGCGCGCAGCTTGAGCGATTCCACCGCATCGTCGAAACTCACACTCTCCTGAATTTGGATGCGCGCGATTTGCAGCTTCACATCGGTGTAGTTGATGCCCGCTTTATCAGTCGCTGCGTGTGTGCTTTGCATGAACACAAAAAAGATTGATGCGATGAGTATCTGTAGTTTGTACATTTCGATTCCTTTCCCAATTATTCCGTCATTCCCGCGCAGACGGGAATCCAGCATTAAAATAACTCCTGCATCGCAGGACAAAACTCAGCAATTTAACAATCGCACTAGATTCCCGCCTGCGCGGGAATGACGAGACTGTTGTTTACAGCTCCTATCTCAAACCATGCCCGGATTCCCTGCCACACCCTTTAGCTTCGGCACATTGGGTGTGCTCACTTTGACTACCTTTTCTTTACGCAGATGGCGCGCTACCAAGTCCCAGATCGGCTCACCACCTTTGTCTCTCGCCGCTTCCGACACCGGTGCCCAACCGGCCACTTTGTAGGTCTTGTTCGCATCCAACGGTGTGCCGTTCAGACGCATGTCCTGGATGCGTTGGCCCATTTTGGCATTCGGCTCGCAGGTGTATTCCAGCCCGCCCACACGCACCATGTCGCCGCCTTGCTGATAATACGGGTCGGGGTTAAAAAGGTTGTCGCCCACGTCTTCCAACACGGTCTTGATCTGCGCGCCACTCATCTCGGTGAGCGTGCTGTAGGGATACGTGATCGCGGTTTGATTCATCAGGTCTTCCATGGTGATGGTCGAACCCGGCAACAATGATGTGCCCCAGCGGAAGCCCGGCGAAAAGGCGATGGGCGCATCTTTTTCTTTCATCAATGCATCCAGGATCACTTGGTCGAAACTGCCGTTGAAATTGCCACGGCGATACAACAAGCCGTCGGTGGTGGCGAGTTTTTCGCTGAGTTTGTCCGCATACGGTGCGCGGTGTTTTTGCATCAGGGCGGTCATGCTCGGGTCCGCCTTTAACAGGTTGGCGAATACCGGCAACAATTTATAACGGAAGCTGGCCACTTTGCCCGCTTTGACTTCGAAGTCCAGCACGCCGAGGAATTTTCCGTTCGATCCGGCGTTGGTCACCAGCGTCGTGCCACCGCGATTTTTCACGGGAATCGGCACGGGAATTCCGTCATGGGTATGGCCGCCCAAAATGGCATCCAAGCCACTCACACGCGAGGCCAGTTTCAGATCGACATCCATACCGTTATGCGACAGCAGCACGACGACCTGCGCGCCTTTTTTGCGCGCCTCGTCGATGGTGAGTTGCAAATTTCCTTCCTGAATACCGTAGGACCAATCCGGCACGAAATAGCGCGGGTTGGCGATGGTGCTGTAGGGAAAGGCCTGCCCGATAATGGCGACCGGAACGCCGTTCATCTCTTTGATGACATACGGTTTGAACACGGGGTCGCCGAAGTCGGTGGTCTTGATGTTCTGCGCGACCACGTCCATCTTGCCGCGCAATACGCCCTCCTCCGCTTCTTTGATGCGTTGCGCGCCATACATACATTCGAAATGCATGGTCATCACATCCACCCCCAGCTCAAGGCAGGCATCGATCATGTCTTGGCCGTTGCTCCACAACGCCTGTGCGCTGCCCTGCCACGTGTCGCCGCCATCCAACAACAAGGCACCGGGACGCGAAGCGCGTATCTGTTTGACCAGTGTTGCCAGATGCGCAAAGCCGCCGACCTTGCCGTAACTGCGTGCCGCCTCGACGAAATCGAGACTGGTGAAGGCATGTGCCTGGGCCGAACCGGGACGGATACCGAATTGTTTGAGGAAGGCTTTGCCTACCAAGTGCGGGGGAAAATCGCGCATCGCGCCCACCCCCAGATTGATCTCCGGTTCGCGAAAATACATGGGGTAAAGTTGCGCGTGGCTATCGGTGAAATGCAGCAGGCTGACGTTGCCGTGACGCGGCAAATCGTACATACGCGACGCATCGGTCGCGGCAAAACTCGCGCTGTTGTTTAGCATGAATCCGCCTGCCGAGGCGATCGCCAATATCTGCAGGAATTCGCGACGGTTCATGTCCATGTGTGCACCTTATTTGAGGGACTCATTTATTTCCAACTAAAAAGTTTTTAATTATCACAATGCTCCCCCACCCCCCGCCCTCCCCCGTTGGGATAACCAGCGACTTGCACAGATTTATCTTGCTTAGTCGAATGGGTAGTTGTTTCATCAGAGGGAGCAAAAGCAAATA
>CAZRZH010000186.1:0-4288 GCA_964604485.1 uncultured Sideroxydans sp.
TCTCGTCTCGGACAACAGCTTAATCTACTGTCTTATATTCGGGGGCCACTATAGAATAATCAACTTGCCGGTTATACTTACTTTCAATATTATGAAGTATAACCTTGACCCGAGCACGAAATGACCCTTTACCGCGAACACACTACCAGCGCACAAAACGCTTATGCCCAGTTGCTAGATGCGGCGCTGGCATCGGAGCATGCGCGCACGGTGGCCGATCTGTCGGGTTCGTTTGCTTCCAAGATGGTGAAGGGAAATAAATACTGGTACTACCAGTTCAAGGAGCCTTCCGGAAAACATCGCCAGATTTTCATTGGGCCGGATAGTCCGGCAGTGCGCGATCTGGTTTCCCGCAAGGCGCAGCCTTCACACAACGAAGGGCTGGGTCAGTTAGCCGGCGCAGCAGTCGCGCTGGGTTGTCCGCCCATCCTGACCAAACATTTGCGAGTCATACGCAGGCTGTCCGAATATGGGTTTTTCCGGGCGGGCGGGGTGTTGATCGGCAGCCATGCCTTTATTGCCTACGGCAATATGCTGGGTGTGAAATGGGGCGATGCCGCCCATACGCAGGACATCGATTTCGCCCATTCCGGCAAAAATTTATCCGTGGCTCTCCCGTCCAATATTGAGGTGAATACGCACGATGCGATCGAGTCCTTGCAAATGGGTTTGCTGCCCATTGCAGGTTTGTCTGGAAAAAGCGGGGCGACTTACTTGGCGCCGAATGACCCTGCGTTCCGGCTCGATTTTTTAACCACGCTTCATCGCGGTGGCGAGAAGCCCTACGAACATCCGCAATTGCACGTCACTTTGCAGCCGCTCAAGTTTATGGAGTTTTCCCTGGAGAACGTACAGCAGTCTGTTCTCTTCACGCCCGGTAATGCGGTGGTGGTGAATGTGCCGCATCCCGCCCGCTACGCGCTGCATAAGTTGCTGGTGTTCGGCGAGCGCGAAGGCACTTTCGCCTCGAAATCACAAAAAGACCTGAGCCAGGCGGCGTCTCTGCTGGCGCTGCTCAAGGAGCGGCAACCTTGGGAAGTTGAGGCAGCTTGGAAAGATTTGCTCGGACGCGGGCCGGGATGGGTGAAAAGAGCCAGTCAGGGAATTAAATCGCTGGATAAGGCGTATCCAGAATACTCATTTGGGTCATGGCTGCGGATATGAATTACAGCAAGCGCACAGCGGCAACGCATGGTGATTGAATAACGTTTTCGGTGAGAAGTATTAGTTGTCTCGATGTGTTCGACGGTGTGATGAAAATGGACAAATCAAAATCAACGGAGAAATGAAGATGCAAAAATTATTGAAGGCAGGTGTGGTTGCGGTGTTGTTAACTTTGTTCGGTGGTACGAATGTTTATGCTGCCGATAAAGGGCCAACGGTGAGTGATGCGCATGAGTTGCTGGGGGACTACATAGAACATGGGAGTGTCACAAATGGCCCTGATACCTGGTCAAACTATAGTGGGAATGGTTGTGTTTCTTCGGTGGGTTGGGTGAGCTCGGAATATGTCGTCAAGATCGACTGGTCAGGGATTACATCTGTAGTCAGAGAGAGTGATAACCAATCAGGTGTGGCTGTTTGGGGTGTCATTGTTGTGTCGGGTGCGGATGGAAAAAAAATCTTGACGCCGAAGTCTGCCAATTTCTTAGTGCCTGATGCTGTTTCTGCGAAGCGCATTGAAAAAGCGATGACGCTTTTGATGAATTCGTGTGCCAGCAAATTAAGATCGAAATTCGATTGAGCTGACTTCAGAATTACCGATAGACTTCGCCCGAACGATTAAAAAATGATAGACACTAGCCGTCAGCAAAGGAAACCCGCGTGAACGAAACCGAAATCAGAGAATGCCTGCGCCATGTGTCTATGGGTGGCAAGGTGGCGGAGCTGGGCATGGAGCAGTTGTTCAAGCTTTATGCGGCGCGCATCAAGGCGTTTTACCGGCGCCACCGGCTGAGTGATGAAGTGGCGGCCGATCTGCTGCAAGAGACGTTCATCAAAATTTATCGCTCGGCGGATACCTTCCAGGGCAATTCCAAAGTCAGCACGTGGATTTGGACCATTGCGCGTAACTGCATGCTGGACTATTTGCGCAGCCATAAATCACACGAGTCGCTGGATGAATTGCACGAGGAGGGCGGCACGGTGGAAGCCTTGGTGGAACAGGGGCACGAAGAGCATGCGCACATTCAAGATTGCGTGCAGCGCGGTTTTATTGCCTTTGCCAAATCGTTTCCGGATCGCGCGCACGCCATGCGCCTCGCCGCATTTGAGGGTTGGAACATGGACGAGTTGGCGGATTTTTTGAGCCGCACCCCGTCGGCCACGCGCGAATATATTTCTCAATGCCGAAAGAAACTCACGCCGTTTTTGGAACATTGCCGCGATTGGTTGGTGGCTTGATATGGGCGTCGAAGAAAACAAATCATCGCAAGAAGATCAGGCTTGGTTCGATGCCCTGAGCGGCAAAGTGCATACCGGGCCAGTCGCCAAATTACGCAAAATGTTGCGCGAGGTGGAAGCCGCCGATGCCGCAAAAGAAGACACCCGGCCGGATTGGGAACGCCTGCAATTCGCCCTGCGGCGCGAAGCAAATCAGCGCAAAAAGAATCCATCCACCTACCGCTACTACGCGATGGCCGCCTCGCTGTTGATCGTGGCGGGCACGGTCACGCTGTTGCTGCCGTCGCAAAAGGCTGAGATGGATGGGTCGATGCAAACAAGCAGGATGCCTACAGCAGAAATGATGCGCGGCAATGCAGAGCAAGTGGTGTGGACTGCCACGCCGGATAAAGACGCCAAGCAACTGGAAGGCGAACTGCTGATGTTGGGCGTGCTTGCCAAACGCTGCGACTTCCCAGACAAAACAGAACTGAACATCACAATGGTCTATCCGCTCAGTGCGGAAGTGCTGGCCGTGTTTGCAGCCCACGTGATACCGGTGCCGGAAGATGGCGATTTGAATGTGGTGTTCATGCAGCAGGCGGATGCGAAATGATTGTTAAAACCAGAAAGGGGATGGAAATGAAGAAATTGTTGGTGATGATTTTGATGGTGGGGGTTGCGTTGCCAGCTTTTGCTAAAGAGGTAAAACTGCGATGTATAACCGATGTTAGTTCTGGCGATACGGAAATCTGGAGTTTCGATGAGGCAGCAGGCACGGTCACTACTTCACGGAATGGGGGATTGACATTAAGTACCAAAGACAAATGCAGAGCGATCGTCAATTCGAAAAGCGTGTGCTACGAGGGCTACATCTCCACAGAGGCGGTTGGCATAAAATATTTTTGGTCTTGGAAAGATGAACCCTTTGGAACTGTATGGATCGATCGAATGGATGGAACGAGGCACGACGATTCAAGAGCTCAGGGCACCTGCGTCCCATTCAAACAAGCGTTCTAACTAATTCAAAATCCGTCATGCGGCGATTAGCCGCCTTAATCGCCGCATACCATGCGTCTAATGATTGTCTATGCGGCGATTACTTGATATATTCACCGCATGAATAGCGCCCATTACACCAAGTACATCTGGCAAATTCCTGAATGGCCAAAGTGGCAATTCGACTCTGCCCGTCTTTCTGAGTTGCTTTCCAAAGTCACGCTGGAACGCGGCCGTTTGCTGGGCAGCATGCAGGCGCTTGGGTTCTCGCTGGCTGATGATGCGACGCTACGAACACTGACGGAGGAGGTCATTAAATCCTGCGAGATCGAGGGCGAGAAGCTGAATCCCGAGACGGTGCGTTCTTCGCTGGCCAGGCGTTTGGGTATGGATATCGGTGCATTAGCGCCGACTGACCGGCATGTCGAGGGGGTCGTGGAAATGGTGCTCGACGCTACACAGCGACACGATCAGCCTTTAAGCGACGAGAGATTGTTCGGGTGGCACGCGGCGCTGTTTCCTACCGGTTACAGCGGTCTGTCAAAAATCTGCGTCGGGATATTTCGGACGGATGCCGATGGTCCGATGCGAGTTGTCTCGGGTGGCACAGGCAAAGAGAAGGTGCACTTCGAAGCGCCTGCGGCGGAACGGCTTGGACAGGAAATGCTGAGCTTTCTCGAATGGTTCAACTCTGCGCAAGGGCTGGATCCGACCATCAAGGCCGGCCTAGCGCATCTCTGGTTCGTCTCTCTTCATCCCTTCGAAGACGGCTATGGCCGTATCGGCCGTGCGGTGTGCGAGATGGCGCTGGCACGTGCCGATGGTTCCGCCCAACGTTTTTACAGCTTGTCTCGCAGATTTAACACGAGCGCAATGATTACTACAACGCGCTGGAGTTTGCACAAAA
>CAZRZH010000187.1:0-4275 GCA_964604485.1 uncultured Sideroxydans sp.
AGGACATTGCTCGACTGTTGGGGACAGCACCGGCCGGTGAGTCCGGCGAATCTGCACGGGGCGCAAGCGGTAAAGAACCGCCGGTTGGGTACGGGAAGAGCGGCGCCGATCATGACGGTTGAGCAACTGGTTGAAGTTCGGTTCCAGCAAGCCACCGGCTACGTTCCGTATCCGTTCCAGACCCGGTATGCCTGCAGGCCGACTTTGGTTCCCCAACCCTCGCCCGGGCGCCCGTTGCTTTTCCGGCTGCAACGGGTCATGGAGAGGGCTAGGGTGAGGGGTTCTTCATCCGCTGGAGGGGCGTATGGCGATACGCCCTTCCCGAAACCGTCGGGGCGGACCTGCGTGTCCGCCCATCTGGTGACCAATGCCCTTCTTCGCCCACTCAGCAAACGGTGCCGGCCAGAAGCATGATCTGGTAGTCCACCTGAAAAGCGTGGCTCGGCTGGCGTCGCAGTTTGCCGGGAAGTTTGGCGCAGCGGAGCTGAGGTGATCTTGGCGTGGCAGTGCCATTCAGAAGATGTGAGGTGCCTGTATGAAAAGAGTCTACTCTATTCAACTTGAGATCGCTGGACCGACAGCGATGTGGACAAGGCCGGATACAGGAGATGCTCCAGTAAGCTACCCTGCGCCGACGTATTCTGCCGTAAAAGGCATCTTTGAATCTATTCTGTGGATACAAGCAGTAGAGGTTATCCCAACCCAAATCGAGATATGTGCTCCCATCGTACATCACAGCTACAACACGAATTATGGCGGGCCATTGCGCAAAGGTGAAGTCATCAAGTCTGGCGGCAGCTTCCAGCTTTTGGCATCGGCACTAATTAACCCTTGTTACCGTTTGTATGCCGATATCCGATGCAACCTAAGAACAAACGGGGCAATGAGCGAACGAACCCGTGCTTGGCAAAGTAAAACCACATCGCCTGAACATGCCTATCAGGAGATGTTCAACCGCAGGCTGACGCGCGGCCAGTGTTTTTCTATGCCTTTCCTAGGCTGGAAGGAATTTGCTCCAGACTATGTCGGTTCCTTTCGGCAAACCACCCAAGTGATGCGTGACATCAATCTGCGGATTCCCAGTATGCTGCGGCAAGTTTTCCCGAACGGCCTGCATAGCGAGCTTCAATATGTGTACGACAATGATGTGGTCATAACGGAAGGTGTGCTCACCTTCAAGGACATCACCAATGTTGAATGAACTTTATGATTTGTCATTGAGCTTGAAGAAGGCAGGGATTGTGCCTGCTGACTGGCATCCCGATTTGAAGGAGCTGCCAAAAATATCGAAGGCCAAGCCGTGTTTCAAAGTCTATCTGGCAGCGGACGGTGCGATCACCGAGATTGAACCGATTGAGGACGTCGCACGAGTTGAGGGGCTCAGAAAGTGGCAGAGCGGCGCCAACGGCTACTCATTTCCGTGCTTTAACGTTCGCCCTTTGTTCAAGGCATATGCAGGGAGCGGGGCTGATGGTACGGAGAAAAAACGCTTTGATGAATGGCTGAGAGGTGTGAAAAAGACACAGTCGCTGAGCAACGAGGCTACGTTTGCGCTGAAAAATTATGTTGATAACAGCAACAAGTTATGGAGCGAGGAACACAACAACCGTGTTGACGAATGCCTAAACAGAATTCCTTCTGAGTTAGGCACAATCATCGGCGGTACTCCCGAAGAATTCCGCGCGATTGCCGCGCTGATCGAACGCTGTAAAAAGACTAAGGCAGAGAACTTCTTCCAGCAGCTTATGGCACTCTTGGAAGAACAGATTCGCAGAAACCCAAGTGCTTGCGACAAGTACGCTGGCTTTCTGCTGTATTGCGGAAAAAAACCGCCCAACAACGATATTCAACTTGTTCTGGAATTGTCGGATTGTTTTTCTGCGTATCCGCTGCCCGCAGCGAATTTGAAGATCCACCGCTGGATCAACCAACGTTTGCTCGCGAGCAAGAATGTTGCGACGTCGAGTGCCGCTGAATCGAATCAGCGCATGGACGCCTTCGGTCTGACAAGCGCTGATTGGGAAGAGAAACTGGCTGAAGTAAACGTGCCTGTTCTCGGTGGTGTCAAGCTACGATCTATGAACCCAGAATCACCATGTCAAACGCGCTATCGCAGGGTTGATGCAGCATCGTTTGTAGTGGGGAAAGAAGTTCGCAAGCGAGTTAAGGGTGCCCTGGAGTGGCTGACTGATGACGAACGGAAGGGCAAGACGTGGGGGAATGTGTCATTCGCCCGTGATGATAAAGAGATACTACTTGTTTACCCTTCCGAATTGCCGAATGCTCCCATCGCTGCCGTTGCAATGCTTGGAGGCGCAGCCACAAATGCAGCGACACAATCTGCGCGATTCGTGGATTATGCGGAAGATGTGACTAAGGCGCTGCATACAATTTCGAAACCTCTTAAAGAAGTGGAAATGCGCGTCTTTGCCTTACGCAAAATGGACAAGGCAAGAACACAGGTTTCATGTAACCGGCAGTATTCAGCTGAGCGATTGATTGTCGCTGCCGCGGAATGGCAGGAGAGTTGCGGCAATGTGCCTAGCATTCAAATCAAAATGTGGGGCAAAGAGAAGGGCGCCAAACCGGAGTGGCACTCCCTAGATGTTCCGTTCCCTCTGGAAGTTATCTGGTGTCTAAACACCGCATGGACTAAAGCGGCTGATGAGCCGACCCGTGTGCGCGAATTTACCGGGGCGGATGGAATCAGCTTGATACTCGATGAAGGTGTACCAGTCCGCTCGCTGCTTGAACGGTCGCTGCATTCGACGATACGCAACGGCGGAAATTTATTGATCGCACTGGCGCATGCGCAGCATCAAAATAATATTCACAAGATGAACGGAAAGTATGAAAAAAAGTATGAAAAGCAGAAGCTGCTACTGCCTGCAATATTGGGATTGCTATTAGCGAAACTGGGACAATCAAAGGAGGACTACATGAAATCTTCCCCATTTTTGATCGGCAGAATGCTGAGCTTGGCCGATCAGATTCATTACCACTATTGCCAGCATGTACGGAACGGACAAGCGCCGCCGCAGTTGATCGGCAATGCGTTGATGGTCACGGCGCTGGAAGAACCGGAAAAAGCGTTGGCGTTGTATGCGCAGCGCATCTTGCCCTACCAGGCGTGGGCGAAGACTGTGGGTGGCGAAGGTGCAGGTCTCGCGGAGGACTTTCTATCGGAGCTTGGCAAGGCATGTTTGGATGTCTCTCTCGGTGACGTGCCCAGCCGTTGTGACGATGCCGATAAAGCGCAAATGTTGCTTGGTTATCTTGCCAAGACTGAAAAATCAGATTCGACCAATACCGCCCAATAACTTTAAGGAGAATACCATGAGCAATACAGACAGCAAAATCAAACGCGCGACCGGTTTGTTAGTCATCGAAGTTATCAACTCCAATCCCAATGGCGATCCAGTCCGGGAAAGCGATCCGCGCCAAAGACCGGATAGGAAAGGCGAGATTTCTGCCGTTTCGTTTAAGCGTAAGCTGCGGGACTTGGTGGAATGGAAAGGTGATGTGTGGGAAGAGTTGGCTTCTGGTTTTCAGCCGAAACTTTCGAGCGACAAGTTTGAAATCTTGGAGTCACGTGGAAGAAATCGCCAAGAAATTGCCAGGTTGCTAACCGGTGACGGTTCCGCCTTCAAACAGCGGTATTGGGATGGCCGCGTGTTTGGCAACACCTTCCTTGAAAGCATGAAGGACGAGGAAGCCAAGAAGCTGGGCTTCAAGGACAAGGAAATCGCTGAGTACAAGGCGAATGCGATCAAGACAGGAGTTGTTCAGTTCGTGCAGGGGCTTTCAGTCGCGCCAATTGAAATTGAACGGCAAACCAATACCAATAAATCAGGTGTCGAAGAAGGCAAGGATCGTGGCATGGCGCCAATGGCCTATCGCTTCGTTCCGCACGGTGTTTATTGCATGCCCTTTTTTGTGAACCCTAGCATGGCGCATAAATCTGGCTGCACGGCGCAAGACATCGATTTGATGAAGAAGCTGATTCCCCACGCATATGCGCACACACGTTCACACGCGCGTCCCTTCGTGGAAATTCGTCATGCCTGGTATTGCGAGCATAAGAACCCGCTGGGTTCATGCTCCGACTTCGCCTTGATTGACGCATTGAAACCAAAAAAGAAGGGTGATGACAATAAGGCATCCACCAGTTGGGACGACTATGACGTGCCGGAAGGTTTGCCGGATAATTTGAAAAATAAAGTCGCATGCGTTGATCTTGTAAACCTTGCATGAGTTATCTCGCGCACAGTGCCC
>CAZRZH010000188.1:0-4270 GCA_964604485.1 uncultured Sideroxydans sp.
CACCAATTTCACGCTTTCCGGCGTGACTTCCGCGCCATAACTCGGCGCGCAATCAGCCGGAGTCGTTGTGCAATTAATCGCCGTACCGGCAGTTGCCTTGACGACTCCGCTGGCCGTCAGTGCCGTCACCGTTGCACTAAACGCTTCACCTGCTTTTACAAAAACCGTACCAGCGGCGCTGGTTGCGGCAGGATTGCCGATCGGCGTGCAGGTAGTTGCCGGGGCGACCGGAACACAACTCGTCTGGGCAATATTGCCCAGCACAAAGCCGGCAGGCTTGACCACAAAGGGAATGCTTTCAGCGGCCAGACTGAAGGGAAGGTATTGGAAATGTAAACTGATTTGGCCGACGTTTGGATAGTTCAATTTGAAGGGCGCAAGAGAATTGGCATTGAAGCTCAACGGCACGGTTGCGTAAGTCGCCGGAATAGTCCCATTATTCGCACCGGCAGGTAAGGCCGTCGTGACATTGGTGGCGGCATTGGTGATCGCCACTACCGGCGATTGGCAGACCGCCGGATCGAAACATTTGAATGCCATGTCGATATTGCGTACCACGTTATTGAAAGCATTGCCGCACGCGGCGCTGCTCGCTTTGAGGTAATAGGTGACCGAGGGTTGTCCGGCAGTTTGTGTCAGATCAGCAATCGCCACACCGTTCACATCGGTAACGGCAAAACCACCCGCCGCAAAAGTGATGGTGTTGGCCAACTCGCCTGCGGGAGTCGTGGTCAACAGCGATGTCCCTGTGGCATCGTCTGCCACGCCTACTGTGACCGTCCCCGCATTGGTATGGGTCAAGCCCAGCGTCACACTCTTTTCACCGGCAGCAAAAGTGTAGGTTGCGACTCCATCGTTCGCTGCGCCATTATTCACCGAACCCAAACCCGTCACTATCGACCAGTCTCCCTGTCCACCCGTGGTCAAGCGGATCGGCGTTATCGAACCCGGGGGTGCAGCATGCGTTGCCGTATGCGCAGAAATCGTCACATTCGCAGGCACACACGTCGAACCCAAATTGGCGGCGGACACGACCATGTGCCCTGCGATGGCAGCGTAATCCACTTTGACCCGAATGCTGTCAACGCTGACGGTACGCGCTCTATTGCTGGCGGAATAATTGATCGCCGAGAACGCCACACCAAAATTGCTCGCCGTGATATCCGCCTGCGTCCAGGTTGTGCCCCACAAATTGCCCGCCCCGCCATGCGGCGCCTCGACATCAACCGTGGTGTAGCTGGTCGCGGTCGCCCCGTTGAACAAGGTGTTGATGACCCCGCCTTTGATCAGATACACGAACGAATCGCGGATCGTGGCATTTCGGCTGGCCTTGCGGTCCACGAAAACGGTGATGCCGGTGATGGTGGCTCCGGCCGGGATCGTTGAGAAATTGAATCCGGTACAGTTCAGATACGTGGTGGACTGGGCACGAATGAGTGACGCTGTGGAATACAACACATTGTCATTGGTGAAGGCATTCGTGGGGTTCAACCAGTTGATGGTTCCCGCGCCGCCGCCCACCGTGCATAAAGTCGGCCCAACCGTTAATGATCCGGTTCCCGCACAAGGATCAGTACCGGTTATGGTATAGCCATGCGGACACGTCACGCCGGTGCCGCCCAAGTTGAAATAAGTGCCACCGACCGGGTTAACAGGTACTGCTGGAGCCACGAATGTGACGGTATTGCCCGTGGCCAAGGCATTCAATGTCACCAATCTGGTCGTGAATGAAGTGAGTATCGTCAAATTCGAATTCGCCGCGTTGACCCATGAACCCGTGCCCGCATTACGACTGATATTTCCCACGGTGACGTTGCCATTGTTGGTCAATGTTCCCGTTGCGCGATACTGGATCGTACCCGTTGTTCCGGTCTTGATCACACCAGTGCTGCCGACGATCGTATTGCGTGCGTGCAGCCTGAAGAGTGGCGTACCCGTCCCCCCGGTTTGTCCGGTCGCATTCAAACTGCCGTTGATTGTCAAAACCGAACCTGCCACCGTCGCACCGCCGACAGTCCGGCCCGTTCTGATTTGAGCCGTGTTGGTAAAAGACAAAGTGGAACCCGCAGCAATGGAAGGCGCGGCTCCCGAAGTCAGCAAGCGGATACTGCCGGAATAAGTGCCTGTTCCGGAAAGGACGGCTGCCGCGCCGGTCGAGCCGATCTGCCCATTTCTGTTGCTGGTGATGGTACCGTTATTGGTGATGTTGCCTGTAACGGTTAAGTTCCTGCCGCGAGTATCCGAAAGCGTCATGCCAACATTCACTGTCAAACCGGCGATGGTGTAGTTGTTGTTCAATGTGATGTTGTGCGCGATCACCACGGTGTCGGCTGCCACAGGAACATGTCCGCATGACCAGAGCGTTGCCGTGCTCCAAGTCCCCGCACTGAGGCTGGTACACACCACTGCTGATGCCTCACCGGCGAATACGAAGAGCGCGCCCAAGAACAGAACGCGCCTAAAAGTTGTTATTCGTATATCCATGATTGCCTCCATCGCTAACTAACCGAGCCACAGAATTCTTAACTGCCGGAGTGTTGCAAGTGTAACGATTCTGCATTTATTCAGATTCTAACCTATTGAAACTTCGGGCAGAAGTATTTGACTTTTGAACATTCCCAAGCGAGTGAAGCCGGATTCAAGAGAGGTGTCGTCCCCTTCCCCTCGGCCTCCCGTCCAATTACTTGCCTAATTTCACATTCATGACGCGTTCCACGAAATTCGGGTCACCTGCAATACCACCGGTTTGTGCAACCGCAGACACATCGTAAATCCAAAAGGTGGATGCCGCTTCGACGTGCGAAGTTGCCACACAGTTCACCGTTACGTTGAAAGGAGAAAGCGTCCCGCCCAAGCTGTCTGCTGCAAAATTAGTGGCGCAGTTAGTTGGCCCCGCCGCATTAGAGACACTCGATACCACTTGGTAGGTTGCCCATTCGATACCGGCACGCGCCGCCTGATACGCACGCGAACCCATCACATCCATAGCGGAACTTTGGTGCTGCGCGGTGGAAAAAGACACCATCGCCACACCCAGAAACGACAGCACCACCAGCAGGAAAAGGGCACTGACGAGGCTGAAGCCCCGCTGTGTCATTCCCGCGCAGGCGGGAATCCAATTGATTTTATGATCCTCACCAAGCGAGTCATCAGTTTGGCCTTGACCGCCACGCGTAGATGTTGTGTTGCTGGATTCCCGCCCCACGCCTTCGCGGGGGCAGGCTCTGCGCGGGAATGACGATAAGAATTTTCTCATGGCGCGTTGTTCACGTGAATTTCGTTGTACAAGCTGACACTCTCGCCGCCGCTGGTAAGTCTCAATCTCACCGTTAGCAAGCCGAATCTCGCAAAGGCTGAAGTTGCTGGATTCGCTGGAATTAGGTATTCAATTGCACACGCACTGATCCTGTCGGCTAGGATGGGCGGATTGGCGGTAGCCGGTAGTGCTTGCACCGTATTAAATCCGTAAGCCGAGTAGCGCACGAGTTGGCAGTTGCCATTGCCGTTAATCGCGGCGCAGGCGCCTCCTCCTGTTGCCACACACGCATACGTCACGGCCTGTTGCGTTCCATCCACCACATCGAAGCGTTGTGACGTCAGCTCTGCCCAAGTTGGAAAACCGACGTTATTGGTGATGACGACCGATGACTGCGCCCCCGCTGCTCCCGCATAGTCGCGCTTAACGCCATTTGCGGTCGCATCATAAGGAGGTGTTCCATCGGATTGCGTACTGCCAACGATGATTGCATCATTCGCGGCAAAGTTGATCGCCGTTCCGACGATATCGAAACGGCCGTCTGCCACTCCAAAATTCAGCACGTCGCCCGGCGTGTTGGCGCGATATCGCCCACCGTCTTTGGTGGGCAAAAATTCCACACACGGCGTTGCGCCGCAGTTGGCAATGCGCACGCTGTTCGGCACCGCAGTACGCACATCACGCGCCAAACGGCGCATGGCCGTATCGGCGATGTCGGTCAGTTCGGCACGGCGCGCACTGTCCACATAACCCTGCACTGGTGCTCTCAAAAACATTGCCACGATGGCACCGATGATGCCGGTGATGACGATGACGATAATCATCTCCACCAAGGTAAAACCGGATTGCAGGTTATTTTTTTTATGCCTCTTAACTATTTTCAGGAAACTGCTTTCCCCCTTTGCAAAAGGGGGGTAGGGGGGATTTGATGTCCGCAAAATCCCCCTCAATCCCCCTTTTGCAAAGGGGGAGGCGGGTTGGCGACACTTATCCTGTGAATTGTTCAGAGGCATG
>CAZRZH010000189.1:0-4226 GCA_964604485.1 uncultured Sideroxydans sp.
CTGGCGGAAATCATGCCCGTCAATGCGGATGACATGCCAGCCGAAGGCAGTGAATTTTTCGACAAGATTGCGCAGGTCAATGATCTCGGCAACGGGCTTATCGGATTGCACCTTGTTATCATCAACAATGACAGTGAGGTTATCAACCTTGTGATGCGCGGTAACATGCAAGGCTTCGTAGTTCTGACCTTCCTGCAACTCGCCATCGCCGGTCATCACGAACACGTGCCCGTCGTTGCCGTTATGTTTCTTCGCCCACGCCATGCCGCGTCCCTTCGAGATGCCTATGCCGAGCGAACCTGAGTTGGCTTCCATGCCGCGATTGCCGATGTCGGGATGACCGTTCAGACCATTCAGGCGGCGCAGAGACAAAAACAGGTCGTCGGGAATTTCGCCCAATGAATGAAGTACCGCGTACAAACCCGGCACGTCATGCCCCTTGGACGAAAAATAAATATCGCGGTCGGGGCTGTCGAAGCCGACCTTGAGCGTGTTCATCTCTTCGTAGTACATCCAGACCACGATGTCCATCGCGCTGAAACTAGAGCCGAGATGCCCCGAACCCGCACGCTTCACTTCGACAAGCGTGTTGGCGCGGCACATGTCCGCGATGAGTTTGAGTTTTTCATATTTGCCGATGGAAGAATTTCGCACGCGCTTGAATTCTTCCACGGGGATTAGTTTTAGTTCTGTCATGAAATTCTTTCTTTTCTCTGAAATTGTCGTTTAGAGCTTTCGAACACGAAGCAGCCCAGGGCGGCGGTGGATGATCTTGCACTGTTTCGCAAAGTACCCGGCAACAACATCATCATCGAGATTGCGCAGGTAGGGTGTCGCCATATCCTCGATGTGAAGCGCGCCTTCCACCTCTTCGATGGTGTAATTCTTATCGGCGATCAGTTTCTTCAGGGCGGTCAGGGTTTGGTTGCCTTCGAAATGGTCCAGCAGTTCACGAAGGGTCGTTGTTCTTTCAAAACCCCATCGCTTGCCGAGTTTTGCAGTGATATCAGCCGCTTCTTCGAGAGGAAGATCCTTTGTGTATTCGTGTATATCAAGGGTCAATTGGGTCCTAGAGTTTTGATGATAATAGGAGACAGCGATCAAGCCGCCCGGAACAGTCAGTGTTTGCAGGTCCATTGCGGCGCGCTCGGGGTCTGCCACATGCATTAGCGCCCAACCCATATAAACGACATCAAATTTTTCATCGCCGAAGTGACTGGTGATATTGGTGATATCGAGCCTGGGAATGATCGTCAGGTTATTAACGTCCGGCTTGGTCAGTTTGTAGCGCTTCCACCCTTTGATCTTTTCGGGGACAGCGGACTGGTTTTCGACATTCTTTTTCAAAAGATTGGGACCTTCAACAGAACCGTCGTACGCCCACACACGCGCGCCGAGTTCAAGCGCCGCATATGACTTTGTACCCATTCCGCAACACACATCCAGAACGCGTTTGCCGCTGATATCGAGGGTGCCTAACAGTTCGTACAGTTTGTCAAAACGACCAACGCTCCAATCCGGGGTGTCGCGGTGGACTCTCCAGATAAGATCATACAAATTACGTGATGAAGATTCGGTTGGGGTCATGTTTTTATTGCTCCTATCGTCAAGTTATTGTTCGGATATATTCAAAATATATTTTCGGCACAGATAATACCAAAGTTTATGCTACGCGAACCAATTGCAATTTACACCAGCATCGAAGACACTTTCGGCAGTTCCGCCTCTCCCCTCGCAACGAGACGTTCCGCCAGTTCCCAATCATAGGGACGGTTCACATCAAAGCCTTCGTAGCCTTCCGTGAAAAACGGCATGACTACGTTGCCTGCGATGGTTCGTCCATTGAACACAACCCGCGACCAAGCCATTTCAAGGCTAGCATTCTGCGAATACACATCAGGCAATGCCTGATATGGTGAACTGTGCCACGGCTGTTCCTTCGGTCCAGAGGGAAGCAGAGGCATCATGCGATTGCCACGCACCACCCACATCTTGCCTGGGTGTTCCTTCACCTTCTCCACAGCACGGAGAGAGTCCGCGCCTTCTTCGGCTTGGAATTCCTTCCATGCGCGCTGGATGGTTGTCGGCAAGCGGAACGGGCTCGTCGGGCGCAGAATGCTGAAGCAATCGTACTCGCGTCCCATCTCCTTAAGTTTGTGAAGCGTGAAATCGACCCACTCAATATCGAGCGACAAGTCACCCGATATGTCCGCAGGGCGAAGGAAGGGAACTTCCGCGCCATACTGACGGGAAATCTTGGCATATTCCTCTGAATCCGTGGAGACGAGGATATCTGCAAAGACTCCGCTCTGCTTAGCCGCACAAATGGTGTACGCGATCAGCGGATGCCCCGCCAGGGGTTGAATATTCTTACCAACCACGCGTTTCGAGCCAGAGCGTGCAGGGATCAAGGCAATGATCGAAGGATTGGATCTACTCATACCTGCGTTGGGTCTATGTTGATATAGACGTCCTTCAATTCGGAATAAATGTTGAGCGCCTCGGTGCCAGGTTCGCGGGAACCGTTGCCCGAAAGTTTACGTCCGCCAAAAGGCATGTGCGGCTCGGAGCCATGCGTCCCGGCATTGACCACCGCCACGCCTGTTTGTACCTTGTCGTAAAACCTTGTCGCGCGGTGGATGCTGCGTGTGTGAATACTGGCGGTCAGTCCATAAGGCGTATCGTTCGCCATCGCCAGCGCATGTTCAAAATCCTTGGCGCGAAACAACAACGCCACCGGACCAAACAACTCACACTCCGAAATCTCATCGTGCGGGTGGACATTCTCGATTAAGGTCGGAGCCATGTAGTAACCATTGCGGTGTTCGTCATCGGTCAAGCGATGTCCACCGCACAGAATCGCCGCGCCGTTTTGCTTTGCTTTCTCCACGGCGTCAAGCATGTTGTTCAATTGTCCTTCATTGATAACTGCGCCAAAATCACAATCGTCTGTGATGCCAACCTTCAACTTGTTCGCGCGTTCCACCAGCATATCGCGGAATTTCTCGTACACCGATTCAAAAATGATCACGCGGCTCGTGGATGCGCAGCGCTGTCCCGCATTGCTGAACGCGGAGAGCAGCGCCCATTTGGCGGCATTTTCCAAGTCGGCGTCGTCGCACACCACGAGCGGATTCTTCCCGCCCAGTTCCAGTGAGATGCGCGCGAAGCGCTCCCCCGCCGAACGGTTGATGATGCGTCCCACCTCGGTCGAGCCGGTGAAACTGATTACGCCCACTTCGGGGTGAGCCACGAGCGGCGCGCCCGCCTCTTCGCCAAATCCCTGCATGATGCTCAAGACACCATCGGGCAAGCCTGCTTCCTTTGCGATCTGACCAAAGATCCATGCCGTGGCTGGCGTATCTTCGGCGGCTTTCAAAATGGCGGCATTGCCACAGATAAGCGCGGGGAAAACCTTCCACGCCACATTTGCGATCGGCGTATTCGCGGCGATGATAAGTCCCGCCACACCGATGGGCTGACGAATGGTCATCGCATACTTGTTCGCCGTGCCGCTCGTCGTCGTGCGGCCATACAAACGCTGCCCTTCGCTGGCGTAGAACAACCCGCATTGGATCGCTCCGCCCGTTTCGCCGGACGCCTCTTTCATGGACTTTCCGGTTTCGGCGGCGACAATGGCAGCGATCTCACTCTGACGGTTCTGCATCCCCACCACGATCTTGTGCAGGATCATGCCGCGCTGAACGGCAGGCGTATCCGCCCAGGCGGGCTGGACGCGCTTGGCAACTTCAACTGCCTGCAAAACATCCTCGCGGCGCGAGCGCACCACACGACAGAGGACTTGTCCGTTCGCAGGATTGAGTTTCTCGAACCACTCATTCGCCTGCGTCGCACGTTCCTGATTTTCGATCCAGTTGGAGATTTGATTAGGGATCATTATGTACCTTTTACGCGCCCTCATCCCCAACCCTTCCCCCGATGGGGAAGGGAGTCCCCTCTCCTTTCGGGAGAGGGCTAGGGTGAGGGAGAGTTCACTACTTCAAAATCTTAAACGAAAAATTATCATCTTCGAGCAAGTCCTTGGTGAGGACTTTGCCGATCACGTTTTCCAATTCGTATGGTGGCAAACCGTCGCCGGGAGATTTCAGGGCGATGTCTGATTCCGTTAAACGATGACCAGCCTTGAGGCCGCGCGAAGCGACGAGTTTCTTGCCCATCTTGGCAATGGGATTAACTTCGCTGGGATAGATTCTTTTCTCGCCATC
>CAZRZH010000190.1:0-4192 GCA_964604485.1 uncultured Sideroxydans sp.
GGTCTGGATCTCATCAATGCCAAAGAGCAGGAGAATGTCGCCACCTTTGGCGGTGGCAAAATCAAGCGCATCGATCTCATCACATTCTTTTTCAACCTGGAGCAGCTGACCCGCGCCGGCGTGCCGTTGCTGGAATGTCTGGGTGACTTGCGCGACACCATGGAAGACCCGGCCTTCCGCGAGATCATCGCCAGCATGGTCGAGTCCATCGAGAACGGCAAGAAATTATCACAGGCGATGGCGGAACATCCGAACGCGTTCGACAAGATCACCACCAACCTGACCAAAGCGGGGGAAAACAGCGGTCGCCTGGTGGATGTGTTCGGCCACCTGACCGAATCGCTGAAGTGGCAGGACGAAATGGCATCGCAGACCAAGAACATGATGATCTATCCGCTGTTTGTTGGGACTGTGGTGCTCGCCATCACCTTTTTCCTGATGATCTATCTGGTTCCTCAACTGGTCGGATTCATCAAAGGCATGGGGCAGGAAATCCCGTTGCAGACCCGGATGTTGTTGGCGACCTCGTGGTTCTTCGTCAATTATTGGTATCTCATTTTGCTCACGCCGCCCGCCTTGTTCGGTCTCTTCAAAGTAGCATTGATCAGTTATCCGAGGCTGCAATACCATTTGGATAACCTCAAGCTGAATATCTGGCCGACCGGCCCCATTCTGCGCAAAATCATTCTGGCCCGTTTCGCCAACACGTTTGCCATGATGTACAGCTCGGGCATCACGATTCTGGATTGCATCTCCAATTCGCGCGATTTGGTGAGCAATCAGGTTATCGCGCAAAGTTTGCAGAACGTGATGCGGGAGATCGAGTCCGGAAAGAACCTGACGCAAAGTTTCCAGCAGGCCGGGATCTTTCCCCCGCTCGTGGTGCGCATGCTCAAAGTAGGCGAGGCCACCGGCCAACTCGATCAGGCACTGCTTAACGTGAGTTACTTCTATGATCGCGACGTCAAGGATTCAATCAAGAAAGTTCAAGTGTTGATCGAACCCACCATGACCATCATCCTCGGCACCCTGCTCGGGTGGGTGATGTTATCGGTGCTGTCGCCGATCTACGACATCATTAGCAAGGTGAAAATGTAATGCCACGTACCCTTTTATTTCTGAGCGCGGATTCGTTCCAAGCATACGTCTGGAAAGGATCGAAACTGGCGTTGCAGGGAAGCTTTTCCAACGACTCCGACGGACGCGAACAGTTCTCCAACCTTCTCGAAGGCATCCGAAATCCCGCTTTATTGCTGGTGGATATCATTGAGGAGGATTTCCATCAGGAAACCGTTCCGCATCTTTTCGGCCCCAATCGCAGTGCGTTACTGGACCGAAAATTCGAGCAGTATTACCGCACCACTCCATTCCGCCAAGCAACCCTGTTGCAGCGGCAAAGCGAGGGGCGGCGCGACGATGACATGCTTTTTTCGGCGCTCACCAATCCAAAACGCATCACGCCCTGGCTGGATGCGTTGTTGGCTAAACATATCCCGTTGCGCGGGATTTATTCCGTACCGATCATCAGTGCACCGCTGCTAAAAGAGATCGACTCTGAACATGTATTGCTGTTGTCCTGGGAAAAAAGTTCGGGTTTGCGGCAGACCTATTTCAGCCACAAGAAACTGCATTTCTCGCGCTTGATCCCGATCAGTGAAGGCGGTTCTTTCTGTAAATCCGTGTATGAAGAAACGCCGCGTACCCAGCAATATCTGAAGAGCCGTTCTTTACCACCACCCGGTGAACAATTGGATGTACATATCATTTGCCATTCGGCAGACAGGGCCGAGTTGCATGCCAAATTATCCGATAACGGGAATTTGCATTTCACCTACCTGGATATCCAGGATATCGGCAAACGTTTCGGTTGCGAACATGTATTTGATGACTCGGATGCAACTCCGTTATTCCTGGATCTGCTGGCCGCCAGCAAGCTGGGGGCCAATTACGCCAACTCTTCTCATACCCATTTTTACCTCACTTGGCAGCTAAAACGGGCGTTCTACGGCTTGGCCATCATTACGTTGTTGGCCAGCCTTGCTTGGAGCGGACTCTCGTACTGGATGAGTAACGTATTGGTTGCCGGCACCGAGCCTGTCAAGATGCAGACTG
Organism: uncultured Sideroxydans sp.; assembly: GCA_964604485.1. Lineage (GTDB taxonomy): Bacteria > Pseudomonadota > Gammaproteobacteria > Burkholderiales > Gallionellaceae > Sideroxyarcus. The sequence goes on from CAZRZH010000190.1 coordinate 2,113, forward strand.
CTCAACTGAACCAACAAACAGCACAGATACAGTCGAATTTCGGGAACATGACCATTCCCGCTGCCGACATGAAGACAGCGGTAATGCTTGCACGTAATTTGAACGAATACACTCCTACCCCCAAAGAAGTCATCGGGGGAGTCAGCCGTGTTCTGGATAAATTCCAGCGTATTGCCTTGCACAAGCTCTCTTGGCAGACCAGCCCGGCCGATGCGGCGCCTTCCCCCTATCCGGCACAGTTGATCACGTTCGAAGGTGAGTTGACCGGGTTTGGCAATGCACATCGTCAAGAGCTGGACTATTTGAACCAATTCCAGCAGGCGCTTTTCCAGCAGGGTTACTCTGTCACCGCCGAGACTCTGCCTTTGGATGTCAGCTCAAAAGGCTCGATCAGTGGCGATACGAAGACCAGCACAGGCAAGGCTGCTCTATTTACCTTGAAGATCATCTGGAGACATCCGTCATGAGTCTATCCTTTGACGATCTGGCCGAACTCAAGGGAAGCCTGGGGGCCTTGCTTCTAAGTTTGGCGGTCTGTGCCGTGCTGTACTCCTACACCGAGGACTATCAGAAACAAGCACTCAAAGACCGTGAAATCGCCCAGCGCATCCTCGTTGATTCGCGCGCGCAACTCGCCGCATCGCAGAACGACCTGCAAAACATGGCCACCTATCTGCAGGAATACCAAGCATTGGAAGCCCAAAAAATCATCGGCAATGAGCAGAGGCTAGATTGGATAGAAGGGCTGGAAAAGTTACGCGAGCAAGGCATCGTTCAGGATTTTCAATACGCCATCGCTCCGCAACAAAGTTATGCCCCCAACCCCCCGCTGGAACTGGGCAACTTCGCACTCAATCTAAGCCCCATGACATTGCAAATTGATCTGTTACACGAGGAACAACTTTTGCATCTGTTCACGGCGCTACACAACCAAACTCAAGGCTGGTTCATTCTTGACCGCTGCAGCTTGTCGAAATCAGACGATCTCATTGGCAACACCCATTCTCTCAAGGCGGATTGTGCCGGCGGATGGCTGACCATGAAGAACAGGAGTCAACCATGAGGCCCACGCAATTAATCTTGCTTCTGCTGACTGTTTCTGCAGCAAACACGAATGCGGCGGAACTGGGGCGACTGTTCTACACCCCACAACAACGCGCACAACTCGAAGTGCCCAAACAACCCGCCGAAAGTGATGCAGAGGGCAAGCGCAAAACCGATTCCAATTCCATCCTCGTCAACGGAGTGATCCAGAAACAGGATGGCAGCCGCATCGTTTGGCTCAACGGCACACAGCAACCCGCCGCGCGCGGCAATGACAAATCCCCTGCCACCGTGCCGGTCACCGTGCCCGGAAAACCCCTAACCGTACAAGTCAAAGTTGGGCAACGGTTGATTTTGAACACGCCGGTAACACGTGACACGGGCGAAAAAAAACCTGACGCCGACGTGCCTCCAAAACCTGCCGTCGAAGACGACTGATCATGTTCCGCCCATTCCCCATCAGAAATAACTACCCGGACAAATGCTCGCAGCAAGGCGGTGCCATGTTGGTGATGCTGGTCATCCTGATCATCGGCATCACCACGGCTTTAGTCACCTCCTTGAGTAGCATAGCCATCAGCAACAAACGTAACCAGACGACGTCCGACTCGCTGGCTCAAGCCAAAGAGGCATTAATCGGCTATGCCGTCACTTATGGCGATACACATCCCGGAGAAACCGACGGTTACCTGCCCTGTCCGGACATGGATGGTACGGCGGGCGGCACACCCGTGGAAGGATCCTCCGAAACCTGTGGCTCGGCAGGCGCAAACTCCATGGGCAGGTTGCCCTGGAAAACGCTGGATTTGCCTGCACTTTACGACGGTACGCAAGAATGCCTGTGGTATGCCGTCTCCGGCAGCTATAAAAATAACCCGAAATCTGGCGCAACGATGAACTGGGACAATGAAGGACAACTCAAGGTTTACGCCAGTGACGGCAATGAGATCTCTCCTAAAGAGATCATTGCGGTGGTCATCGCTCCGGGGGCGCCACTCAACACTAATGAAAACCGTTCCGGCAGTGCGGCACCAAC
>CAZRZH010000191.1:0-4157 GCA_964604485.1 uncultured Sideroxydans sp.
GTCAACTTACGAGAGGACTTCCACCTCCAAGATCGCGCCCATGCTGGGCGCACAATAAAAACGGGCATCCGAAGATGCCCGTTCTAATCTAAAACTAACCGTTAGGCCTGCCCCGAGTGTCCGCAAAGCGGATGTAACGAGGTGGCCTGTCCCGAGTAGCCCGAAGGGCGTATCGAGATGGTTAGATTAGAACTTCTTGCGCAGACCAACAGCGATCAGGCTGGAGCTGCCGCCGAGATCCAAAGTGGCTGCTGCCAATCCGTTGTTCGCCACGCTGTATGAACGTGTCCCTACACCCTGGCTCATTGAGGAGTAAGCCGCATAAGCTGTTGTAGTTTTGGACAAAGTATGCAGATAACCTGCGGTAAAGCCGCTTGCGCTTGTGCTTTGGCCAGCTCCGTTGGCAGGCATAGAGTTCTTGGCAAAAGTAAACGCAATAGCACCCGTACTAATCGGCATTACACCAGACAAAGACAACGCAGTATTCGCGGCAGCGGCACCCGTCTTGTTGGATTGGTATGTACCCATCAGCTTGGCAACGCCCAAGTCATAAGAACCACCAAAGGCATATTCTGTCACTGCAACCGTAGCAGTAGCAGCAGCACCTAGATAGCTCGTACCAGCAGTAGCGCCTAAATACACTGCGCCAGCAGTGAGCGGGCCGTTAGCGTAGTTGGCTGAAAACAAATACGCAGTGGTCTTGGCAGGAACGGTAGCGCTAGATGCCTGACCTAGGTTGCCAAGTGTGCCCCCTCCATCAAGCACCGATGTGCTGTAGTTCGCTGCAAGCGTGACACCGCTGAGATTAGGCGAGATGTAGGCCAAAGCACGCGCAGCACGCGCAGCTTTCGCTACTGTGCCAATAAAGAAGCTACCACCAGCAGTCACATTTTGCAGTGGAGAAGCCAAAGAACCGGCGACTGGATCAAACGCTACAGCGAAGTCATAACCAGTGGTTTGCAGATAGCCCGTTGCGACCGTGCCGAAACTACCAGCCACTGCCAGCATTTTTTGACGTGCTTTTGTCGTAGCGCCACCAATGGCATCTGTATTTTGAGAATCCAAACCATATTCCAAAACACCAACAGCGGTCAGGCCGTTGCCCAAATCCTCAGTCACTTTCACACCGAGGCGAGAAGTGGATGCACCACCGGAAATTGCCAGCAGGTCGCTCTTTTGGCCAGAACCAGAAACATTGGCAACGGCTGCATCAATGATGCCATAGGCAGTTGTATCGGCAAAAGCCGGGGCGGAGAAAGCGGCAGCAACAGCCAGTGCGATGAGTTTCTTTTGCATAATGTATTACTCCTCAATAATTTAAGTTATTTTTTAACCTTTAAGACGACTGTATTGATGTCCCCATCCGTCTCAAGGCCAAACCTACTACCCAAACCTTACAACATGCTTACAGCATTTCTTTCAACTTGTTTCGATCAAGCCAGCCACATTTACCACCAAACCCCAACTCAGGATTCGTTGCGGATTCTGCCCTAACAACTCCTCTGGAAATTGACTTGCATCAATTTTTTAACAATTCTGTCGCAAATTTGCAACAAGCCAAAAACGAGTTCACGCGGAGACGCGGGGTACGCGGGGAAAAGCAAACCTCAAACACTGACACTCAATAACTTGATTCAGATTTACTCCGCGACCTCCGCGTCTCCGCGTGAGACCGCTTTTTCTAGGATTATCTAGGATTATTAAAGATGCCCTTCAGGCAACCGCTACCCGATCATGTTGCGCGCAGATGTCCATATCCACCGTCAGTCGATGGATAGCGACTTCGGGTATCTTGGCCTTACCTGCACCCTGGCGTAGTCGCACAAAACCCAAAGCTTCGAGTTTGCCCAATGTGCGGCTGACGTTGGGTTCGGCGCGTTTAACCAGTTGCGCCAAAGCGGCGACAGAAACGGGTTTCTTTTGGTCGATAGTGGCAAGCAGGAAACGATTCTCTGGCGTAAGTAAGCGAATAACGGCCTCCACAGATTCAAAAGAAACTTGCGCGACGTCGGCAGGCGCTTTGCGCTCACCGCGCGCAACGGACAGCATTTCTTTTTTCAGGCTTTGCATGGATTGGATTTTCATGTTCATTTCTCCTTGTCATCTACGACCCCGGTCAATATGCCCTGTTTCTCGCACAGATTCTCAACCTCGGTAAAAAAATCCTCAAGCAACTGCCCAACAGATACGAAGGTGTATGGGCGTCCTTCATCCTCTACTGTTCTATGCCAGTGATCCGCCTCGGGCTTAGCTTTTACAAATGCCCCGCCTTTATGCGGTACGGGATGTGCATTGTCGAAACCCAGTAGCCGCGTCCCTTCCGGATCATGGAAAGTGAAGGAGTAGGCGATGCCATGTGGCACTTGACCCGACTGTTCGACCCTCCTGATTTCGAATTTTAAGAAGTGGCCGCTGGCGAAAAAGCTGCGTCGCCCATCGTAATCAAGCAACCACTCTAGGGTGTGTTCCGGCGTTTTCACGCGCTCATCCTATACTCAGAGGATAGGATGGTCAAGGCAAGTAATCACGCATCCCACACCGCTCTCCGAAGAGACAAAAATCTCCCACTAAGCGGGACAGCGTCAAGGTTTTGTTTGCTACGTAGCGTGCTTGCCTTGGCTGGATCCCTGTCTGACCGCAGGCCAGCCTTGTCCTGAGATGCGATGGGGTGGAAACAACGGGATAGGGGTGTTAACCAAATGTGGTTTTAAGAGCGGCACCGGGATCATCCGCGCGCATGAAAGCTTCACCAACCAGAAAGGTTAACACCTGATGGTCGCGCATGAGCTTCACATCTTGGGGAGTGAAGATACCGCTTTCGGTGACGACGATGCGGCTACTTCCTTCACCGGCCTCTCCCCCTCCCCAGCCCTCCCCCGGCGGGAGAGGGGGCGAATTGGAGGTGATTGATTTTTTGATGCGCGGCAACAAGTCGAGTGTGGTTTGCAGACTGACCTCGAAGGTGCGCAGGTTGCGGTTGTTGATGCCGATAAGCGGTGTCTTGAGTTGTAGCGCCACTTCCAACTCGGCAGCGTCATGCACTTCCACCAGCACGGCCATACCCAATTTATGCGCCAACTTTTCGAAGGCCTTCATTTGGTTCAGCGTCAATGCGGCGGCAATCAGCAGGATGGCGTCCGCTCCCATCACCCGCGCTTCATAGATCTGGTATTCACTAACGATAAAGTCTTTACGCAGCACCGGAAGATCACAGGCGGCGCGCGCCTGTTTTAAATACTCCGCACTGCCCTGAAAGAACTGTTCGTCAGTCAGCACGGACAAACACGCCGCGCCATGTTTCGCGTAGCTTTGCGCGATTTCGGCGGGGCGAAAATCGGCACGGATCACCCCTTTGCTGGGGCTGGCTTTTTTGATCTCGGCGATGACAGCGGGTTGTCCGGCAGCGATCTTGTTGCGGATCGCCCCGACAAAATCGCGCGCTGGCGAAGCCCGCTCGGCCTCGGCGCGAATCGCCGGTAAGGATTTTGCCGACAAGGCGGCGGACACTTCATGCGCCTTTACGGCGAGGATTTTGTTGAGGATGTCGGACATTTCGTTCGTCATTCCCGTGAAAACGGGAATCCAGTAATTCAATAACCCACACACCGTGGGGCACGGAAATCGATCTTGTCTGCTTCGCAGCCTAAATTTAATTAGCTGGATTCCCGTTTTCACGGGAATGACAAACATGAGGCGCGCATTCTAGCGCAAGCGGGATGCTAAAATGCGCGCCACTCGCAATTCTGAAACTATCATGGAAGACGTCAAACACTACATGCTGTCGGTCGGGAAAGCCGCACGCGCCGCCGCGCGCGTCATGGCGCAGGCCGACACCAACACCAAGAACCACGCGCTGGAAAATATTGCGACCGCTATTTTTCTCAATAGCGGAAAGCTTCTCACCGAGAACGCCAAGGACGTCGCCGCCGCCCAAGCCAACGGCTTGGATGCCGCTTCCATCGACCGTCTGAAACTCACCGAAAAAACCGTGCACGCTATGGCCGAAGGTCTGCGTCAGATCGCCGCATTGCCTGATCCGGTCGGCGAGATCAGCGACATGAAATACCGTCCTTCCGGAATTCAGGTGGGCAAGATGCGCGTGCCGCTCGGCGTCATCGGCATCATCTATGAGTCGCGCCCCAATGTGACGGCGGATG
>CAZRZH010000192.1:0-4136 GCA_964604485.1 uncultured Sideroxydans sp.
CTTTTCGGGGAGTCCGTGTTTCGCCAGAAAATCGTCGTGCCACAACACGGCGACTTCGTCGCGGCTCAATTGAATATCGGTCTCGATGCCGTCGATCGGATAGGCAAGCGCCTTGTCGAATGCCGTGCGGGTATTCTCCGCCGCCTCACGTTTCGCGCCGCGATGGGCATAGATCAGTGTCCGTTTCATGGCAGGCTTTCAATGAAGTGACTTAAGGAGCCTTCCATCGCCGCATAGTGCGGGTTGTACATCAGTCGCCGCACCAGCCCCTGTTTCAAATTCTGTGCATGTACCTCGCCGTGCCAAACCTCATGTGCTGGTGCCATGCAGGCGGCATAACTCTGCGTATCATGCGGCAAGTAATGCAGGCAATTTGCGTAATCACCCGAAACACCGTAATGCGCGTCTTCCGGCGGCAACACAATCGCAGTGTGCGAACTGCTCAAAATACGTTTTTCAGGCAATGCGCTGTTCACCCATTCGATATTGTTTTGCACAACTCGCTCTGTCGCATACCACACCAATTTGTTACCGGGATGTCGCGCACGCTGCATAAAGCGCAACGTCGCCGCCGAATGCACGGTGGCATCATCGGCACTGGCGACGGCGAATACCGGTATCGCCAGGGTTTGCTGCGGCAAGGTGCGCGTCAAACGGTACATTTGGGCAGCCGCGTTCTTGCAAAAGGATTCGTATTTGTAAAGATCATGGTCGGCATTCACGCTTAACCATGCACACCTGGGCATCAGCCAACTATAAAGCTTGTGCAGGTTCGCCCAGGCCGCCCGCGAAGTGATTTCAAACGCGGGCGAGAACAGGAATAGGCCGCGCACACGCTCGTCTTGAAACGCTTGCAACACACTCAACGCCCCCCCTGCCGAATATCCCGCCAGATACAACTCATCCACCTCAGCGGCCAAACAATCCGCACCGTAAGACACGACCTTCGCCCATTCTTGCCAACGTATTTCAAGCAGATTGCCGGGTTGCGTACCGTGCCCCGGCAACAAAACCACCATCACCCGGAAACCGCTGCGTTGGAAGAAATTCGCCAGATGCCGCATGTGATAAGGCGAATCGCTGAGGCCATGTGTCAGCAGGACTCCGCGCCGATAGGGTTTGTCTTTCCCCTTTTGAAAACCAGCGAAAGGTAACAGTTCGAAAGGAGAGTTCCCCGCGACGATTTTCTCAAGTTCTGCTTTACCGGCATGTACCCTGCGCAGCATTTCTTGTGTTCGAAACACATATTCCGCAAACGAAAGGCCAACACCGGCAAAAACCGAGTTCACGCCCGATGCCCGATGCCGTGCTGCCAATTCTGTTTTAACAAAAGAATTCATGGAAGCATTCTACCTGCCAAGCGGGCATGGAAAACACGCTTCGTTCCGGCGTATCATCCGCAACTATTTTGTTATTGAGATCGACATGACTTGGTTCATCACCAAACTCATCAGCACAATCTTGCTGCCCCCCCTTAGTTTGTTGCTCATAGCCGGTTTGGGATTGTGGTTATGGAACAAACGTCCATTCATCGCCCGCGTCTTGCTCACCCTTTCCTTCGCGTTGCTATGGTTACTTTCCACCCCATATTTTTCCGAATCTCTTCTGCACGGACTGGAAGGCGAGCCATATGTCACCGACACACGCAAACCACTGGCCGACGCCATCGTGGTACTTGGCGGCAACACGTATTTCCACGCACCCGAATACGGGGGCATCGACACGGTCAACGAAGGCACTTTGGTGCGGCTGCGCTTCGCGGCAAAATTGCAGCGTGAGACCGGCAAGCCGATTCTGGTCACCGGTGGCAAACCGCTCGGCAACAGCCTTTCCGAAGCGCAGCAAATGAAACACGTGTTGGAGCAGGAATTCAACGTGCCGGTACGTTGGGTGGAAGGTCAATCCAACAACACACAACAGAATGCCCAGCTGAGTCATACGATGCTCAAGGCCGAGCATATTCAGCGTATTTATTTGGTCACGCACGCCTGGCACATGCCGCGTGCAGTGCAGGTCTTTCAGAATGCCGGTTTCCAAGTCATCCCCGCACCGACGGCTTACACCACACGTTTTCAAACCGATCTATTGGCATTCATCCCGGATGTTTATGCCTTGCGCGACAGCCGCATCTACCTGCACGAATTGATCGGGATGCTGTGGTATCAGATAAAATCCTAAACGCTTGTCATTCCCGCCTACCCGCAGGGTAGTTTATCCTGAACCTGTCGAAGGGCGGGAATGACAAAATTGAAAACAAGGAGTAGCCAAATGAAAGCACGCATCAAATGGGTAGAGGAAGTTTCGTTTCTGGGAGAAACCGAAAGCGGACATGCGATATTGATGGACGGCCCGCCCGCAGGAGGCGGACGCAACCTCGGACCGCGTCCAATGGAGATGGTGCTGATCGGCACCGGTGGCTGCACCACCTACGACGTGATCCACATCCTGAAAAAATCACGCCAGCAGATCACGGATTGTGTGGTGGAGATTCAAGCTGAACGCGCCGAAGAAGACCCCAAGGTATTCACCAAAATCCACTTCCACTTCGTAGTCACCGGCAAAGAACTCAAGCCTGAAGTGGTGGAACGCGCGATCAAACTGTCCGCCGAGAAATACTGTTCGGCTTCGATCATGCTGGGAAAGATGGCGGACATCACGCACGATTTTGAGATTGTGGCGGGGTAATTCCCCCTCCCTAATCCCTCCCCCGGTGGGAGAGGGACTAAATTCAAAACCTCTCCGCGCCAACTCCCTCTCCCACCGGGGGAGGGCTGGGGAGGGGGTGCTTTCAGACCCAATAAACAGTCTTGGTCATCACCTTGGACATGCCGCGCATCGCCAGTTTCACCGGCAACGGCAATTCCGCCGCCCCCAGCGCCACTGCCATGTCGGAATGTCCGACTTCATCCGTGTACATCTGCTGCGCCACCGCGCGGCTCTTGGAATCCTGTGGCGGCAGTGTGTCCAGATGATGTTGCAAATGCGCACCAACCTGACGCTCCGTCTCGGCCAGGAAACCCAGATTCCACTTGTCGCCCAAGGCGCCCGCCAAGGCGCCCATCGCCAGTGAACCGGTGTACCAGAACGGATTGAGCACGCTCAAATGCCCGCCCAGCTCATGTACGCGGTGAGACGTCCACGCGAGGTGCTCCGTCTCTTCCCACGCGGCATGATTCAGTTTTTCTTGCACCAACGGATCGCGCGCCGTCAGTGCCTGCCCCTGATACAACGCCTGCGCGCAGATCTCGCCGGTGTGGTTGATGCGCATCAACGCGGCGGCATGGTTCTTCTCCGCGTCCGTCATCACGGCATCGTCGATGTTGGCGTCGGGGTACGGGCGCGCGGTCGGCGCTTTGGCGAACAAAGTACGCAGACCTTTATCGAATTCGATGATGAAACTGTCTAGGTTAAGCATGATGATTTCCCCCAAGCCAAGCATCGGCTTTTTGAATGATGCAGATTACGGATACTGTCTCGATTGATGCAACACCGCAACGATACCGACCTTCTTTGATGTCAGGCGATTAATGATGGTGTAAGGATATTTACGCAAAACAAGTTCGCGCGTTCCTTTTCTCTTACCAGAGTGCCCGATGGCAGGAAACTCTTGAAGGCCATTCGCCGTATTTCGTATCTCATCAAGTACCGATTGCGCGGCAGAGGGATTTTCTGGCGCAATGAAATCTCGAATGAACTCGATGTTTCGTCTTGACCGGGGCGACCACTCAAGCTGCTTTTTTTCTGGCATTTTTAACCGTTCCGACACTCGCCCAAAATTCCTCATGCGGAATGCCTTTACCGGCTTTCAACTCAGCAAGCCCAGCATCAATTTGTTTGAGCTTCCACTCTTCATAATCCAGGCGTTCAACCAATGCATTTTTAATAATCGCAGCCGGAGTAGTGTGGAATTCTGCCGAAAGCTTATCAATTCGCTTGAGTAGCGACTGCGGCAATGTAACGGTATTCATGGTGCTGCCTCCTGTGCTTGTAAAACTTGGCAAAGATTCTACACCAAGGGAACAACACCTTCATGCTCCCGCTTGGTTGGTAGCCACCTCACCCCGAGCCTATCGAATGGGGTGGGAATGGCCTGTAATCGGGATAGGGGTGGTCAGTAGCTGACCAGCCCCTCCCAC
>CAZRZH010000193.1:0-4078 GCA_964604485.1 uncultured Sideroxydans sp.
ACAGGACGTTCTTCATATCCAACCAATTCCAAAGGATGCGTCAGCAACCGGCTCCGATTTTTATAATTCCACCCTAATCGGGAAGGGATGCCGGCCAGCCATGTCAGGGCATTGAACGACCCATTCAAGGAAAGATCAATCACCGTATCAATATTGTGTTCTTTAATCTGCTGAAAAAACTCTTTCCCTTTGAGCAAGAATTCTCGTTTAGATTTCCTGAAAACGGCATCAAATTCATCCCGGCTGTACAGCAGAATATCTTTGGAAATTTCTGTATCCATTAACGCCATATACAAACGCGCAGCTTCTTTCCTGCGACTGCGCTGGGGTGAAAACGGTTCTTTTTCCACCACCAGCAAATCAATGTCGGAATCAGACCGCGCATCACCTCGCGCACGCGAACCGAAGAGAATAATCGTCTCTGGCGAAACTTCGCGAACGATGGTTTCCACCATTTTCTGTAGCAGAGTTTCGTCGTTGCTGGAATGGATTTGGGTCATTTCGTTCTCCCGTATTATTCGTGCCTTTTGTGCAATCGCACACCTTTCGGCAGGCTGTCTTCTGCACACTCGCTAGTCTCGTCGTTCATGTATATCAGAGCACAGCTCCACCTTTTGCAGCAAATTCATCAACCTTTAGAATGCCTGCCATATACCCGATAAAATCATCATAAGCGAGGTTCCATTCGTACAAATCCGGATACCGTTCAAACTGAGGAACACGCAATGATTCAATCCGAGTCCCCCATATTTGCACACTGCAATTTTGAATCTCCTGCCATGAGACCTTGCCCCAATTTTTCAAACGTTGCTTAACCATGTCGTCCACCACAACCGTATAGGTGTCCGCAACAATGACGCGGAATAATTTGTGAACTTCTGGAAAATCCTTAGCCTCCTCAAGATCGTGGATTTTATCTTTCAAGCCACTTAAACAAACTTCCCGTCGCAAGGCCTCTTTACAATCGTCCGGCGTGACTCGGCCTTCCGAGAACATCATTTCGAGCACTTTTGATGAGTCTTTAAAGCCGGGATGAAGCCGAAGCAAGTCGGTTTCCTGCAATGTAAATGTCCAAACTTCAGATTGTCCAAATTCTTGATGCCGATTTACGCGCCCACCCACCTGAATCAAACTTACCAAACTTGCGCTTTCTCTCAGGCCTGTTCGAAAAGACAAATCCACACCGGCCTCCACACACGATGTCGCCACCAATGTCCAATCTGCAAATTTCGCCTCATCCGGCTTGTCTTGATGTTGTTGTAATCTTGCTTTAACTCGTGCTAACACTTTTTCGCGATCAAGTGGCATGAGTGCGGCAGAGAGATGCTCAACTTTGCTTTTACCATCTACAGCCTGAATTGATTTTGCAATCACAGAAGCAGATTGAACGGTGTTAACAATCAGAAGTCTTGGCCCTGGCAATCCTCGCAGCCATGCAAGCAAATCATTCACGTTGATTGCATCCGGCTTGTGCTTATACATCACACGCTGTGTTTCGTTTCCCACAAGACTGGTTCGCATTTCCCCGGTTACAAGCTCTGGAAGTTTCGCTGGGGGATCAACGAAATCCGGCAACTCCCAGAATCGAGTCAGCGAACCGGAGCCGAACACAAAATGACAACCCCAATCTTGAGCAAGTTTCTGTATCCATCGCCATGTCTGTGGCCACAAATGCGCTGGCAAGGCGGCATGAGCTTCGTCAATAAACACGGCAGAACCCGCCAGGTTGTGTAGTTTGCGTAACGCGGCGGGTTGGTTGCTCGCCAAGGTTTCAAAAAACTGTACTGCCGTAGTAACAACAATCGGAGCCTGCCAAAGTGCCGTGAATTGTCGTGCATCCGGGCTTGAGAACTCTGCACGATGGTGATGCGCGACTACAACCTCATCGGTTTTTTCTCCATCAAGGACGAGTGCCTTGCGGTACACATCAACCGACTGGCTAATGATGTTGGTATATGGCAACACGACAAACACGCGCCGCAAGCCTTTGTCATGTGCTGCCTTGAGCAAGTGCGCCATCACGGCGGTTGTTTTGCCTGTGCCTACCGGGCTATCACAAGCATATAGAGCGGGCTTGGTATCTGCGTCACGACACGTTTCATATACTGCTTGCCGTGCCTTTGCGCGGTCATCTGCATCGTTACCTAACGAGCTCACATACCGATCAAGCGCCCTTGCACGTTCCAGCGGACGTAGTGGGTATGGTTCGCATTGCGCTGCCTCGCCATAGTGACGCGCCGTATCGCCATGATCCGCATCGACCATGCACGATAGAGCCATGCGAAGAAACAACTGCGGCTGAGGCAATTCGATGTTATTCGGGGTCATGGCATCCAACTTGCCGACGCCTTGGCAATGACGGTCAAGGTATTGATGCAACCGCTCACTGGTCAAAGCAGTCGTATTGTGATCGCGAAGAAACAGATCACCCTTGTTCACTTCTGCCGGAAACGATTGCAACCCGATGTGATGTGCATAAGAAATAAATGCTGCGAGTTGATGCCATTGTTGGCCCAGACTTAGAAGATGAGCTACCCCTGCATCAACATGCTGCACGGGTAGCTTCTTGGCGGAAACACTGCCATTGAGCACCGCCTGATTGTCATCATCGAGCTTACCCATGTCATGAAACTCGCCCGCGAGTTCAGCCACGACTTCCAGCAAACGGCCATATTTTGTTGCATAGTGTCCCGCCTTTGCGGCATTTTCTTGCGCACGATGCCGCGTCTCGAAGACGTGCTCGCGATATTCCTGAACAGGAATGCCGCGATCCGAGCGGGCACTGTGCGCGAGATAACTCATACAAGGTTTACAAGATCAACGCACGCGATTTTATTTTTCAAATCCTCCGGCAAGCCTTTCGGCACGTCGTAGTCGTCCCAACTGGTGGATGGCTTATTGGCATCAATTTTCTTCTTCGGCTTCAATGCATCAATCAAGGCGAAGTCAGAGCATGAACCCAACGGATTGTTATGTTCGCAATACCAAGCATGGCGAATTTCGACAAACGGACGCGCATGAGAACGTGTGTGCGCATATGCGTGTGGAATCAGTTTTTTCATCAATTCGATGTCCAAGGAATCACAGCCCGACTTATTTGCCATGCTTGGGTTCACAAAAAATGGCATACAGTACACACCGTGTTGAACAAAGCGGTAGGCCATTGGAGCCATACCACGGTCTTTGTCTCCTTCCACGCCAGCCTTGTTGGTGTTGGTTTGGCGTTCGATTTCAACCGGAGCTACTGAAAGCCCCTGAACGAACTGAACAACTCCTGTCTTGATTGCATTCGCCTTGAACTCAGAAATTTCCTTTTCTTTAAAACCCAGCTTCTTGGCATCTTCGTCCTTCATGCTTTCAAGAAAGGTATTGCCGAATACGCGCCCATCCCAATACCGCTGTTTGAACGCGGAGCCGTCACCCGTAAGCAAGCCAGCAATTTCTTGGCGATTTCTTCCACGAGACTCCAAGATTTCAAACTTATCGTTCAAAAGTTTCGGCTGAAAACGGGAAGACAACTCCTCCCATACATTGCCTTTCCATTCCACCAAATCCCGCAGCTTACGCTTGAACGAAACGGCAGAAATTTCACCCCTCCCATCCGGCCTCTGGCGCGGGTCGCTTTCCCGGTCTGGATCACCGTTAGGATTGGAATTGATGACCTCAATGATTAACAAACCAGTTGCGCGCTTAATTTTGTTTTCTATGCTGCTCATAATTTTCTCCTGAGTCGTTATTAGTGCTGTTGAATTTTAGCTTTCGTTCTTGGCAAGGTAGCCAAGCATCATTTGTGCTTTATCAGCATCGGCGCATCGGTCTGGTATAACGGCAAGCGCCACATCCGAACATGTTTTGCCAAGTTCTGAGAGAAACCAGCCTGCAAGCTTGCCTTCATCGCCTTTTGCCGTTCTGGCCCAAGCTTGATAGGGCAAGATACGTTGCGCATACAGCGCCAAGGCTTTCTCCGGCTCTTCCAGTGCTGTTGCCATCAGTGCATTACCAATCAATTGCGACGGGGTGCTTCCTTTTCTTACATGCTGGCAATAGTGATAATGAATCTGATCGGCCAAGCTCAGCA
>CAZRZH010000194.1:0-4018 GCA_964604485.1 uncultured Sideroxydans sp.
GCGTGCATGTGCAGCGCGACGAACACCCGGCTTTTCAACACCTGCTGGTGGATCGCGTCGCAGCGTTCCAGCACCGGCTGGTACTCGCGCCCGCTGAAGATCGCATGCAGTTCGCGGCGCACCTCGCGCTTCCAGGAAACGCGCAGGGTGTGATCCTGGACGATGGGAAAAACAGTGTTCGTAGGATGTGGTGAGGAACGAACCGCATCGTTCGCGATTGATGCGGTTCGCTCTAGCTCACCACATCCTGCCAAATCGTCTGCCGGCGCGTCGAGATGCTCCAACACCCAGCGCCATTGCTCGCGTTTCTGCGCCACCAGCGCGAGCGCTCGCTCGCGTCGCGACGCCAGCAATTCCTCGTCGGAGACGCTTTCCTCGTCGCGCATCAGCGGCAACTCGCCTTGCAGGAAAACTTCCAGCTCATCGAGCAGTTTCAGCTTGTTGGCTATCGACAATTCGATGTTGATGCGCTCGATGCCGTCGCAATAGTCGCCCATGCGCGGCAGCGGGATTACCACGTCCTCGTTAATCTTGAAGGCGTTGGTATGTTTGGCGATGGCGGCGGTGCGTGCCCGGTCCAGCCAGAATTTCTTGCGCGATTCGGACGAGACGGCGATGAAACCTTCGCCGTGGCGCAGATTGGCGAGTCGCACGATTTCCGATGCGGCTTCGCCGCAGGCGCGCTCGTCATCGCTCACCACATCGGCAATCAACACCATCTTGGGGCGCGTGCCGCGTTTGGCTTTGGTGGCGTAGCCGACGGCTTTCAGATAACGCTCATCCAGATGTTCCAAGCCGGCGAGTTGGGCCAGCGCGTGGGCGTCCAGATACTCTTTGATCTCGACGATGGCAGGCACCGCTTCGCGCACCTGGCCGAAAAATTCCAGGCACACAGTACGCGTGTGTTGGTGCGCGCGATGCAGGATGAAACGCGCCGAGGTGATGATGCCGTCGCAGCCTTCTTTTTGGATGCCGGGCAGACCGGAGAGGAATTTATCCGTCACATCTTTGCCCAGCCCCGCTTTGCGGAATGCGCTGCCGGCAATGGTCAATATCTCGGGGGTTCCAAACGGCGTCTTGCCGTTCTCGTGGAAACGACTGACACGGAACTTCGCATTTTCCGCATCGTGAATTTTGCCCAGATTGTGGTCGAGACGCTCGACCTCCATCCACAACCCGTCCGGTGTGACCATCTTCCAGGAAGCCAAATTGTCTAGCGCGGTGCCCCACAACACGGCTTTTTTGCCGCCGGCATTCATCGCCACGTTGCCGCCGATACATGAGGCATCCGCCGAAGTCGGGTCGACGGCGAACACCAGCTCGTTGTTGTCCGCCGCTTCCATCACGCGCCGGGTCACCACACCCGCGCCGCAATGGATGGTGGCGTAGGGCGTGCTCAACCCCGGCAATATCTGCGATTCGATATCCGAGATTCCGTCCAGTTTTTCGGTGTTGATGACAGCGGAGAATTTGTCCAGCGGGATGGCGCCGCCGGTATAACCGGTGCCGCCGCCGCGCGGGATGATCGTCAGTCCGAGTTCGATACAGGCGCGCACCAGCGGCGCGACTTCTGTTTCCGTATCCGGATGCAATACCACGAACGGGTATTCCACGCGCCAGTCGGTAGCATCGGTGACGTGCGATACGCGCGCCAAGCCGTCGAATTGGATGTTGTCGCGGCGGGTGAGGCGGCTCAAAACACGCAGGGTCTGTTTGCGCAAGCGCAGGGTATGTTCGTAGTCGGCGGCGAATTGTTCGACCGCTTGCGTGGTCAGGTCGAGCAGACGTTTGACTTTGTCGTTATTTTGGCGGCGCGCCTCGATGGCATTCAGCCGGTGGTACAGCGCACCGATCAGGGCGTTGCGGCGTTTGCGGTTGCCGAGCAGATCGTCTTCCAGATACGGGTTGCGCGTGAGCACCCAGATGTCGCCCAGCACTTCGTACAACATCTGTGCGGAACGTCCGGTGCGGCGTTCCTCGCGCAGGGTGTTGATGATGTCCCACGCTTCGCTGCCGAGCAGGCGCAGCACGATCTCGCGGTCGGAGAAGGAGGTGTAGTTGTAGGGAATTTCGCGTAGGCGTGCGCTCATGATTTAGTGCCATTCAACAAGGCGCGCATTCTACCGCAACGAAAGCGATCTCTCGACCCCGGCAGGGTTGCGGATAAAATGCGCGGCATGGATTCAGCCGACGAAACTGTACGTGTCTTCTTTGCCCTGTGGCCGAGCTCTCAAGGCCGGGCGCTTTTGGCGGGTTGGCAGGATAAATTGAAACCCCTGTGTCGAGGCCGCGCAATGCGGCCGGACAGTTTGCATGCCACGCTGGTTTTCTTGGGCGAGGTGGGCAAGAGCCGGCTCGAAGCGTTGCAACTGGCTGCGTTGGAAGTGGAGTTCGATGCGTTCGAATTGAGCTTCGATACAGCGCGTTACTGGGGCCATAACCACATTGTGTTTGCTGCACCGGGCAACGTCCCCGCGCAACTGCTGAATCTGGTGGGCAATCTGGAACAAAGTTTGCGCAGGCACACGTTCCATTTTGAGTCCCGTCCTTACAAACCGCATGTCACCCTGTTGCGCAATGCCCAATGGAGTGATGCAGAATTGCCAACACTGCCTGTGGCAAACTGGGAATGCTCCGACTTTGTGCTGGTGCAGTCGATTAACGATGGCCGGGCAGGACACTACGAGGTGTTGGGACGTTTTGCCGCTTCGGCACTAAAATGACGTCGAATTTTTTACAGGGAACATCATGCTGCATGCTTTTACGCTGAACAACGGACAACTGGGCCGCCTGCCGGTGGTGATGGATGCCGATCTGGAATCCATCAGGCCGGTGTGGGTGGATATGGTCGCTGCCACGGAAGAGGAGATCGAATGGGTAGAGCGTAACTTCCGTTTGAATCTGCCGCGCCCCGAGCATCTGCGCGACATCGAGGCCAGCGCGCGTTTCTTCGAACATGAAGGCACCCTGCATCTGCGCTCGGATTTTCTGTCCGGCAAAGAGAGCCACTCGCACAGCGTGGCGGTGGCGTTCGTGTTGTCCGGCGACACACTCATCAGTATCCACGAGGAAGAGTTGCCGATTTTTCGCCTGTTGCGCATGCGCTTGCGGGCGGAGTCGGGTGACATCGAGGATTGCCGCGATGTGCTGGTTGATCTGTACGGGATGGATGTCGAGTTTTCTGCCGATGCGCTGGAAGAGGTGTACGCCGACCTGGGCAGGGTGAGTCAAAGTGTGTTGAGTTCACCGTTGAGCGACCATCAGGCGGGCGCTTCGCTGGCCGAGATTGCGCAGGCCGAACATGTCAACGGGCGCATCCGCCGCAACGTCATGGATACACAACGCGCGCTTTCATTCCTGATCCGCTCCAGGCGGTTGAGTCCCGCGCAGATCGAAGAGGTGCATCAGATTCAGCAGGATATCGAATCGCTGGAAGGGCATACCGCGTTCCTGTTCGACAAGGTCAACTTCCTGATGGACACCACGGTCGGCTTCATCAACATCAACCAGAACCGTATCGTGCGACTGTTCTCGGTGGTCTCGGTGGCCTTGTTGCCGCCCACGCTGATCGCGTCCATTTATGGCATGAACTTCGAATACATGCCGGAACTCGGTTGGAGTCTGGGATACCCGCTTGCGCTGCTGTTGATGGGACTCACGGTGATACTTCCATTCTGGTATTTCTACCGCAAGGGCTGGCTGAAATAAGCATGCGCCTCTGGTCCTTGCATCCGCAGCACCTTGACGCCAAAGGGTTGGTGGCATTGTGGCGGGAGACATTGCTGGCGCAAAAGGTGTTGCTCGGTGCGACCCAAGGTTATCGCAATCATCCGCAGCTAAGTCGTTTCAAAAAACATCCCGATCCGCTGGCGGCCATCGGTGCCTATTTGCAAGAAGTGTTGTGCGAAGCACAGCGGCGCGGATACCGTTTCGACGTATCCAAGATATTGCGCACGGATACGACGATCAAAATGACAGTTACCGACGGGCAGGTTGCTTATGAGTTGGCGCATCTTCT
>CAZRZH010000195.1:0-3908 GCA_964604485.1 uncultured Sideroxydans sp.
GTCTCGGACAACAGCTTAATCTACTGTCTTATATTCGGGGGCCACTATAGTTCGCGCATTTGCTTTTCATTGAGTTCCCAATCAGCATCTTCGTGCCTTTCCCGCACACGGAATAAATCGGTTTCTGCGGGTAACTTTTTAAGCAATTTAAACCGCTTAACCAGTTTGCCGATGATCGGCAACATTTGCTGTGGCTCATAGTCCTGCCATCTTGTTTCGTTTGAGGTGGTCGGGTTTTGAAAAAAGAAGCGCACGTTGTGCTTAACAAAGTTGACGAAGTAATTCCATGATTCATTCATTGCTTCGTGGGGATGAGAAGCTGCCCAGTTTCCGTCTGCTGCTCTTACCCAGACATTGTTTGTAAACGCATTTGCAATATCGTCGAAAAGCTGCTCATGGCAGTCGAGCGACAGTCCATTCAGTACATCGTAAGTACAAATTGGATCGACGATGCAGCCCTCATCGTAAGGCACGTTACCGTTGGTGGGGTTGCTGAAATAATAGAAAACCGTCTTGCTTACATGCTCCATTAGTGCACTTACCGGTGCAGCTGAAAGAGCGGGACTATTGCTCTCGCAGTAATTACACTGATGCTGACAAGCATTATTGCGGATGACCTCTTTGAGAAATTCATCCTCAACACACTTGGCACAGACGTAAGTGTCTGGGGAATTCCAGTCTCTCATCCACTCTGATTTAGCCTGACCCATGATAATGAATTCTTACGCATTATTTGTTTACAGATTGGCATTAAAACAGATTTTTCTTTTCAATCAAGCATGAGGGTGATACCTCCAGCGAAAACGCAGGTCTTGAAATCACGCTTCCCGAAAACGCAGGGGTAGGTCTGGCAATAACGCATCCCGTGGAAAATTTATGTGTTCAGGCTCAGATACAATTCTTGGAAGGGCTCTCGAAACCTTTAGCCCCACGGGTTGATGACTTCCAATCCGGGGTAGTCGAAATCTTTTTGGTTGCGTGTGACCAAGCGTAGTTCATGGTGCAGGGCGGTTGCGGCCAGCAGGCTGTCTATGCTGGGCACAGGCCGTCCCATCTGAGCAACCAGTCTGCCCCAGCGGTCTGCCACCTGAATATCTACGGGTAGTACTCTGGTTTCGAACCATCCGGCCAAGTCGTGTTCGAGCCATAGTCGTAACTTTTCGCGGCGCTCGCCGTCCGGCATTTGTTCAACCCCTTTGCGGATTTCTCCCAAGGTCAATACGCTGATGTGCAGGGCTTCCGAAGGGATGTTTTCGAACCATGTCAAGACTGCTTTGGCGGGCTTGGGGCGCACCAATTCCGAAATGACGTTGGTGTCGATCAGGTAGCTCATAGCTTGATCTTGCGCGTGGGAGTTTGCTCGCGCGTGATTTTAAGATCGCTGCCCGCGAGTGGCGATGTGCGCAGCAATTCGACCAGGCTGGGTTTGGGATGGGTGAGCTTCAGATAATCGCGACGGGAGATCAGCACGGCAACCGGCTCGCCATGTACGGTGATGCTTTGCGGCCCCTGGCTTTGCGCGCGTTTAACGACCTCGCTGAACTTGCCCTTTGCTTCCTGTAGTTGCCATGTTTGCATGATAATCTCCGAATCTAGTCAGCCTGACCAGATTGTATCAGGTGCGATACGGACCGTGTTGAATTGCGGCAAGTGATGAACGACTGGCCAAGTCTTGCATTAACACATTCACCCAAGCTAAAAAATCCCGATTGGAGTTTGATTCCCGATTCGATATTTGACGCTCGCGGACATGATGTATAGGCTTTGGCTTATACATTTGAAAGCGGGGCGAATATGTCTGAAGCTGTACTCGATATTAAGCAATGGGGAAATAGTCCGGGGGTGCGATTGCCGGCGGCAGTGGCAAAAGCGGCTCATCTGCATGTTGGTCAGCGTGTGCGTATTTCGGTCGAGGGCGATCAGGCTGTCAGTAGGAAAACGCTGATTAAGTCCGGCATGAATAAATGAATCTTCTTCGCCTCTCTCTTAAACTTCTGCGCCGCGATTGGCGTGCCGGGGAGTGGCGTGTGCTGTTGCTGGCGCTGGTATTGGCGGTGGGCAGTCTCGCCACCGTGGGGTTGTTCGCCGACCGTGTGCGGCAGGCATTGCAGCAGCAGGCGCAGAGTTTGATCGGTGCCGATCTGCGCATTACTTCCACCCGACCGTTTGTTCCAGCCTACCGTGAGATGGCGCGGCAGCGCGGTTTGAGCGTGGTTGAAAGCCGAACTTTCCCCAGTATGGTGGCGCACGGCGAACAGGTGATGTTGAGCGAGATTCAAGCGGTGGAGGTCGGGTATCCGTTGCGCGGAAAGATTGAAACTGATGGGGGGGAGGGTGTGTCAATACGTGTTCCCCCTCCCTCCTTCGACAAGCTCAGGACAGGCCAAGCCTCCCCCGGTGGGAGGGGGAGTGAAACTCTCGGGGATGCGAGTATTCCCGCTAGTGGAACGGTGTGGGTCGATGCACGCTTGATGCGGCGTCTCGATATGCAGGTGGGCGATGTTGTGGGTATTGGTGCGCGACGTTTTATTGTGGCGGCGCGCATTGTGAAAGACATCGACCAGTCGATTGGTTTTGCCAGTTTTGCCCCGCGCGTTTTGATGAACGAGGTCGATTTGGAGGGCACCGGTTTGTTGCAGGAGGGCAGCCGCATTTCCTACCGTTTGATGTTCGCGGGGGAGTCGGCCCAAGTGTTAGAGCTGCGCGCGGCACTGCAAGAAAAACTTTCCGGCAACGAAAAAATGGAAGACGTGCGTGATGCGCGTCCCGAGATACGCACGGCGCTGGAACGTGCCGAACATTTCCTCGGCCTTGCCGCGCTGACCGCCGCGATTTTGGCGGGTGCGGCGATGGCATTGGCGGCGCGGCGTTTTGTGCTGCGCCATCTGGATGGAGTTGCGGTGATGCGCTGCCTTGGCGCGCAGCAGGCTCAAGTGCTGGGTTTGTTTCTGTATCAATTTCTGTTGCTCGGTGTGTTGGCGGTTTTGTTCGGCGGGTTGTTGGGTTATGTCACGCAATTGGTGTTGGTCGAGAGCATTGCCAGTATGCGCGACGCGACGCTGCCGCAGCCCGGTGTATTGCCGTTGTTCAAGGCGGCTGCCAGCGGTTTCGCGCTGTTGCTTGGTTTCACATTTTTGCCGTTGCTGCAATTGCGCAACGTTTCGCCGCTGCGTGTATTGCGCCGCGAGACGGGTGCGCCCGAAGTGAGTGGCTGGTTGATTTACGGACTTGCAATCGCTGTGTTGGCCGTATTATTTTTGTGGCATGCGGGCTCGTTGAAATTGGGCATGGCAGTGTTGGGCGGATTACTGGCGGGGCTGCTGCTGTTTGCCTGGTTGGTATGGGTCATGCTGCGCGGGTTGGCGCGCTATTCGTCGATGTTTAAATCCCACTGGAGACACGCCCTCAACAACCTGGTGCGACACGGAAGTAACTCGGCGATACAAGTTGTGGCCTTGAGTATGGGAGGCATGGCGCTGCTGGTGTTGACACTGGTGCGGGCCGATCTGATGCAAAGCTGGCTGGGAAAGTTACCGCCGGATACACCGAACCGCTTTGTGGTGAATTTACAGCCGGACCAAACTCAGCCGGTGCTGGATTTTTTCGCGCGCAACTTGTTGCCACCGCCCGAATTGCAGCCGATGGTTCGCGGCAGGCTGGTTGCCATCAATGAAAAGCCGGTGAGTGGCGACAGTTATGCGGTTTCGCGCGCACGCTGATTGGTGGATCGCTAATTCAATCTTTCGTACATGGAACAGATGCCGGTATGGAATGAGGTGGTGGCCGGGCAGTGGTGGGTGAAAAACAGCACCGGGCAACTTTCAGTCGAGGAGGGCATCGCCAAGACCCTCAACATCCAACTTGGGGACGCGCTGACGTACGATGTTGCCGGGAGTAAATTTACCGCG
>CAZRZH010000196.1:0-3792 GCA_964604485.1 uncultured Sideroxydans sp.
CGGTGTTTGGCAACCTACGCCACAACAAGCGCCTTGATCGCTTTACGCTCAGAGGCCAGCGCAAAGTGGACACCCAATGGAAGCTTTACTGCATGGTGCACAACATTGAGAAGCTAACGCACCACGGTTATGCGCAGTAGAGAACGATGCAGTGGCCTACGCGCCCCGCCGCTTGCGCATTTCAGGAAGATGGCTGAAACTAAACCTATGAAAACCATTGCAATCACTTCGACCGCAATCACCACAAGCCAACACCGGCCGCCGATCGTAAATTGGGTTTTTGCACAGCCTCGTTAGGCGTTATAATTTGCGCCATGTCACCTACAATTTTTCGTGAGGGCAGTTTTCGGTTCTTTTTCTTTTCGCGGGAAGAACCGAGAATGCATGTGCATGTCAGCCATCCCGATGGGGAAGCCAAGTTTTGGCTGTCGCCTGAACTAGCACTTGCTACAAGCACCGGGCTTTCGCCCAAACAAATCAACGAAGCTCAACGTCTTGTCGTTGTTCACATGGAGGAGATAGCCCATGCCTGGCACATCCACTTTCCAAGCTGAAATCACCAATGTTTCAAAACACGGCTTCTGGCTGCTGCTTGCCGACGAGGAGTTGTTTTTGCCCTTTACTGATTTCCCGTGGTTTCGGGGCGCAACAATCGAGCAGCTATGTGAGGTCGAGTGGCCAGCTGAAGATCATCTGTTTTGGCCGTTGCTGGACGTTGACTTGGCCGTCGAGTCCATACGCAATCCATCTGCCTTTCCGTTGATAGCATCCGCAACCCATGCCTAACCCTGCGCTCAAGCGGGACGTGCCTTCGGCGCGCCTCTTAGCTCCACGTTGGGCGTCATAACATGGGCTACTCGCTATCCTTACTTGCTGTCCCAATCTCCAACGCGGACGAAGCACTTCGGCAACTCGGTTACTTCCGCACTGGTCAATCGTGCGAATACGCGCGAGAACCGCTGTCGAGCTATGAGCTCCCCACCAATTGGTTTCTCGTCGTTGGCCGTGGGTGCGACAGCCGATTTCTCCAACCGAAGATTCTGGCACCGTTGTCTGAACACTTTCCCGTCGTCGCATGCTCAATCGAGGAGCATGTGATGTTCAGCTCCGCTGAGTATTGGGCCGCCGGCAGTCAGGTATGGCGTGCGGAACATGTTGGTGAAAATGGCCCCATTCACTTAAACACTTCTGGTGCCCTGCCAAGCGGGTTCGAAGCCATGGCTGCGGAGCACAAGGAAGCACAAGAGGCAGACGGGGGCGAAAAGGCGGGCGTCGACCACTACTTTGAAATCCCACTAAACGCGGCCAAAGAAATTATCGGTTTCAAGCACGATGAAGACATTCCTGGCGTCGACTACGAACGCTTCGAAGTTCTCCGCAAGGGCCCCTCGTCTGCCGATTCCAAACCTTGGTGGCGCTTCTGGCAATGACGCCCAACCCCTCCGTCAACCGGACCGCCTGCAAGCTGCGCTTGCAGGTTCGCTCCGGCCTTCGGCCTCCGTCGGCCGGTTACGTCGGACGTTAGACGGCACAATTTTCATTACTGCGCCAAATATGCGACCGTGCATGCGAATGGCTTCGATGTTGGCGTACCTGCTCTTTTGGCTCGCGAGTTGGAGCAATTCTATGGCCGCTGATCAACGTTCTCTTTCCGAAATTCCACTCGCTGCGCCCATTGATACCGATTCCGCAGGGAAGGGAGGCAATGTTGCAATTCACTCGGTGTTCCGCGTTATTTGTCCGCGCGAGGGTTCGGGCGGAACAGGCTTCTTACACAAGAGCGGTCGAATAGTCACTGCGGAACATGTCGTGCATGGCTGTACTGAGATTTTTCTTCTTTCTTCGTTGGGAGCGCAGGTGCCAGCCACCGTGGCTGCTTCAGACGTCGACACTGATCTTGCATTGCTAATGCCAAGATCCCCCATAATAACATCCGCTTTACCAATTGCGGCGAAAGCAGAGTTTGCGGTTGGGACTCAGGTAACCACTTGGGGCTATCCTGGGGGATATTCCGGATCAGCACCACTCTTGAGCGTGGGCTATCTGTCCGGCCTGGATGCAATCAGGAGTCAGGCTGGTTCCATCATTCGGCGATGGGTCGTGAACGCAGCGTTCAACCGGGGCAATTCCGGCGGCCCGCTAGTCCACCTTGAAACGGGCGAAGTAATCGGTGTCGTATCGAGCAAACTCGCACCAATTTCACCGATTGCCATCAGCGCTCTTCAGGCGCTCTCAAATCAGAAATCTGGCTTTACCTATGAAGCAACTCGCCCCGATGGTTCAAAGACCACGGTTTCAGAAGGACAAGTGGTCGGCATGGTGCTCGAGGAGCTTCGCGCACAGGTGCAACTCGTGATCGGCTATGCTGCATTGGCAGAAGATCTGCGTGCGTTTCTAAAGCGCCATGGCGTTGATCCTTAATCCGCCGTCTAACCCCCAAATCGAGAAGGACGCGTCGCCAGCGGCGCTCCGCTTGCTGGCTCGCGCCTCTCATTTGGAAAGTTAAATGACAGCGGCGACCATCGCCATGACCACAGATCAGCAATCGGTTGAACTCGTCCGCTGGGGCATATCGATCGGTATCCCCGCGCTATCGGGACTTGTTGGCGTCGTCATCGGCGCATGGCTCACCGGTCGGCGCGAGCGGAGTCAGCGCCGTCTTGCATTCGTGGAAGAACAACTCAAGGATTTCTACTCGCCTATCCTTGGACTTCGGCGCGAAATTCGAATGCGCAGCGAACTCCGAGTTCGAATTCACGACACGGCAGGGACCGTTTGGAGAGAGCTTTGCGAAGAAAAGCGCCAGATCAGTGTCGACGCACTCGGAGAGTTTTCAATCGCTCGCGGCCCTGAGTTCGAGAAGCTCATCGAATACGACAACAAACAGCTTCAGGAAGAACTATTGCCCGCGTATCGGCAAATGGTGAAACTTTTCCGTGAGAATCTTTGGCTGGCTGATGTGGACACCCGAGAGCACTATCAGCGTCTCATTGAGTTTGTTGACCTTTGGGATCGATGGATCGCGAAATCCATTCCTGGCGAGGTCATCGAACGGTTGGACCACTCCGAAGAAAACCTAAAACCGTTCTATGACCATCTGCAGCAGAGACACGACGCCCTACGCAGCAAGATCGAGCAAGGTAAGGCGTGAAGAGCTGTCATTTAACCCCTTGGTGCAGCCGACGCGCATGAAGCCGCGCGCGGCTGACCAAGAACGTTATCCGACATGACACCGAAAGAGCAGTTCGACGCCTGCGCAAAATTGGCGGAATTGGCCGGGGGCAGACACGACGCACGCCGTAGCTACGAGTGGAAAGTCAGTCTTGGTCTTTGGGCTGCACTGTTGGCATCGGCAGCTGTAATAAAGACCAGTCTGCCGTGGTGGTCACCATTCGCGCTGACTGCCTTCTACGTCGTAACCTGGCTTATTCCGCTTTGGATGGCCAACGACAATGACAAGATACGCTTCGATCATTTCTATTCAGAAGCCGCGAGAGTTCTGACTGTCGGCGTACACGGCATTGGCTCGGACCCACGCCCAAGAACCGGCAGTGCTTTGGATCGAGGCTATTTCAAAGATTGGTCCATGTGGTTCCACACGCTTGTCACCTTCGTACTGGCGATGATGGTCGTATTGAAGTCGCGCGGATATGTCGGCTAACTTGGCAGCGCAGCGGACGCAGCGCACTTTGACCAACTATCCGCAGTCGCGCGCCGGTGAGCGTGAACGTTATACGTCTGTCGCGGGTTTTTAGACTTGTCCTGTTCTGTAGCACATGAATTGTCCGCTTT
>CAZRZH010000197.1:0-3778 GCA_964604485.1 uncultured Sideroxydans sp.
AAAACCGACTGGGTTTTGGTTGCTCGGGCGGCGTGACCCGGATGATTATTACAGCCCGCAAGTAATCAAAGTTCTTCAATCGCTTGCTCATCAAACGGCAATTGCTTTGACTAACATTGCGCAAGCCGAACAATTGCGCACGCTCTACCAGAATGATATTGACCAGCGTGAAGTTGAAAGGGCGAGTCTGGCGCGCGAACTACACGATCAGGTGCTAAACGAACTGGCAGTGTTCAAGGAGGGTCTTGGCGACCGTGTTATGTCGCTGAATTCCCAAGATAGTTTTGAAAAAGTTATTGCCAGTCTGCGGCAGACAATTTCTGATTTGCGTCCCCGCATGTTGGATTATGGTTTGTACTTGGCGCTGGTGAGTCTGGTTGACGCTCTGCAAGATCGCGCTGGCGATAGCGTGAAAATTGTACTGGAAGTACCCGAAGTCGAATCAGGTGTGCGGTATAAAGAGCAAGTCGAGCTGTATACGTATCGCATCGTGCAGCAAGCGTGTGAGAACGCACTGAAGCATGCACGACCACACACACTCACTGTACGCGGCCGACTCGAAGCACAGTCCTTTCATCTTGCAATCGAAGACGATGGGACGGGGTTTGAGTTGGCAGCAAAGAACGATTTAGCAAAACTGCAAGTCGATGGCCATTTTGGTTTGGTGGGGATGTATGAGCGCGCCTCTCTCGTTGACGCTGATCTGTATATTGAGACAGCCGCCGGACACGGTACGCGGGTTGAAATTAATTGGCGGTCTTCTAGTTAATAGGCAAACTAGGCAAACGTATAGACAGTTGTACTGTTTTATTCTTTAAAGTATTGAAATTAGAGAATGACTCTGCTATCCTAAAACGTAGGAGAGGGCGTTGGTGAAAGGCACTTGTCCATTCTGTTGTGTAATTGGGTGGAGGATTCCTCATGCTTCCCAAAATTAGGTTGGCGATCCTAGATGATCATCAGGGCATTGTTGATGGTTACAGGTGGCGGTTGAGCAAGACCCCACAGATTGAAATTGTAGGGGTGGCGTCGTCAGGCGTGGAGTTGGAAGATCTGCTGCAGCAAACTGCTGTTGATGTATTGTTTTTGGATGTTAACGCCCCTACGGCTGCCGATAATCCCAGCCCTTATCCAATTCTTCACGTCATCCCCAGCATAAAACAAAAATACCCCGATGTCTCTATTCTGGTCATTTCAATGATTACCGAACGGGCGTTGATTAATGGTGTTATGAACGCTGGCGCAAGCGGCTATATCCTTAAAGACGATACCGCATCCATCAAAGAGTTGGGATCAATCGTGTTGGCGGCGGCAGAGGGAGAGATACATCTGAGTCCGCGGGCGCAACAAGAGATCCTCAAGCGTAAATCGGAAGATTTGCTAGCTCTCACACCTCGCCAATTGGAAGTGCTCTCGTTAGCGGCAGCTTACCCGGAATTTTCTTGTAATGAGCTGGCTGCCAAAATGAGTATCGCCAATTCCACCGTGCGTAACCTACTTTCTCAAGTCTACTTTCGTCTTGGGGTAAAAAATCTTGCGACGGCGGTGCTGAAGGCGCGCCAGCTGGGTTTGATCACTCCGTTACCCGCTTCGTTTCATTAATTGATAGAAACAACTGCCGTATCGGTTCAACCTGCTCCTCCAGCAAAGATTCTAGCGACTCTTTGTGTTGAAGTGTCATCATCCGCAAAAGATCGCACCCTTCCTGATGACGTTCCAGCAAATGATGGATGCCGTAACTGATTGCTCCACTGCGGAGCAAGATCGTTTGCGCTTCGATCAGTGCTTCAGGATCCGCAATAGCCTGACGCAATTCCCAGAAACGTTCACGTTGGGGATGTTCGACGGTTTGCGCAAACAAGATCGGGAGGGAGGCACGACCCAATTTCCAATCGGGGTTGGCGGGAATAGCCAGACTATCGTTTAAGTCGTCATGTATCTGAATCATCTCACCATAAAGTTGACCAAATCGTGTAATGCGTTGTGCTACTTCAAGCGACGCACCACCGCACAATGCGCCGAGATATAGTGCTGTGCCGAAAAATGGTGCGCTTTTGTTTTTCACGACATGCCAATACGCGGCTTCGTCTAAAATATTTTGTGTGTCAAGATACTGACCATAGGCGGTGATGTGCAGCATCCGATTTAAACTATCCATCGCCGTCGTTTTGATCGTCGGATCAAGTTCGGCACGCGCTAAAGAATCCAGCGCGGCACATTGAAAAGCGGCGGCGAGATTGGCTGCAGCGGGTAATCCAATCTTGTGATGTTCGCCGCGTGGATCGCCATCTAACATATCATCAATCAGGATAATAGCGATTTGGGCGAAGGCGATAGCGGCAATCGCTGGCGTTGACTCATCGGGGCTGCCGCCAACCGCTTCGCAGGCTAACACTGGCAGTCGCCAGTCGCGCGGTTCTTTGATAGCGATGCGTTCTAAAACGCCATGTGCTTCGCTCCATTCACTGTGAAGGTTGAGTGCATCCCAATGTTCGACAATCAACTGATACGAATCCATCAGAATAGTTCCTTGTGGCTGGCCGGGATTTGTCCCCGACCAGCCATATTTGATTAATGGTGAAGCAATTACCAGTTCCACCATTCAAGAGTCGAAAGCTTGACTCGGGACAGCTCAGACTGAGTCAGCTTCGACAATGGTGCCAACGCTGCGTTGGCAGGTGCCGAGAAAAGTTGGTTGTAGAAAACTTGCATTTGTGACATAAGTCGATCTCCTTTTGATAATTCCGGGGCGGATAGTATTTAGCATGTGTGCCAGGCTCCCCGGACAACGTGATACACAGTCTGCTGTCGCGATCAGCATTGATTGCAGTGTAGGGCGTATTTCCCTGACAGACATGACAGAGGCTGGCACCTTTTCTTACAATTTTGAAAGCCGACGAAAACTGGGTTTGCCGCGTTTAGTTGATGGTGAGAGAATCAGAGTACACTATTCTTGTGTGCGAAACGGCGGAGATTGTTAGTCGAGGCTTGGAAAGAACAGTCGTGGAAAATCAGAATCGTTATAGCCTCTCCTATCGTGCGGCAGAAGCTAAAAAAGTCATGGGCTGGATCCATACCGGGCAATGTGGTTGCCTTGTTGGTCTGCGCGGTGCCGGTAAGTCCAACTTCCTTCGTTTTCTGCTCCGCCCCGATGTGCATCAACATTATCTAGGGCGTGACCATCCCAACTTTTCTTTTGTTCACGTAGACCTGCTAAGTTTGGTGAATCATTCGAGCTGGGCGGTCTACGAATTGATCCTGAATGAGATGGTTGCCCAGTTCGATACGCTCGGCATGAAAGGCAAAAGCGCTTCAGCTATTGCCGCTCTCCACAACGAAATTATGCGCCGACAAGATCCTCTGGTCGCCCAACGCACTGTTGAGCGCTACCTGAACGTCTTGTTGAACCGTCCTTCCCAACGCCTCGTAATACTTTTCGACGAATTCAATGCAGTCGTTCAAACCGTTGACGCCTCCCTGTTTCGCTCTCTACGTGCCTTACGCGATGCCCACAAAGAGCGGTTGATCTACATTGTCGCTGGCACCGACGATTTTGCCCGTTTACGCAGTGACCGTGCTGACGTGGAGCATTTTTATCGGTTGGTGAGCCGTAACGTTTGCAGCTTAGGACCCTACAATGAAGCAGACGCTCGACAAATGGTTGATTATCTAGCAGGTCAACGCTCACATGAGTTCACTCCTAACGATAAGGCGCACCTCATGGAACTTTGTGGCGGACACGCCGGTTTGCTTAAAGCGGTCTTGAGTTTGCTTTCGA
>CAZRZH010000198.1:0-3741 GCA_964604485.1 uncultured Sideroxydans sp.
TCCGGGCTGAATGCCATGGAAAGTACATAGCCCTTGTGCGCCTTGAAGGTTTTGATGAGCTGCCAATCTTTGGTTGACCACACGTTCACAGCACCACTTAATCCCCCGGCGATGACTAGGGAACCATCCGGGTTAAAAATGATGCGTTTAATTGATTCACCCCTCCATCCATCTGGAACCGCCGGTATCAGTTGGGCAATGGGGTTTTTTTCTGCTGTATCAAAAACGTTTGCCACGCCGCCGTTTTTTTCCCCCGCTCCCATCACCAAAAAACGAGAATCGGGGCTAAATACCATGCCGGGTATGAGCGTAGGATATTCGTCGAAATATTCACTGATTACATGCTGATCCCTGGCATCCAGCCACACCAATGCACTCGTTCCCTGATGGTCTTTCATGGCCTTGTGCACAACCAGCAAGCGGCCATCGGGGCTGTAGGCTAGCGATGATTCAAGTGCCCACATCGCAGGTGTAGCGGCTTGTTTCCCGGTAGTGGCATCCCAAACCCCTAAATTACCAAATCCCACCGCAGCAAATTGTTTACCATCTGGACGCCAAGCCACTGCCATAGCTGGTTTTCCAAGATTGACAGTCCGAACAAGCTTCGCAGTGTCGCTTTCCTGATTGCTGCAAGCAGTCTGCGATAAAAACACCCCAACCGTTAGTAGAGCACCAAAGATTCGAAGTAAATATCGCTGCATTGGCATACCTTTCATCCCACTCTCCTCACCGCAACCCCCGCATCATTCGCCGCATGGCGTGCCGCCAAATTGGTCTCACTGGCAAATTGCTGCACCAGCCCCTGCAAATGCCCCGTGCCATCCCTGAGCATGGCTTGGTGCAAGTCATACACGTTGCCGTATCCCTGCAAGTCAGGCAACGCGGCGACCGCTGCGGTTTCAGGGAGCCAGTCGGTGGCGAGGGTGTTGGTGTTGTCGACCTTGAACCAGATGTCGGCGCTGGTGCCGGTGCTGCCATCGGCTTTGGTGAAGGTGCCGGTCTGTTTGATGGTGTTGCCGTTGGCATCGATCTGGTTTGCGGTGGTGCTGCCGGTGGCGATGCTTTGTACGCCTGCGGCGGCAAGCGTCATGAGTTCGTCGGCGCTGCTGTAGCCATCGCCGTTAGTGTCTTTCCATATCTTGAGGCTGGCGGCAGCGGCGTCTTGCGCGTTGATCTGACCGTCCTGGTTGGTGTCGAGTTCGGCGAGTGCAACGTAACCATTTGCGGCGTGTTGGCCGTTGGCGAGTAGTGTTTCGGAACCGAACAGTTCGCGTCCGCTGTCTATTGTTCCGTTTCCGTTCAGGTCGCGCACCAATATTCCATCTTGCGCATTCACCCAGCCAGTGTTTTCTGCAAACCCGTTAGCGTTGTGGTCGAAGTAGGTTCCGGCATTCAATCCGGTGGTGGTGAGGCCATCGCCGTTCAGGTCTAGGACGATGGGGGAGACGATTTTTTGGGATTGGTCGAATTTGGCGTTGATCTCGTCCATGAAATCGGGGATGCCGTTGCCGTCGAGGTCGGTGGGGGTGCAGAGAGCATCTTTTTCAGCGCGCACCCACCAATTCAGACGACTCTCCATGTCAGGAGAGGCATTATCAAAGCGAATATGATTCCCTTGTAAATCCTTTACCTCGATAAACCAGTGTCCCGTCTCTTTGTCGTATAAATATCCGTGTTCCCCAGCAAAAGCTGCGGTACCAGCCCGCAGGGCTTGTGTCGCTTGGTCAATCCAGCTTCTATCATAGGGTGAATCGCCTGTCTGCCGGCTTGTTTCCATGCCCAATATGGTTGTCCATATTCCAATCGCCATCGTCGAATCGATTGCGGCGTTGGCAGGGACACCGTTTTCAGTCAAGGCAGCTTTATATGCCGTTACAATCTCGCCACCATTGGGTAATGTGCCATTACTATTTTGAGCAATTAGGTCAAGGTATTTGCTCGCGTAGGCTTCAGCCACCGCAGGAAATTTCGATAAGTCTGCTCCCGAACTAATCCAGCTTTGCGTCACAATTTGCCCCATCAAGCCAGTTGGGTCAGCAATAATCGAGTACGCGTTATCCGCATAGCTATCGCCCTGCCCGGCCAGATATTGCCACATGGCGGGTGCGCCTCCTTGATTAAATGCTTGCTGTGCCGCCTGAATTTGCTGTGGAGTAAGTTGGGTGGTCATTTGCATATTCCTTTCGCGTGGTTATCGGTAAACTGATCTATGGATTGCCTTACAAAACTAGCCGCTTCTCGTGCTTTGCTAAGAACCTTGCGCGGTATATAGAAATACGCAACCAATCCGCTTTGGGTAACAACTTTAATGTTGCAAGTTGGATTCACCACGCGCCCCTCTGGGGTGCATACGTAGAATTCATCCTGCGAGAGAACAACATCCGAGGGCACTAATGTTTCCCGTGTAGGTTTTGAGGTATCGGTAAAACGATCATAATAAATCCGATAAGTGCCGCTCATTCGCCCCGTAAACTTTGGTTCGGAGTATTTCCAATTCTGTTCTGGCGTAGGATTAGTGGATGAAACATTCACCAATAAATCGTTACATCCAACTGGGCAATCAACGCCCTTAACATTGGAATCAAATACAAAAGTAAAATTATTGTTGTGAGATGTTATATGCCGCTGCGGGACACTGAGCCGCACCGAACCAAAAGTAATGTCAACACATCCATTCGACGACTTTTTGGAATTCAGTGCATACGCAATTGGAATCGTAAGTAACACCAAAGCAATAAGCTTAGTTCGCGTTGAGAGCTTTTTCATCCCACCCTCCTAACCTCAATCACCCCATCATTCGCCGCCGCCCACACCGCCCCATCCGCAAACTCAAACCGCTCAATGCGGCGGTCAAAATCAATGTCTAATAGCTGCAGCATGTAACCCCCTTAACCGTCGCAAATTTTATATGCACGCCACCCTCATCTCTCCCTCCCCGCTTCCTGAAACGCCTTCATCACTGGCGATAGCAAGTATTCGAAGATGGTGCGTGTACCAAGGTGTATCTCTGCCGTGACTTGCATACCCGGACTCAAGCTATGTTTGATTCCGTCAACAATAAGTTCTTGCGCTTTAAGGTCTACCAATGCGCGATAGGAATACGCTTGTCCATTGGGTGACTTGGCCGTGGGTGGTGCAGATGAGCCCGCACCTTGTTGGGTGTTATCCGTGGCATCGGCAGAGAGGTGTGCAACTTGCCCATCGACCATGCCGTATTTCTGGAACTGGTAGGAGGCGAATTTGATCTTGGTGGAGTCGCCTTGATGGATGAAGCCGACGTCTTCGTTGCTGACCCACACTTCTGCACGCAGTATCTCGTCTTTGGGGACGAGGGTCATGAGGATGGTGCCGGGGCTGATGACGGTGCCGATGGTGTGGGTGGCGACGTCTTTGATGATTCCATCTTGCGGGGCTTTGAGTTCGAGCAGGCCGTTGCGGTATTCCTGTTTGGTAACTTCGGCTAAGGTTTTGTCTAGTTTGTCGCTGATGTCGGCACGTTCGGCTTGCAGGCGCTGGCGGTAGTCGGCGCTGATCTGTTCCAGTTTGCGGCTGGATGAGGTGAGTGTGGCATGGGCACTGGCGATGATGTGTTCTTGGGTCTTGAGGTCTTGTTCTTTTTCGATCTGTTCGCGTTGTTTGTCGGCGGCGGCGAGTTTGCTGACATAGCCGTCCTTTGCCAGTTCGGTAAAGGCTTTTGCTTGTTCGCGGTAGTGCGGCAGGACTTCGATGAGTTTGGTGCGG
>CAZRZH010000199.1:0-3734 GCA_964604485.1 uncultured Sideroxydans sp.
TGGCGATTCGTGCTTTAAGATCCTTGAGGCTCTTCGACAGGCAGAATATTGCCATGATCTCAGAAGCAACGACGATGTCGAAACCATCCTGGCGGGGGAAGCCATTGCCGGGGCCACCCAGAGCAACAGTAATATCCCGCAATGCACGGTCGTTCATGTCGACAACGCGTTTCCAGGTGATGCGGCGGACGTCGAAACCGAGGTCATTTCCATGATGAATGTGATTATCGATCAACGCTGCCAGCAGATTGTGTGCCAGCGCAATGGCGCTGAAGTCGCCAGTGAAGTGCAGGTTGATGTCCTCCATCGGCACCACTTGCGCATAGCCGCCGCCTGCGGCACCGCCTTTCATGCCAAATACCGGACCCAACGAGGGTTCACGCAGACAGATAACGGTTTTCCTGCCAATGTGGTTCAGTGCATCGCCCAGGCCCACGGTGGTGGTGGTCTTGCCCTCGCCGGCGGGCGTTGGGCTAATCGCAGTCACGAGCACCAGTTTGCCGTTCGGTTTGTCTTTCAGAGTATCGATATAGTCCAGCGACACTTTTGCCTTGTAATGGCCGTAGGGCTCAAGATGATCCACGGAAATGCCGAGCTTCTTGGCCACTTCGTTGATTCGAAGCATGTTGGCGTTCTGTGCAATTTCGATGTCGGAAGACATGTTCTCTCTCAGTTAGCGCTTAGTTGGAATCCATAGGTGCGGGGTCGCCGTCGCTGCTTGGGCGATTGTGCGACACGTACCGGCTGGGATGCAGATGCATAAACTATGCCATCGGGCCAAGGCATTCCAGCGAATGGAATTGTATTCTAGGAGTGAACACTTCTCGGATATGATTCTATTAGACAGGGACCAAGATGCCACCTGATTGGCATTAGGTGTTTTTTGCCTATGCACCCAATCGGATCTTCACGAATTGCTATAGGACTCGGGTTATAGAGCAGCCTTAACGCCTATGCGTTCCACAGGACCCTGAGATGCAACGGCTCTCGATCCTGTGCCCGATAGACTCGCTTAAACGCGTTTCCAAATGAAACGCCTGGAGCGCACCGTAGCGTACCGATACGTATTGTTAATCCAGTCCCGCGGCACCCCTGGGGAAAAAGTGACCAATACACAGCATCTGGCCGCGTTTTCGCAAGAGCATTTCCCCGTGGCACATTCCCTGCTTAATAGCTGTCCAATTTCCCGTTGCGCCGTAGCACCATTGTTTATCTCCGGCGAAAGATTGATGCAGACCCCGACCGCGTGGATTTGATATGGGTGCTTACCGGGATGAACACAGTGGGAAGGAGGATCATCTTTGAGTGAAGCCGAGTTGAATGATTTCGCGGATTTGAGGCCATACTTCGACCGAAATTCTCACACGGATGTCATCTTCATACGGGAATTTAAGGTCTCGACCTTAATCGGCGTTCATCCGCATGAACGCCACACTCCACAGACCATTCGGTTGGATCTCGATATTGGTTTGTCCTATGGGCGGCGTTGGGCCAGTGATGACATTGGCGAGACCGTTGACTACGGGGTCGTGGTACAGCGAATCCGTGCGGTGCTGAAAACCACCGGCTTTTCCTTGCTGGAAACATTGGCGGAACATATCGCCGACGTGGTTCTCGACGAATTTTCAGTCTCGTGGGTAAGAATCCGCTTGGCCAAGCTTGGCATTCTGTCCGATGTTAGCGAAGTTGGCCTAAGTATCGTACGTGATAGGGCGCAGAGAGCCGAGACAATCGCAAGGGAAGCATCGGGGCTGTCTGACGTCTGATGCGTCTGCAACGCATCTGGAGGTAACGCCGAGCCGCTTAGGTTGATTGCATCGAATCGCAACCGAAACAGGTGACTTCGGCCGAAGATCGGACAGCCGCACTTGCTGGGCGACCGCACTTGGCCGTTTCGGCTTTGACGGGATCTAAGCCAGTATTAGAATCTCCCTCCAGTGCCCAGATTCATCCTGTTTGGCGTGGCAGGCGGCACCGAGAACCACTCGGTCGTGTATGGAAGATCAACGGTTTGCTTCAGGTCGAACTTCGTGTCGTAGCTGAGGCCGGCCGCGTCATACGCAGCAGGGTTACGCTCACGCAGGATGGAGAACTCGCCTCTGTGCAGTGTGGTTGCGCGCTGACTGGTACCGTAGGCGACGCGCACCGTGAATTGCGGCGCATCGTCGTCAAACACGGCCAGAATGAGTGCAGGCCGTGGCTTTGGGCGAGGGGTGATTTTGTCCGGGAAATGGCACCAGACAATCTCGCCAGCGGTGGGCTCTGCCCACCACCGAGACGTCATGCGGACTCCACCTCAACGAACAGGCTGGATCGCACCGAACGTTTCTTCCCTTGCGGAGCGGCCTTCTTGATCTGGCGAATCTGATTGGGCGTCAGTGGGCCCTCATCGGCCTCGTACTGAGGAAGCAGTTTGGCCGCCATGTCGTGCAATGCCAAATGAATCGCCTGCGTCTCATCAACGCCTAGTACTGAAACACCTTAATTGCGCAACATGCCATATGCTATTGGTGCGAGGAGGTTTGGTATGTACGAATGTTTCGAAATTGTCGTGTCCCAGTACTAGTCGCTCCGCGAGGCGTTTGGCGGTATCGCGGGTCACACCGGTTGCGCTGTCCGCGGCGCGATAACGAAACGGGATCTGATCGACAGAACTGCGGGCAGTCATAAAAGAACTCCAAAATTATAGATATCTCAAAGATATCCATTTTCGTTGCGAATGTCAAGGAAACTGCTGCCGGCGCACCTAAACCACACTCTTTCCATTGCTTACGAACACGTCCAAGAGCCAGCCTGTCGGTGCGCGAACAAAATTAATCAGACTGCGCGGGTTGAGCTCGCGGTCGACCTCACGCAGGAACTGGACGAATTCCGGGATTCTTACAGAAGAAACAGACTCTCGGCTTGGACTGACCGCCTCGGTCGGAATAGAAGAATGGTGAACAGAGCAACATCCCCGAGGAGCTGGAAAGCGATCTTTGATGAGTGCAACCATGCGCTCATCATGCCATAACCTACCCTGATAGTCGCATCAAGCCCCTAGACTACCTCGGCGCGAATATTTGCAGAGCACAGCGATGCATCGGGTTACGCATCGCGTGTACCGCTTGTATGATGCTTAGACGGCCACGAATGCGGCGTTACTGCTTGCCTTCCAGCCGCAGCAGCGCACGCACCATCTCGAGCACCATCTTCTTGTGCGGCTCGTCGAGCAGTTCGAGCTTTTTCATCACCCAAGCGGGATCCACCGCATAAGGCGCAAGGTCCTGCTTCGCCCCCGCCCCGCCCCGCTCTTCCTTGCGCTCGGCTTCGCCGAATCTGAGCCATTGCGGTGTGACTTCCAGCCACAAGGCCAAAGCCCGAATCTTGTCCTGCGAAGGCAGCGCCTTTCCGGCAAGCCACTTTCGGATCGCCTGCGCCGTCACCGGCTCGCCGTGGTAGCGCAGGTTGAATTCGCGCGCGACCTGTGTGGGACTGTCCGTATCGACGCGGATCTTGCGCATCGCCTCCTTGAAGCGCCTACTGAAACCCTGTTTTTCGTCAGCGAGAACCATGCTTGGAAAATATCACCAAGCAAGGCCGATAACGGATACCAACGGTTGCTTTTTATGATAACCGCAGGTAGCATACACTGTTGATTTGCGCAGCTATCCGGCTCGACAATCCGTAGGGGGTTTCGGTGACTTGGTTCGGACACGATCTTTCGAAAGTGATCGAGCAGATCCCGATCGGTG
>CAZRZH010000200.1:0-3726 GCA_964604485.1 uncultured Sideroxydans sp.
GCTCAACTTGTTGCGGGTCTCGACCACACGGCCTTCGTACATCACCGCATAGAGCACCTCGGCCACGGCAAACAGGCCGACGGCGATCAGCACCACCTCCAGCCCGGCCATCAGCTCGGGCACGTTGCCGGTGTAGCGGGTGTCCATGTCCGCATACAAATTCTGATCTAACAAAACATCGCAATCATGCTGACGATCAGCAATGTCGTCTATAACCATGACCTTCTTCACTGTTTTCCGCAGCAGCGACTCCCACCGGGCATCTAATGCGTAATGGTCTACAACCAGCCAATCCCAGGTCTGATCAGATAAGGCCTCCAGGGAGTCCCGGGCATCGGCATGCTGACTGGTGCCAAGCCACGCAGCATGAGGCAGGTCGTCGGAAGTCCCGCTCGGGCTGCTCTTTATCGGGATGAATTCATGCCCCTTCGCAACCAACATTCCCCTAAGATGTTCCGGCATATGACGACTGACAAAACGGACCTGTGCGCCTCCAGCTTTGAGTGCATCCGCTAACGTCAGGCACCGCATGAAATGTCCGGTGCCAATTTGACTTGACGCATCGACACGAAGAGCAATTTTCATTCGGTCTCAATTCAAACGTTTAAACCCGCCGTGGCACACCGGCCCCTTTAGCAGGCCCATCACGTCTCTGCCTTCTTCACATTCTTTGACCAGCATAAATATCGGATCGAGCGCCGCAAAGAAATCCGCCACCACTT
Organism: uncultured Sideroxydans sp.; assembly: GCA_964604485.1. GTDB lineage: Bacteria > Pseudomonadota > Gammaproteobacteria > Burkholderiales > Gallionellaceae > Sideroxyarcus. The sequence goes on from CAZRZH010000200.1 coordinate 723, forward strand.
GGGGCGTGTGTTCGGTGCAAGCATAGACACTATTGCCAGCCAGGTACCCCTTGGCCAGCATTTCTTGCGTAATGAGCGTCTTATAGGCAAGCGAATTGGGACTCTGGAAAGTAAACCCTGTCAGGGCCGGCAATCCCCAATGGTCGACTTTGAGAGCATGTTTATCGGCAAGTCGTTGCCATCCCTGGCGGATGCTCAGGCCGGTCTGTGTGATGGTGTCCCACGACTTCAACCGCTCCATAACCTCCAAGGTTTTGAGCGCGGCCGTCGGCCCGATCCGCTCGGTCCAAAAGGTACTGCTGATGAAGGTGGTCTGCGCTGCTTCCATGACTTCACGGCGACCAATGGTGGCGGTGATGGCGTAGCCGTTGCCAAGTGCCTTCCCGAACATCGCCATGTCAGGCTCCACACCATAGAGCTTATGCAGTCCGCCGAAGGTCTGCCGGAAACCGGATGTACATTCATCAAAGATAAGCACGATGCCACGGTCGGTGGCCAGCTTTCTTACTTTTTCGAGAAAGCCGTTCTCCGGACCCTGGTTGCGTGACACCTCCATCTTGATCACGCCGATATCGTGGGTATTGATCAAGGATTCGAGTTCGTCAAGGCGGTTGTACGTGAACGGGAAAATCGTGTCGCGCAAATTGCCCGGGACACCTTTGGGCTCAAGTCCTGGCAATAAGTGCCCGGCAAGATGCGTTTCATCACCGAGATTAGCCGCAAGATACCAGTCATGCCAGCCGTGATAGCCGCAAAAGGCGACCTTGTCTTTCCCTGAAGCCGCGCGCGCAATTCGAATGGCGACCGCATTGGCTTCGCCGCCGGAGCGGGCAAACCGCACCATATGCGCCCAGGGATGCAACTCCACCAGCCGCTCGGCGAGATAAACCTCTTCCGGACAGTTGAAGGTCGACATGTTACCGGCATCTATCGTTTTGCGCACCGCCTCATCCACTTCGGGATGCCCGTAGCCTAGGACATTGGTGCCAATGCCCATGATGGACATGTCGATATAATCGCGACCATCCAAATCCCACACCTTGCAGCCCGTGGCTTTACTGAAGTAGGCCGGCCATTGGTCGGGTAAAAACATTTCGGCGCGTTTGGATAGCAGCATGTTGCCACCCGGGATGACTTGTTTGGCGCGCTTCCAAAGCTTTTGTCCGGTGCCCCAAATGGCTCCTTCGTTGCGGACAAGGTGCTCATTGATGTTGAAAATGTCCGGCCGGTGCTGTTGCAATCTGAGTACTTCCCCCCAAGTAAAATCGGTGCGGGGGTGGAAATACAGGAATACTCTTTCAATCACGGCGAAGTCCGCCGACTCATCTACCGTCCAGCGGAGAGCAGAGAGATCCTGGCTGTGCTGCATGGCGGCCGTCTTAAACCGACCGGATTCGCGCAGGTAGGGCGTGACATGCTCACGATCGGACAGCTTACGAGTCTCTTGGCTGGCTTGTTCCAGTGATTTGAAGGTGCAGACCTCAATGTCCAACCCATCCGGGTAGGTCGGCGGACTGATGTTACTGAAGTAATCCACACCCGCAGCTTTGAAACCGCGTATGGCCTCATCGACGAGCAAGGGATCCACCAGAGGGCAATCGCCGGTGATGCGGACCACGGCATCGGCGTGGTGCACACGCCCCGCTTGAACAAAACGGTCGAGGACATCGTTCTCGCTGCCTTGCTCGCAGACATAGCCGAGCTTGCGGACATGTTCGACCAGCGGCTGATTGCGATCATCTACTGAAGTCGCAACGACGACTTGATCCACCTCTTTGGCCTGGGATAAGCGTGAGAGCAATAGCTCAATCATCGGGATGCCGCCAATCGGCTTCATGACCTTGTTCGGCAAGCGGGTGGAGCCCATGCGGGCCTGAACGAGCGCAACAACTTTCATAAAAGGTACCAACATGCCGGATTAATCAGATTCTCTGCATCGCAATGCAGGTCCGGAAAATCAACTGGAGCAGTATTGGTCGCTGCACTGATGATTTGCTCCAGCTGGTTCACGCTGTCTGCGCCCACGACAACACGTTCAATCTCTGGAAAGGAGAGGGGGAAGGCCAGACAGGCCTGCACAGCGGATACACTATGACGTAAAAGCCATTCGTGCCATGTGCGCCACAACTCAGACCACGGTGAAAATTTTGCTGGTCTGATTGCTTGGGGCATCAACAGCAAGCCTTGTAAGAAGGCTGAGCGAGTGTGGGTTTCGACCCCCTCATCCTTTAGTCGTTGCAACCAGCCCGTTGCATGTAAGCGGCGATCCACAAGATTGAACGGGGCTTGTATCAGATCAAATCGGTATCGTGAGGTTAGCGCCTCCAATTCGCTTGGAGCGTAGATTGACACTCCCACCTTTTGCGCCTGCCCGGTATCTTTCACGCCTTGCAAGGCTTGAAAAAGTGCTTTACCGTCGGACTCGAGCAACTGCTCCGGTCGATGCAGCAAGAGGCCATATACAGCATTCACGCCAAGGCGGGCCAGCGATGCCGTAACTTGTCCCCGCACCCATCCTTTTACATCGTCGCAACCATCGGGCACTGCAGGCAGTTTTGTCACCAACCTGAAGCCTAGGATGCCCACCTCACCCAAGTAAGCTTCACTTTCACCATAGGCAATTGCCGTATCGATTGTGTCAATACCATTGGCCGCTGCTAGGTCCAACATGACCTTTGCCGCCGAACGGGTAACTTGCCCGGCTTGATTGGCAATTCCATAAGGCAGCCCAAATTGAGCAGTACCCAGAGCGATCTTCACTGCAGCAAATTAATCAAAAGAGTGATCACCGTATCCTGCTGTTTTTCCGTAAGATCATAGAACAACGGAAGGCTTAAGGCCTGGAGGTAGTAAGCCTGTGCGTTCGGATAGTGACCAGAGCAGAAGCCTAAACGGCGATAATAGGGATGTGCCGGAACCGGCATGTAATGCACCTGACTGATGACCCCGCTCTCTCGAAGTCGAGTCATGAATTCGGCCCGGCTGATCCCCGCAGCGGAGAAAT
>CAZRZH010000201.1:0-3717 GCA_964604485.1 uncultured Sideroxydans sp.
ACATAATCAACGACTTTGCATAATCGGCCTTATGCAAAGCTTTCCATAAGGCCGATTTTCCGACACCCTCCCCCAGTCTCAGACGCTATACAGATATTCCGCAATCAACCTTCAAGCACTCAGCTCTTTGGCGAGAATGATCGCTTCGGCGATCTCGACCATGCGTTTCCCTTTGCTCATCGCCATGCTGCGCATGCGCTTGTAGGCATCCGCTTCGCTGTATCCGTGATCTGCCATCAGGACGCCTTTGGCCTGATCGACCAGTTTGCGTTCGGCCAATTGGTCCTTCGCTTCTTTCAATTCGTCGCGTAAGCGTTTGTGTTCCGCAAAGCGGGCGGCAGCCACCTGGATGATGCCGCTCAAGTCCTCGCCCTGAATCGTATGCGACACGTAAGCGCTGACGCCGGCACGCATCGCTTCCTGAATGCTGCGCGGGTCTTTCTGCGCGCCCAGCACGACCACCGGCTTCTCCAGCGTTTTGGACATCAGACTGATCTGCTCAAGCGTGTCGCGCCCCGGTGCATTGGCATCCACGATGATGACATCGGCCGAGGCGGAACTGATCGAACTTTCGTCCACCTGCTCCCATGCCAAAATCCCGACCACTTCGAATTCGGCCAGTTCGAGACTGGCCTTCAGCCATGCGGCGCGGTCTCTAACATCATCAATGATTAAAATTCGTTTCAAGTGGGCTCCCCGTATTTCCGGTAACTGACAGCAATAAGCGAGCCAACCTGTAAATAGGCCTTTGCAGGGGTGTTTCCAAATAAACGCGCAAGGTTTTGCACTGGAACAGTGCGTCAGGTGAAATATTGATGCGCCATACAAGGCTGCCGGTGAGCCTGGAATTTGCGGAACAAAAAAAGGGCACCTTGCGGTGCCCTTGAAAGTGGAGCCGGGGAGGCTCCAGGGAGGAGAGGTTTACAGGTTGTAAGCGCGCTCGCCGTGTGAAGTCGTATCCAGACCTTCGCGTTCGTCTTCTTCCTTGACACGCAGACCGATGGTCAGATCAACGAGTTTGTAGCAGATGAAAGCAACCACACCGGACCAGATGATCGTGGTCAGCACAGCCTGAGCTTGGATCCACACTTGTCCACTGATGGTGGTGTCGACGATGGTGTTGTTCACGTAGTCGATGATGCCGGTGCCGCCCATGCTCCAGGTGTTGAACACGCCTGTGAGCAATGCGCCGAGGATGCCGCCGATGCCGTGAATGCCGAACACGTCCAGAGAGTCATCCGCACCCAACAGTTTCTTCAGGCCGGTGACACCCCAGAAGCACGTCACGCCAGCCAAAGCACCGATGATCAAGCCGCCGCCGATGCCTACCCAACCGCAAGCCGGTGTGATGGCAACCAGACCGGCAACTGCACCGGAAGCTGCACCCAACAGGCTCGGTTTGCCCTTTACGACCCATTCTGCAGCCAACCAGGTCAGCACTGCAGCCGCCGTGGCGATCAGTGTGTTGGCGAAAGCCAGGGTGGCTGTACCGCCGGCTTCCAAAGCAGAGCCCGCGTTGAAACCGAACCAACCCACCCACAGCAATGCGGCGCCGATCATGGTCATCACCAGGTTGTGCGGAGCCATGGGTTCTTTACCGTAACCGATACGTTTGCCGATGAGGAAAGCACCCACCAGACCTGCGACAGCTGCGTTGATGTGAACGACCGTACCGCCCGCAAAGTCCAGTGCACCCTTGGCGAACAACCAACCCGCAGTTGCCGTGGCAGCTTCAGCCGCAGCCGCGTCGGTATAAGCATCAGGACCCGCCCAGAACCAAACCATGTGTGCAATCGGCAGGTAAGCGAAGGTGAACCACAGTGCCGAGAACATCAGCACGGCGGAGAACTTCATACGCTCGGCAAATGCACCTACAACCAGCGCAACCGTGATGGCTGCAAACGTGGCTTGGAACACGACGAAGGCGAACTCGGGGATGTACACGCCTTTACTGAAAGTAGCCGCATTGGCAACCGCACCGGATGCCGGGTCGAAGATACCTTTCAGGAATAAGCGGTCGAAGCCACCGATAAACGCATTGCCGGTGGTGAATGCCAGCGAGTAGCCGTAGATCGCCCACAACACGGTGATCAGCGCGAAGATGCTGAACACTTGCATGAGGATCGACAGCATGTTCTTGCTGCGCACCAAACCGCCGTAGAACAAGGCCAGTCCCGGGATGGACATCATGATGACCAGCACGGTGGCGATTAGCATGAAGCTGGTGTCGCCTTTGTTGGGGACCGGTGCAGGGGCTGCTGCAGGTGCAGCTTCCGCAGCCGGAGCGGCTACGGTAGTCGTCGCAGGAGCAGGTGCCGCCTCTTCCGCGAACGCAGGTGCCGCGAGGCCGCACAACAAAGCCAGCAGCGTCAGTGATGCAATTATTTTCTTCATCATGTTCTCCTTAAAGGGCTTCCGGACCGACTTCGCCGGTGCGGATGCGGATGACCTGTTCGAGGTCTTGCACGAAGATCTTGCCGTCGCCGATCTTGCCGGTCTGGGCGGCTTTCTCGATTGCCTCGATCACGCGATCCAACTGGTCCGCTTTGATCGCTGCTTCCAGTTTGATCTTGGGCAAGAAGTCCACGACGTATTCCGCACCGCGATACAACTCGGTGTGACCTTTTTGACGGCCGAAACCTTTAACTTCGGTGACGGTGATGCCTTGCACATCCATCGCGGACAGTGCTTCGCGCACTTCGTCCAGCTTGAATGGCTTGATGATTGCGGTGACCATTTTCATCTTCACTCTCCTTAAGATTCTTGGTTAGCTTTCACCCTGGGGTGAGAAGTTGGGGGCGGCGAACCGCCCCGGTTATATTTAGAACGCGCGGCTGAGAGACAACACGGCTGTGCTTTTGCCAAGTTTCTTAGCTTGAGCGGTAACCGATGTGTAGTACGCACTAGCATTGGTGCTGCTGAAAGCGATGCCTGCAACATACCCACTAAAGTCCTTTGTCACACTCAGCTTGTAATCGGTATAGCTAGGTGTGCCAGCAGCGATGAATGCTGTGTATTTGGCAGAAGAACCCTTATATGTTTGAGAACCGAAGTGTCCAGCTACAGAGATTCCTGTATCCGGGATTGCATAACTCGCATTCAATTCTGCATAGGTCGTGCCAGCAGCATCGGGCGCGCCGAACGTGTCACCTAAAGCGTAAGACAGCTTCGCTGTTACAATCGAATAGCTCAATGCTCCGTAGATCTCGTTGGTATCGCCAGTGGTTGCACCAGCAGCATAAGAGCCTGGGTAGTTGTAACGCAGGAAACCAACGTCATAAGCCAGACCAGCAGCAGCGCCCTTGTAACCTGCGTAGGTATCCAGTTCTAGGCCTGCGCTGTTTGCAACGCCGGCATCGCTCAACCAGCTGATGCTTGAACCCCAAACACCGGCATACAGGCCGCTAGCGTGAGAGAGATCGAAACCACCTTGCAGTGCTGGCAAGGCGCCAGATTGAGAGATACCGCGATAGAGGTAGTCACTCACCAAGCTCACGTTGGAGCTAACAGTCAAATCATCAGCCAATGCTGGCAAAGCAAAAGAAGAGGCCAGTGCAACAACCAACAGTTTTTTCTTCAACATGGTATTTCCTTTCAGTAGTAAAAAATTATGGGTTTTTTCGTTTGCCCCCTCTCCAACGGGGGAGGGTTGGAGAGGGGGCAACGGGCAAGCCCGTTAATTTCAAAGCGGGACAAAAGTATCCACGCCGTCCTATC
>CAZRZH010000202.1:0-3661 GCA_964604485.1 uncultured Sideroxydans sp.
ATGCCGGGTGGTGTGGGAGGGGCTGGTCAGCTACTGACCACCCCTATCCCGATTTATGGCCTCAGTTTTAAGTCATCTTCAAGTGTTCCAAGCCGCCCATCATATCTTTGTCGCGCGTGGCGTGTCCCTCCAGCTTGATTTTCAAACGCAGGTCATTGACCGAATCGGCGTTTTTCAACGCTTCCTCGTAGCTGATGGCACCGGCTTCATGCAAATCGAATAAAGCCTGATCGAAAGTCTGCATGCCGAGCTCGCGCGATTTTTTCATTACCTCTTTAATCTCGTGTACTTCTCCCTTGAAGATGAGATCTGAGATCAGGGGTGTGTTGAGCAAGATCTCGAATGCGGCAGCACGGCCTTTGCCATCCCGTTTGGGGATCAAACGCTGCGAAATGAGCGCCTTGATATTGAGAGACAGATCCATCAGCAGTTGTTCGCGGCGGTCTTCCGGGAAGAAGTTGATGATGCGGTCGAGCGCCTGATTCGCGCTGTTGGCGTGCAACGTCGCCATACACAGGTGGCCGGTCTCGGAAAAGGCGACTGCGTATTCCATGGTTTCGCGGTCGCGAATCTCACCGATCAGGATGACATCCGGTGCCTGGCGCAGGGTGTTCTTCAGCGCGTTATGCCAGTTGTCCGTATCCACGCCGACCTCGCGGTGGGTGACGATACATTTATCGTGTTCGTGAATGAATTCGACCGGGTCCTCGATGGTGATGATGTGGCCGTGGCTGTTGTGGTTGCGGTGACCGATCATGGCGGCGAGCGAGGTGGATTTTCCGGAGCCGGTGCCGCCGACAAGTATGACCAAGCCGCGTTTGGTCATGACCACATCCTTGAGCACCGGGGGCAACCCGAGCGACTCAAAATCCGGAATCTTGGTGGTGATGGTGCGTAGCACCATGCCAACACGTTGCTGCTGCATGAACACGTTGACACGGAAGCGTCCGATGCCGGGCGGACTGATGGCGAAATTACATTCGTGGGTCGACTCGAACTCGGCAGCCTGGCGGTCGTTCATGATGCTGCGTGCCAATTCCTGGGTATGCTGGTTGCTCAATGTTTGGCTGGAGACGGGGGTCATCTTGCCGTCAATCTTGAATGCCGGCGGATACGATGCGGTGATGAACAGGTCGGACGCCTTTTGCGAGATCATCCCGCGCAGCAGATTGTGAACTAGCTCGGTGGCTTGATCTCTTTCCATGATTCGCTCCTAAGTGACACAGATTATTAGTATGTGGTGGGATTACGCCTGGAACAATTCCTTGTTGGCCGCTTTGCCGCGCGCCTCGGACGAGGCGACGATGTTGCGTTTGACGAGCTCTGTCAGACACTGGTCCAGCGTCTGCATACCGACACTGCTGCCGGTCTGGATCGCGGAATACATCTGCGGAACCTTGGCTTCGCGGATCAGATTACGGATCGCCGGGGTGCAGATCATGATTTCATGCGCGGCTGCGCGACCTGTTCCATCTTTGGTTTTGAGCAGGGTTTGCGAAATAACGGCGCGCAGCGACTCGGACAACATCGCGCGCACCATTTCTTTTTCGTCGGCCGGGAACACGTCGATCACACGGTCGATGGTCTTGGCCGCCGAACTGGTGTGCAACGTGCCAAACACCAGGTGTCCGGTTTCGGCGGCGGTCATTGCCAGGCGGATGGTCTCAAGATCGCGCATTTCACCCACGAGGATGACGTCCGGGTCTTCACGCAAGGCGGAACGTAGCGCGTTGCTGAAAGACAAGGTGTGCGGCCCGACTTCGCGCTGGTTGATCAGGCATTTTTTCGACTCGTGCACGAATTCGATCGGGTCTTCCACAGTCAGGATGTGCCCCATCTCGTTTTCATTGACATGGTTCACCATCGCCGCCAGCGTGGTGGATTTGCCGGAGCCTGTGGGGCCGGTCACCAGGACCAGACCGCGCGGGAATTCGGAGATGTCTTTGAAAATGGGCGGGCACTTGAGGTCTTCCAGCGACAGAATCTTGGAAGGGATGGTGCGCATGACTGCGCCCGCACCACGCTGCTGGTTGAAGGCGTTGACGCGAAAACGCGCCAGATTGGGAACTTCGAACGAGAAGTCCACCTCCTTGTTTTCTTCATAATGTTTGCGTTGGCCGTCGTTCATGATGTCGTACACCATGGCATGAACTTCTTTGTGGTCCATCGCGGGCAGGTTGATGCGGCGCATATCGCCGTGCACGCGAATCATCGGGGGCAAGCTGGCGGAAAGGTGCAAATCGGAGGCTTTGTTCTTGACGCCGAAGGCGAGCAGTTCGGTGATATCCATATATAATTCCCCAGTCGAAAATCGATCGCCAATTTCAGGTGACAACGCGCAGGATTATGACTGCAATCCTTTCCAACTTGCAAGCCATCCGACTCGCGATCACGCGTGCCGCAGCGGACGCGAATCGCGAAGCATCCGGGGTGCATCTGCTGGCGGTGAGCAAGACCTTTCCGGCGGCGGCAGTGCGTGAAGCTTATCTTGCAGGGCAGGTTGATTTTGGTGAAAATTATGTGCAAGAAGCATTGCAAAAGATCGCGGAATTAAGTGACTTGCCGCTGGAATGGCATTTCATCGGACCTATCCAAAGCAACAAGACGCGCGCCATAGCCGAGAACTTTGCTTGGGTACACAGCGTATCCAATATCAAGGTTGCAGAGCGACTGTCGGCACAGCGCCCCCCACATTTACCCGCGCTGAATGTTTGCCTGCAGGTGAATATCAGCGGCGAGGAGAGCAAGAATGGTGTCGATCCAAAGGACGTGTTTACAATTGCAAGGGAGATCGCGCAGTTGCCGTATTTGAATTTTCGCGGTTTGATGGCGATACCCGCCCCAACCGCAGATGCAAAGTTTCAACGCGAGCCTTTCGCAAAAATGAATCGGTTGCTGGGTGAATTGAAGCAACAGGGATTTGCAGTGGATACACTATCAATGGGAATGTCGCACGATTTTGCAACAGCGATAAAAGAAGGATCGACTTTTGTCCGCATCGGGACGGCGATCTTCGGCGCGAGACATTACGGGGAGATAGCATGAATATCTGTTTTATCGGTGGTGGCAACATGGCGAAGGCGTTAATCGGCGGCATGATTAAGCGCGGTTACGCGCCCTCCAAGATGCGCGTGGTGGAGATAGACAAACAACGTTGCGCTGCGCTGCATGACGAGTTCGCAGTGCGCGGAACCACGGTCATGAGCGACGCCGTGTCGCATTGCGAAACTGTGTTGCTGGCGGTCAAGCCGCAACAGCTGCGTGAAGTCTGTCAACAATTGTCGCCGTTGCTGGATCAACAGCTGGTGATCTCGATCGCCGCCGGCATTCGCACAAAAGATATTGCGCGTTGGCTGAAAGTGGAGAACGTTGTGCGTGCGATGCCCAATACACCCGCGCTGATTCGACAGGGGGTAACCGGTTTGTTTGCGCTTCCCACCGTGAAAGAGGCCGGGCGCGAACGTGCCGAGGCGATCCTTGAGGCGGTCGGCAGCACGTTGTGGGTGGCCGAAGAGAAACTGCTGGATGCAGTGACTGCGATTTCCGGCAGCGGGCCGGCTGAACCCGCCTTTGTCACGTCCACAGGGCCAAGTTTTTCCCTCATGCCGAGCTGGCCGGTGCGAAGGAGCAGGGCGTCCCCCTGCTCGACCCTGAAGCCGCA
>CAZRZH010000203.1:0-3633 GCA_964604485.1 uncultured Sideroxydans sp.
GAGATTACGATCCGGCGATTGGCAGGTATGTGCAGAGTGATCCGATTGGGTTGGGTGGCGGAATCAACGGATACGTCTACGTAAATTCAAATCCGTTGAGCTACATTGACCCGTTGGGATTAGAGCTTACCCCTGGACAGCAGACTGCTGTCCAGAAAGCCGCTCAGGATTGGGCGAATTCAAATGTTCCCTACGTCTATGGAGGTGCCAGCAAATCTGGGGCCGATTGTTCTGGCTCGGTATCCAGCATTTACAAGCAAGCTGGCATCGACATCGGCAGACTCACGTCGCAAGGGTTTTCCAAAAGTCCGTTGTTTAGTCCTGTTACAGGTGCTCCACAGCTTGGCGACGTTGGTGTCTATCCGGGGCACGTAGATATTTATGGTGGCAACACTGGCTCCGGTAAAGATGTTTGGAGTGCTTCACATACCGGCGGTCCAGTGTTTGGGCCAGCTAACAGTTCGTGGTATGGGACGCCTACTTGGTATCGGTACAAGTGATTTTGGCACTCGGAAAAACTAACATGCGTAATCTTCTCGCGGCATGCGCAGTCTTAGCAATAACAACATCCGTGGTTTGCGCGTCGCCTTGTGATGGTGTTGACCGTAGCCTCACTAACAAGCGCAAGGTGGCTTTATCAACTGCAATTGCTAAACAGTTGCATGTTTCGAATGTCGATGTACTACAGTCGTTCAGGAGTGGTGCTTGGAGCATTATCTATGTTGATACGCATGAGGCGGATAGCGCATTTTTATTTTTTGCACGCTCCCCCCTCACTAGTCGCTACGTCACGATGTGGAGCGGTGCTGCTTCAATCAATGAGGAGCAAGGAATCAAGAATTGGACGCTTAAAAATGCGCCTGGCATTCCGCCGCAACTCGCTAGATGTTTCGCTTGGCACGTTACAAAAAATCGCGATTTGTGAGCTCGCATAGGACACCCCCGTAGTTTTCTCTTCCTTCTTCTAAAAACAAAAAGCCACCCGCCTCCGGTATCCCGGCGCGGGTGGCTTCTTTTTATCTGCTAAATGAGTGTTGCTTTCAACCGTCTTTCTTCGTCTTCTCCTCGCCGGTGATGAGGGTCGATACCGGTCACCAGATATTCCAGTTGCGCCGCGAGATTTTCTACCCTGTTAGTCATAAGCGGTTCGGTACCAGATCGCCCAGTTCATCCAGCAATGGCCCGAGGAATTTTTCATACTTGCGCCAACGTTCGACAGACGTGTTGTAGATCGGTTGGCGCACCTGCGTCACGCTGGCTGTTCTGATCTGGCGTTTGGTCTTGTGGAAGTCGAGGCAGGCGTCGTTCCATTCCAATCCGCAGTAGTCGAGCAAACGCCGTGCCTGGCCTTCCTGGTCGGCCACGATGTCTTCGTAATTCACATCGAGGTACGCAGCGGCGGGCAACACCTTGCGCCATTGCACCATCAAACGTGCGTAGTCGGCGTAATAACGGCCGAGTTCAGCCAGATCATAGGTGTGTTCCTGTTTGCGGTTGAACAGGCGCGTGAAACACGACAGACAGGTGTCCACCGGATTGCGGTTGACATGGATAATTTTGGCGTTGGGCAACATCAGATGAATCAGCGGCACGGCGAAGAAATTCGCCGGCATTTTGTCGGTGATGTGTTTTGCATGCGGTGAGCGTTGTTGCAGACCGGCGATGTATTCGGCACCCCAAGCAGCAAGAATGTTTGGGTCGAGATAACGCAAATTGTCGGGGAAGGATGTGGTCGCAGGATGCGTCTTGCGATGCGCGATGCGCAACAAATCGGGCAACTCGCCCGCGCCATACACATCGGGATGGCTGGCGATAATCTGCTCGGTGAGGGTGGTGCCGGAACGTGGCATGCCGAGGACAAAGATGGGCAGGTCGGAAGGGTCGCCGCCACGTGACAGGCGCTCGATAGTCTCCCTATTGAATAGCGTTTGCAATTCGGCGAATTGCTGTGCCGCTCCAGCCGGGTCATAACTCAGTTTCGCGCGTTTCAATTTGCAACCGTTGAGGAAATGCGGGAACGCCAAATCATATTGATGTATGTCGTCGTAACATTTTCCCAAGGCGAAATTCAGCGACATCCTGCGGTTGTCGGAAAGGGTGTCGAACTGTTTTTCCTGCTCTAGCAACGCCGCAAAACTCGCATCTTCCGCACACACTTTCCTGACCTGCACGCGGTGGATGTGCGCCGCCAGATTGTCGGGTTTGAATTCCAGCGCGCGTCCGAATAATTCTTCGGCGCGTTCCATCTGACCGTTTTCCATACACAGATGGCCGAGCCCGAGCAAGGCGTCATCACATTTTGGATCACGGGACAAAGCCAGTTCGAACGCGACTTCTGCTTTTTCCGGCTGGGCGATTTCGGCGTAGATACTGCCCAGCAACGAATGTGCTTTGGCATTGCCGTCGGCCATCTGCACCGCACGCCCTGCGGCGACTTCCGCATCGGGCAGATTTTCCAGCGCTTGCAGTGTCTTGGCCAAACCCATCTGTGCTTCGACATACACCGGGCGCAATTGCAAAGCGCGCTGGTAATGGGCGAGCGCCTGCTCATTCTCTTCCCGCGCCAGCAACACACCGCCCCTGTTGCAGATTGCTTCGGGATAGTTGGGATCGAGTTGCAGTGCCAAATTGAGAACAGCCTCCGCTTCGTCCGCGCGATCTTCCTCCAGCAACAGCGCACCCAAATTACTCAACGGTTCGAGATAACGCGGGTTGGCGGCGATCGCTTTGCGGTAACAATCCATCGCCGCGATTTTGTCGCCTTGCTCGCGCGTGATGTTGCCCAGATTGTTCAGCGCGGGCGCAAAACCCGGCGCCAATTCCAGTGCGCGTTGTTGCGCAGCGGCAGCGGCATCGAGTTGTTTTAGATCGTAAAGCGCGATGCCCAAATTGCTGTGTGCCATCGCCAGGTTGGGGTCGAGTGCCACCGCGCGTTTACCGTGCTCCACGGCTTGATCCAGTTGATTCAAGCGGCGCAGCACCTCGCACAAGTTTGCATGGAACAGCGATGTATTGGGCATCAGCGAAACAGCCCGCCGCATCAACTCCGCAGCCGGATTCAAATTACCCGCCTGATACGCGACCACACCCAGCAAATGCAAAGCGGGTGCAAAGTTGGGTTGCAGTTGCAGTATCTGGCGTAGCCAATGTTCGGCTTCGGCCAGTTTTCCCTGTTCCTGCAATTGTCCGGCCAGTGCCAATGCCTGCCCCGGTGTGAGCTGCTGTGGCTGCGGCGATGCGAATTTAAAAACCGGAGTTACTGGGGAGGCTGGCATGGGTTTGAAGCGGCATTTTGATAGGGTGCGCAATCGTGCCATGCGCCGCGAAAGACTGCCAGTTTCCGGCTAATAGTTGAGAAAAATAGTGCGAGATAGATATAGGAGGAATGTCACGAGATATAGACCTTCAGGCCTATTTCTATTTTTTTTATTCACATGGATAATCCGCAGACTTTTTTGCACAGAATTGCCGAATCCCGATTTCGATATGAGTTTTCGCAAGAACCCTAAACCTGATAGAACATCTTTGCAGCTCACCGCCACGTGTGCGGCCGTTCTGCTCGCCTTCGGTATTCAACACGCCCAAGCCAACCCCCAAGGCGGCAACGTCATCAGCGGCCAAGCCAGCTTCAAC
>CAZRZH010000204.1:0-3608 GCA_964604485.1 uncultured Sideroxydans sp.
GCTCACGCCCTACCTGTCGAAACGCCAGGCGCAGATCCTGAAATGGATGGGGGAGCAATCCATGTAACTTTTCCCGGGAAGCCCGTGTCTAATGGGAAAAGACCCATTAAACGTGAGGGCACAATTTGCGACAGACGCACAACCTCGCCAACGAGCCGCTGGAGTTGCTGATCTTCACGATCCGAAACCGGCGTGTGATTTTGGATGCCGACCTTGCGCGGCTATATGGCGTGACGACGAAGGCATTCAACCAAGCCGTGAAACGGAATGCCGACCGATTCCCGCAAGATTTTGCCTTCCGGCTCACGGCGGCCGAAGCGGGCAACCTGAAGTCACAATTTGTGACCGCAAGTTTACAAGTTGCTGATATACAAGAAGATCTGACGAACCGGTCACAAATTGTGACCGGTTCACAGAAGCATCGCGACCAACGGTTTAGCCCGTGGGCGTTCACCGAGCACGGCGCGCTCATGGCCGCGAATGTCCTCCGCAGCAACGCGCGGTGCAGATGAATGTCTTCGTGGTGCGCGCCTGGACTCGCAGCTATGTGCCACCTGGATGAGTCCCGTTCGTGACATTACTGAAACGCAGTGATACCATTCCTCCCCAATGCCCAGATCTAAACGCCACCCTGTCCCCTACCTGGAGCAAGGACTTCTTACAGTGATAACAGGCTTGGGACCCGGCGGTTTTTTCCGGGCGTCCGGAAATGCCAGCGATCACGTTTTGTCTTGGCAAAGGCCCTGGCTTCGCATTGATCGCAGAAGCGTTGCTTTTCAGATAAACTGTTTTGAAAACGACGGGAGCTGGAATCAGACTAGCACCCATGGCCGACGTTTTAACGAAACAGAAACGCTCGCAAGTGATGGCTGCGGTCTGTTCAACTGGCAACAAGGCAACAGAAGGCAGCCTTGCTATGATGTTCCGTCGACATGGCGTAAAGGGCTGGCGTCGGCATCTGCCTCTTCCAGGGAAGCCAGATTTTACTTTTCTTCGGCAGCGAGTGACGGTGTTTGTGGATGGTTGTTTCTGGCACGGCTGCCCACAGCACCTACGCATGCCTGCAAGCAACCGCAGTTATTGGCTCGAGAAAATTGCTCGGAACCAAGCTCGCGACCGCGCCGTTACTCGCGAGCTTCGGCTAGAAGGTTGGGAGGTTCTGCGATTATGGGAGCACGAGCTTTTCGACGAACATCGCATTCTGAAGCGCGTTGTGAAAGCGCTCACACGTAGTGCTTAACGGACAAAACGAGGCACAAAAACGAAGTATGCGAAACAACGCCAATAGCTCATCAAGAAAGACATTTGCCGAATTCTTCGCGGGCATTGGCCTGATGCGAATCGGCCTTGAGCGCCAAGGCTGGCAAATCGTGTTTGCGAACGACATCGATCCTCAAAAGGAAGAGATTTATCGAGCGAATTTCCCAGACACCGTGAAGCATTTCCTGCTGAGGGATATTCACGATTTGTCTGCATCAGAGATCCCCAGTGTGGCGCTAGCAACAGCCTCATTTCCTTGCAATGACCTTTCATTGGCTGGTGGCCGTGAAGGCTTGGAGGGCAAGAATTCTTCAGCGTTTTGGGGATTCATAAAGACTCTGCGGGAGATGAAGCGGCGCCGCCCGCCAATGGTGTTGATCGAGAACGTGCTCGGTTTCCTAACTTCGCGCGATGGCCGTGATTTCGAGGATGCGATGCTTGCTCTGAATGACCTGGGATACGCAGTTGACCCATTCATCTTGGATGCGGCTTCGTTTGTCCCGCAGAGCCGACAACGGTTGTTCGTTGTCGGAACCAAGGTGAAAGATTCCGATGCCGAAGTAGTTGCAGAGCGGTTTTTCGAGAGCCGCGTACGCCCGGCTGCCTTAGCAGACTTCATTTTTAGCCACCCCGACATCAACTGGCGAATCAGTCGTCTTCCAGACCCGCCGCGCTGCGGTATGCGTTTGGAAGACATCGTTGAAGAGTTGCCCCCCGATTCTCCTGATTGGTGGAACAAAGAGCGCGCAAAGTAT
This sequence comes from uncultured Sideroxydans sp., assembly GCA_964604485.1. Lineage (GTDB taxonomy): Bacteria > Pseudomonadota > Gammaproteobacteria > Burkholderiales > Gallionellaceae > Sideroxyarcus. Next base: position 2,016 of record CAZRZH010000204.1, read on the forward strand.
CTTTTGAATCAGATGAGTCCTCGCCATCGCCAGGTTGCTGACAAGATGATTGCAGGACGGAGTTGGTCTTACGGCACTGTTTTTAGGCGCATTAGGAACAATAAATCAATGGCTGAACTGAGGACAGACGGTCTTGCCGGTTGCCTTCGCACGCCACGAGGCGGAAGTGGGCGTCAAATTCTTTTCAAGGCGGGACGAAGCCAATATCATGTTCGCCTGCTGACGCCACGCGAATGCGCGCGGTTGATGGGCGCGGACGATTTCAAAATTACTGTCCCGCTTAATCAAGCCCTCTTTGGATTCGGCGATGCTGTTTGTGTTCCTGTTATCGAATGGATTGCCCGGAATTACCTGAATCAGCTTTGGGAAGACGAATACGCTTTAGTATCTCCGTTTCTGCAGCGTAATGAAGTTGTAAGCTATGGCGTTTCTGCGGGACAAAAGCGGGCAAAAGCAATCATTCGATGAGCGCAACGACAAAACGACTAGAGAAACTCTGCAAGAAGCAACCAAAGTTCCTGCAAAAGGGCGGGCTTTGCGTCGCTCTTGTTGTGACCAGAAACGCCAAAGCTAACGGGTTACCATTGGAACCAGAATCGCTGCGAACTGATCAAGGCGGGCAAGTTGTGGGTCTAGGTAAAGCAGCGGTGCAGAAAATTCTTGAAGACCATGGCATCACGAAGGTGTTGGCAGAGGAAGGCGGCCGCACGAGTCGAGGCAGTCTCGGCCTGATGAAAGACTACGTCCATGTGCTGAATGAATTGCATTGCCAAGGGAGCGTCAACCTCGAAGAGGCCGAGCTGTGGTGGATTGGGAAAGTTCATCTCCATTTTGCATCCGAGGGACCGAAGTTTCACTTTGACACCGGCAAATCGCTCCGAGCGAACATAGAAGATCTTCTGCTTCAGGCCAAAGAAGTTCAGACAAATGCGGGCGGAACAAACTATGTCGGAGCAATGCTACAGCATCTGGTTGGAGCCAAACTTGACTTGGTATTGGGGAAAGGGAAAGTAGAGCACCATGGATTCTCCGTTGCCGACCACTCTACCAAGCGGAAGGGCGATTTTCAGGTGGATGCGGTCGCAATTCATGTGACAACGCATCCGACTGAGGCGCTGATCAGGAAGTGCGCCGATAATCTTAAGTCGGGACTAAAACCGCTAATTGTGACGGTTGGCGAAGGCGTAGCCGGATCTGCATTTCTGCTTCACAACTCGGGACTAACAGACCGCGTAGACGTTCTCGATGCAGCGCAGTTCCTGACGGCGAATGTTTATGAACGGAGCCTATTCCAGGCAGCCGACTACAAGTTGACGCTCACCAAGCTACTGCAGCGCTACAACGACATTGTTTCCGCATGCGAGACTGATCCGGCGCTTCAGGTCAACCTAGGCAAAGCTTCCTCGCATTGACCAAAAGCTTTGGGGCAGAAAAAGGGTGCCAGGCACCGTTCTCTCCGCACATATCGCCATACCCCCTACATTGTTGAAAACGGGGGACAGGCCCCGGCAGAAGGGGGCCAGTCCCCTCAGGACAGCTTCTCGACGCGGACGCCGACGAGGCGGATTGCTTTGCGGTGGGGGTTTTCGCGGC
>CAZRZH010000205.1:0-3590 GCA_964604485.1 uncultured Sideroxydans sp.
CGATGTATGTGGTGCCAAACCACATGCTTCACCAGTTTGCAGCCGAGTTCCTGCGTGCGTATCCCGGCGCCAATATCCTGATCGCGTCGAAAGACGATCTTCAGGGTGACAAGCGCCGTCAGCTTCTTTCCCGTATTGCCACCGGCGATTGGGATGGCGTGCTGATTACGCATGCTTCGTTCGAGCGCATCAAGATGAGCGATGAGTTTATGGAGGAATACATCCAGAATGAAATCGATCTCATCGAAGATGCCATTCGCGCTGAAAAGCAGGATCGCGGTAACCGCATCATCAAGGAGCTGGCCCGTGCAAAAAAAGCATGGGAAGCAAAGTTGGCAAAGCTGTCAGGCAAAAACAAGAAGGATGAAATTCTGCCCTTCGAGCAATTGGGCATCGACTGGATGTTTGTCGATGAAGCGCATCTGTTCAAGAACTTGTGGAGGTTCAGCAAGATGACACGGGTCGCCGGGTTGCCTAACAGCAATTCGGAGCGGGCATTCGACATGTTCGTCAAAACTCGCAGCGTCATGGCAAAACACAAGGGCAGAGCAGGCGTGGTGTTCGCGACTGGTACGCCGGTATCTAACAGCATGGCCGAAATGTGGGTCATGCAGCGATACCTGCAACCGAAGACGATGGAAGCCTTTCAGGTGGGGATGTTTGACACCTGGGCAGGCAACTTCGGCGAGTCGGTAACGGCTCTGGAGCTTGCTCCGGATGGCAGAGGCTACCGGATGCATACCCGTTTCGCGAGGTTCGTCAATCTTCCAGAACTGATGTCCATGTTCGGTGAGGTGGCGGATATTCGCACTGCGGAGATGCTGAAATTGCCGGTGCCGGCCGCGCACAAGGAAACAGTAACAATCAAGCCGACGGCTGACTTGAAAGCACTCGTCCAAACCCTCGTGGAGCGGGCAGAAGCAATAAGGAACGGCAACGTCAGTCCCTCTGTGGACAACATGCTGGCCGTTACCAACGATGGCCGCAAGGCCGCGTTGGACATGCGTCTGATTGATTCATTCGCCGAGGTCGAGAATGGCAAGGTGAACCATTGTGCCGAGAAAGTATTCGGTATCTGGGGGGAAACCAAGCTGTTCCGTGGAACACAAATTGTGTTCTGCGACCTGTCCACTCCGGTGGAAAACGGGCGGTTCAGCGTGTATCAGGCGTTGCGTCAAAATCTGGTAGAGAGAGGTGTTCCAATCGAGGACATCGCCTTCATTCACGACTACGAGAGCGATGCAGCCAAGGAAGAGCTTTTCAAGGCCGCGCGTGATGGGCGTATCCGCATCCTTCTGGGCAGCACGCAGAAGATGGGGGTTGGAACCAACATCCAGACCCGGCTGGCGGCACTGCATCATCTGGATGCCCCATGGCGGCCATCTGATGTGGAGCAAAGGGAGGGGCGCATCATTCGCCAGGGCAACCTGAACGAGCGTGTGCGCATCTACCGTTATGTAACCGAAGGCTCGTTCGATGCCTACATCTGGCAGACGCTTGAGACAAAGGCGAGATTCATCGCACAAGTCATGCAAGGGGATACCGGGATGCGTAGCGCAGAGGATGTTGAATTGGCCGCGTTGTCTTATGCGGAGGTGAAAGCCTTGGCGTCGGGCAATCCGCTGGTGCTGGAAAAAGCGGGCGTCGATACCGAGCTTGCCAAGCTGTCGTTGCTCCGGTCTCAATGGGATCAGCAACAATGGCGCAACAAGCAGGAACTGGCGACTTTGCCAGGTTGCATCGAGCGTGTCCAAGCCAGAATTACCGGCATTGAGTCCGATATGGTTTCCCGGCAAGACGTATCTGGTAGCAAATTCCTGATGGAAGTAGAGGGGAAACGCTATACAGACCGCGCCGAGGCGGGAAAGGCACTCTTGCACGCTGTGTATGGAGTGAAGTCGGGTGGTGACCGGATAGTGGGTCAGATTGCCGGATTCCGTGTTGCCGTGCAGGTGTCGGCATTACAGGAAATGGGCAGGCAACTGGTGATCCTGGGAGGTGTCGAGTATCGGTGCAGCCAGGCGGAATCAGCGCAAGGTTTTGTGCGTGTACTCGAAAACGCACTCAACAGGATGGAGCAGTGGCTTCTGGAAGAGCAGGAGCATTTGGCCAGGACCGAGAAACGCATGGCCGACATTCAGGCCGAAGCCGCAAAGCCGTTTGACAAGGCTGCGCGGTTGGAGTGGTTGAAACAACGGCAACGAGAAATCGAAGCCGAGCTCGACTTGAGCAAGGGCGAAAACACCGCTGTTGATGAAACAGAGGAAACAGCCTGAAGGAAATTCAAGCCGCCGCGTAATGCGGTGACGTGAAGAGGCCGCTGGCCTTGCCGAAAGGTAAAACAGCATCGAGTATCGTTCCGGGCAACCGGTTCGATTCAAGCAACCCCACGGGGACATCCATTGTCCCTCTGGGGCGTGGTGTCTCCGTTTTTTTGTTTTAAAAAAGGAGAAACACCATGGCATTACAAGCACTCAAAAACATCAACCGCACCGCCGCAGCCAATAACGAGCAACCTCAGGGCTTCCCGGCAATGCTTGAACAGTTCAAGGGAGAAATCGCCCGCGCGCTGCCCAAGCACATCAATCCTGACCGCATGGCGCGCATTGCGCTCACGGCGTTCCGCATGACCCCGAAGCTGGGGGAATGCGACCCGCGCAGCGTGTTTGCCGCCGTCATCCAGTCCTCGCAACTTGGACTGGAAGTGGGGCTGATGGGCGAAGCTCACCTTGTCCCGTTTGGCAACCAATGCCAGCTCATTCCGGGTTACACCGGCTTGATGAAGTTGGCGCGCAATAGCGGATTGGTACAGGACATCTATGCACACGAGGTACGCATGAACGACACGTTCGCGCTCAAGCTCGGCATGGAACGGAGCCTGGATCACGAACCGCTGACTGCGCCGGGCGGCTTCCCCGCGTCTGATGAAGAGCGCGGAGAGGTGGTCGGTTTCTATGCGGTAGGCGTTCTCAAGGATGGCAGCAGGACGTTTGTCGCAATGGGGCGCAAAGAAGTCGAAAGCATCCGTGATGGCAGTCGCGGCTACCAGGCAGCCAGGAAATACAAGAAGGAATCCATCTGGGATACCGACTTCGTGGCGATGGGGCTGAAAACGGTCATCCGGCGCATCTGCAAGTTCTTGCCTAAATCACCCGAGCTGGCAACAGCACTGGCGATGGATGAAAAAGCGCATGCAGGCCAAGGTCAAAACCTGAATCTGAACGATGTGATCGACGGCTGTTACGCCCCGGTTGATGTCGCTGAGGAGGCGGAAGAGATCAAGGAAAAACCACCCGCCAAAGCCGATAGCCAACTGCAATCGGCAAGGGCGGCGAGCAAGCTCGAAAAGCTGGATAAGGTTGTCGTGGCATTGAGATCAACCAGCACTGTGGAGGCATTGGATGAGGTTTATATCCGTGCCGAAACGGATCTGGAAAATGCGGAGCTTGAAGTCGCGCTGCGCGAGTATCGCAAATGCAAAGACGCGATCACCGGGAAAAGCAGTTTGATTTAACCACCCTCACGGGGGCATCGCTCCCCTCTGGGGAATGGTGTTCTCTTTTTTATGTTTTATCAAAGGAGAAATACCA
>CAZRZH010000206.1:0-3529 GCA_964604485.1 uncultured Sideroxydans sp.
TGAGCGTGGTGCGCGACCAGCCCTGCTGCACGGCCTGCTGCGCATACCATTCGCGTTGCGCGGGGTCATCCAGCTTGGTAATCAGCACCACAATATGAAACCACGGCAATTGGTCAGCAGCCTGCTGACCAATTGCCCCATTCGGGCAAAGTTCGGCAAAACGGCGCATGTACTTGAGGTTGCTGCCGGAAAAACCCTTGATGTCCGGGAAGCTGTCTTTCAGGTCGCCAGCCAGCCGATCAATCACTTTCGAGCCCCAACCCTGATTGCTTTGGCGCTCCAGAATATCGCGGCCAATCTGCCAATACAGCCGGATTTGCTCCTGATTGACGCTGAGTGCCGCCCGTTGCCGCGCGCTGGCAATGCGCGTTTTCAGCTCGGCCAGCCAATGGGCATAGCCCTCGGGAATTGTCGGAACAGGTTTTTTGTCAGTCATGTTTTTCCCTTTCCTGTCTTACGAGGCTTGGCGGATTGTGCATCCTTGTCTGCCCGGATGCGCGCCAGCAGCGTGGCAGCGGGTTCGTCGTTCGCATCCTGCGCGACAAGCTGGCCGGAGAAGGCTTTTTTCAGGATGGACTGGCGCAGGGCTTCGGATTGTTGCAGCGCGGCGGCGAGGGTTTGGTCGAGTTGGTCGGCTTCGGAGAGGCGGGCATCCAACAATGCCACGATTTCTTTCTGCTCTTCAATTGAGCAAAGAGGAAAAATCAAATCGGATACACGCTCTTTGTTAAGTGCTTTTTGATTGTTTCCAGAACCAATTTTTCTGGTGATCTCATACTGATAAACAAGGTATTGATAAACAAAGCTAGAGGAACATCCTGATTCAGAAACACGGATGGCGGCTGTGTTTTGATTGTGGGATGCTTTTATATCAAGTATCGCAGCTTGGCCTCGCGTTTTTCCTTCCCCGATCATCGCAAGCATCACTGTCCCAATAGGGTGAATTTCAGTTGATGCATTCTCGTAACCAATATTTGTTATTTTTTCTTTTGTTTCTTTGATTCGGCAAAAGGCAACTTCGCCACTGCTTACCCATGAAATGTCGCCATTCCAGAAATCAGCACGTTTCCTACTTGGTGTCGAACCCACGTAAACATTAAATACTTGCCCGAACTTGCCCCAACCCCACCCCTCCGGCAGTTCAGGCAATTCGGCCAGCTCTTCGGCGGTGAGGGGCGGCAGGGATTTCGGAGCTTTTGGTTTGCTGCCGCCGGAGGCTTGCCAGTCGGCGAGTTGTTGCTGGTAGCGTTGCGCACGCTCTTGCTGGATGCGCTTGAGCAAGGCGTCGGCGGTTTCGAGTTTGTCTTGGTTTTCTGCGCGCCACTGCGCGGTGAGCTTGCCCTCGAAGGCGTGTTTCAGCAGGGCTTGGCGATACACCTTGAGTTGCGCCTGGGCGGTCTTCAGATTTTCGATGCCCTTGTCCAGTTCGGAAAACAGTTCCTCAATTTTGGCGACGATGCGGTGTTGTGCCTGTTCACAAGGGAAGGTCACATTGTAGTCGGTCAAATTTCCAATACGGATATAACGAATCGTACTTCCCCGATTGTCTTTCGTGATTTCACTTAGCCGATGGCTAATGAAGTAATACAGATAGGCTGGTGAAATCTTGAAATTCTGAAGTACATAAGTACGCTGATATGCCTCGAATTTACCTTTGTATTTCTTGACGCTGAAATTTCCATTCCCAGCAATGAGGATGGCTTCCCCATCAAAGCTGTATGAGTTGGATTTTGAAATTTCCTGAGCACAAGTAAAGAATGGAAATTCTCCACTTGGATTGCCTTCGTTAACATCCTTATCGCCTGTGGTAATTGAGCATAACTCACCGAGTTGAGCTGTTCCCCACAACGCTGCAATCTCACTCATCACGCCACCAAAACATCATTCAATTCATCCAGCAACGTATCCATCTTCGCGCCGAACAACTGATACATCTTGCCCAGCCCGCCTTGCCCGTCGAACGGCGACATTTCCAGATCGTCGCGCTCGATGTGGAAGGAGTTTGCGACGTGGTCGCGCACCATGCGCAGCCAGTCCATTTGTTCTTCGTTGAATTTTTCGGTGCCGCCGGAGTGGTGTTTCATGATCCAGTTTCTAAAGTTGCGGCGCACGGTGGCATCAAAGTCGGTGAGCGTTGCATCCATGCCGCACACGCGGCGTATGAGGGTAACTAGGGCGGTGAGCTCCTGTACTGGCTGCGCGCCTTTGTAGTCGTCCAGCCTGCGGTAGGCTTGCCACACATACAGGGGGGCGAGTTTGGGTTTGTCGATTTTGAGTTTATCCAGCACTTGGCGGATGAGGTCGTAGCTGAGTTCGCGCCTGCGGTATGGCTGGCTAAAGAAGATGGTGAGCGCGGCGATGTTGTCCTGGTTTGCTTTTAAGTATGCGGCGAATTCGTCGGCTATGGCTTGCGCGTTGTTGGCAATGTCCGTTCCCCAGCCCGCGCCCAAAACGGTGTCGAGTGTGTCGTGGTCTATGGTTTGTTCTTTGTCGCGGCGGATGGTGTCGAGCAGCTCCACCAGTTCGCCATTCAGCACACTGGCGACTTCTTGCACCAGTTGTTGTTGTGCCAAATCGCGCTTGTCGTCGCCGGGGTCGTTACCAATACCAAGGCCTGCCAGTTGCAGCGCGCGAGCTTCGATGTTGTCGGCATCTATCGCGCCGAATAGTTGGCCGACGAGTTGGTTGAGTTCAAGCCCACCAGTCGCTTGCCGGATCATGCGTTGGTCGTCGGCATCCAGTTGTTTGTTGAGCCGCGCCAAGCGTCCGGCGAGCGAGCTGACGGTGTCTTCATCTGTTACTCCCATCATCACCTGCATAGCCAAGTCTTTAAGCGGCACGGTGGGTTTGGTGATGAGCGGCTGGCTGGCGGTCTTGAGCGATTTGGTGACGCCGATGGCATCGACGATGACATAGTGGGTCTTGGCGCTGACGGCGGAGGGGGTGACTTTGCGCAGGTCGTCGATGTCCAGCGTGCGCGTGCCGCGCCCTTTCATTTGTTCGAAGTAGTTGCGGCTTTTTACGTCGCGCATGAACAGCAGACATTCGAGCGGCTTCACATCCGTACCCGTGGCGACCATGTCCACGGTGACGGCGATGCGCGGGTAATACTCGTTGCGGAATTGCTGCAATACCGACTTGGGGTCTTCCTCGGTCTTGTAGGTGAGCTTTTTGCAGAAGGCATTACGCTCGTCGAATTCTTCGCGCACGGTCTGGATAATGTCATCGGCGTGGCTGTCGGTCTTGGCGAAGATCAGGGTCTTGGGCACTTCGGTGCGTCCGGGGAATATCTCCGGCAGCTTGTCGCGGAAGGTGCGGATGACGGTGCGGATTTGATCGGGGTTGACGATGTTGCGATCCAGTTGCGTAGCGGAATAGGCTTCGTCTTCGTCCTGCAATTCCCAACGCTTTTTGCGTGTGAGTTTTTCGCGGCGTTCCACTTGCACATGCGCGGGGATCACGCCGCCGCCCTGCGTGATCTGCGTTTCAATCACATACACTTCATTGCCCACGTTCACGCCATCGGCCA
>CAZRZH010000207.1:0-3448 GCA_964604485.1 uncultured Sideroxydans sp.
GTAGGAATCTTCCAGTGCGATGCAGTCGTGCGGCGCGAGCTTGAGTTCGTTCAACACCCAGTTGTAAATATCCGGCGCGGGTTTTTTCAGCGGCACGATATCTCCGCAGCCATTCGCGGCGAAATAGTTTGCCCAGTCCTTGCCCAGTCCGACTTCCAGCAAAGCGGAAACATTTTCCGGCGAAGTGGTGGTGGCGATTGCAAGGGTGATGCCTGCCGCGCGCGCATCGTCGATAAGCTGCTTGATGCCGGGACGTAACGGGATCGCACCCTCACGCAGCATCTTGGTGTAGTGGCCGGTCTTCACCACATGCAGATTTTTGACGAAGCCTTCGTAATCGGCAGGCTTGTTGAAATCGGGCAGCCAATCCTGAACATAATATTTGATGCGCTCTTTGCCGCCCGTCACCTTGAGCAACTTGTCGTAGAGCGCCACGTCCCAGTTCCAGTCCAGACCATTCTCGGCAAACGCCTTGTTGAAGGATTTACGGTGTCCGTCCTCGGTATCGGCAAGCGTGCCGTCCACGTCAAAAATGATTGCTTTAGTCAACATCAAAACTGCCTCAGTCATTTGGTTGCAGAAGGTCCAAATTTTATACTCGAATATTCGATTAGTTGCAGCAATTGCCCAGATATATTTTCACCACGAGGCATTACAATGCCCGCCTTTTAAAAATGTGTGTATTCGTTAGGGGATTCGCCGTGATTGCTGCAATTAATTACACCACCCGATTCCTGATAATCGGCTTGTTTGCTGTACTTTCAGGATGCGGCGGAGGTGGTGGTGGCGTTGGAGGGGGCGAGAGCAGGGGTGTATCCATCGGGGTTACACCCTCTTCACTCACTTTTACTGCGCCGGATGCGAGTGCTTCTACGCCTTGGTGGCAGAGTGTCACCCTTACGGTGTCGGGCGGTACGGCTTGGTTGGGTGACATTAATATCTACGGCGAGGGGATAGCCAGCTCCTATTATAGATATGGGGGAAATGCAACTGCAGAGATAACGGTTCATCCAAGTTCACCCAGCAATCTGAGTAATGGTATCCATACAGGTTCGGTCACGGTGCAGGTTTGCGCAGATAAGTACTGCAGCAGTGACATTGTAGGAAGCCCGTTCACGATTAATGTGACCTATGTGGTCGGCGGGTTAAGCGGATTACCGGCAAGTATTAATCTGAATGCGTTGGAGGGCGAAAGCCCCGTCGCGGTTTCCGAAACCATTACGAATGCTTCCGGCTCAAGCGCGTGGACAAGTTCCGTGAATTACAACGGGGCGATCACCAATTGGCTTACTCAGTCGTCCTCTTCCGGCGCAACGTTGCCTGTCACCATGAGCGTCGGTGCTACACCTTTGCCTCCCGGTACTTATACGGCCACGATGCAGGTCACAGTTTCGGGCAAGGTACTGAATTTGCCTATCACCTATACCGTCGTCAAAGCCCTTGCTCCGTCACCCGGACTATTGGGTTTCAACATAGGTACTACCGTCAATGCCGCCGAACTTAGTCAGAATGTGACAATCGGGACTAACTACCCGGTAGGTTCGCCGAAGAACATCAGCTGGAATGCGGCAGTGGATGTTCCCTGGCTGAGCGTAACCACGGCAGGCAATAGCAGCTCGCAACCCACGCTGACCGCGACGCTGGTGCAGGCGCAACTGGATCAAATGTTGAATGGAACCCACTCGGGTTACATCACGTTGAGTTCGACGGATGCTAACGTGACCAACGTCACCATTCCGGTTTCACTGTTTATTGACCGCCCACAAATCAGCTACGTTTCGCCCTATATTGCCAGCTCCAACAGCTCGGCAGAAGTGATTATCCGGGGCAAGAAGTTCTCGCAATTAAACGTGCAAAATGTCAAGTTCGGCAACTCTCTCGCCAGCGCGGTTAATGTGGTCAGCGATACCGAAATCCGGGCGACCTATCCATCTCTCGCCGCAGGTCAGTATCCGGTGACTGTGACAACATCTTCCGGCAGCGTCGTCAGCCGCGCGACTTTGGTCGTGACTACTCCGACCACTTTGACAGACCTCACCTTCATGAATTCTTCCGCAATAAAAGGGGTCATTCACGACACGGAAAGAAGCGCCGTGCTGGCCTTCCCTTTGAGCGGCTCTTTCATTGAACGACATACCTTTAACGGTTCGAGTTGGACATCAACCAGTGTGACGTTGCCATACACCTTCGGACCCGTGGTGATGAGTCCGGACGGCAAGGAAATCGTGCTGCTGACACAGGATTCCATTAATTCCTATATCGTCAAGGTGGATGCGGTGACGCTGTCTGTGCTTTCTGTGATGGGGCCCGTCTGGAATCGGCAAGCAGCCGCCGTCATGGACGACGGCAATGTGCTGACCGGAATCAATATGGATGGAGCCTTTTTGTACTCACTTGACCTTTCCAGTCAGCCCAACTCGTTTTTGCCGATCGATAACACAAACGTAGCCATGCCCCTGTTGTCCATCAACGCTTCGGGCGACGGTAGCCGCGCGATTCTTAAATACGACAACTCAGCAACGCCAGCCAGCAGTGGCGTATATTCATTCGATGCCGGAACAGGACAATTCAATTCCTTTGCAACGCCCATCGCCGGATTTATCAACAACATTGATCGCACCGGTGCGCACATCCTGTCGAACAACACCAACGTTTACAACGCATCGCTGGCGCTGCTCGGCAATCTTCCCTATTTCAATGATGTCGCAAACAGTTGCAGCACGAGTGCGGCGGTGATCTCGCAGGACGGCACGCGGGCATACACCTTCTGCGGCTTGAGTCCCAACGGTCGTGTTTACACCTACGACCTGACAGCGGCTACAGTCAACGGTTATTTCCCCGCCATCGGCAGCTATGTGTCCGTGACTCCTTTCGTGATTAACTCCATGCAGATCAGCGGCGACGGCAAAACGTTATTTCTGGTTGATACCGCGAAGATCACCATGGTGTCCTTGCCGTAATTGCGCCGAGCGCAGATGCCGTCTGAATGAGGCTATGCGCCGCATCAAAAAAAGGGACAGAATTTTTCAAACACGAAAGTGAATGAAAATCCTGTCCCCATTGAGATTCTGCCCGGATCGGTATTTTTGTTTTGACTTTCCCTGCGTCTCTGTGACGAAGGGTTTTAACGCATCCCCGGAAATTTCCCTGCCATGCCGCGCATCATTTTGGCCATGCCACCTTTGCCGCTGAACATTTTCATCATTTTCTGCGATTGTTCGAACTGGTTCAGCATCTGGTTGACGTGCATCACCTGCACCCCTGCACCGGCCGCGATACGGCGTTTGCGCGAGGCCTTGATAAGTTCGGGATGCGTGCGTTCGTAAGGTGTCATCGAGTTGATGATGCCCTCGGTGCGGTTGATCTGGCGTTCGTCGATTTTGGCTCCCGCTGCCGCCTGTGAAAGTTGCGCGGGTAATTTGTCCATCAGCGCGGACATGCCGCCCAT
>CAZRZH010000208.1:0-3408 GCA_964604485.1 uncultured Sideroxydans sp.
GTTTACTGGCATCTCCGCGCGCGGCGAAGTAGTGCATGGCCAGATACTTGCCGGACCAGTCCGGCTGATTCAGCAGGGTATCCTCCCCTTTGAATTCACTGAGCGCCTGTCCTGCGAGATAGCCCGCAAAGACTGGATGCACAAAACGCATTTTGTTATTCGGGTAGTTCACCAATAATCCACTGGCTGCCATCTTTCCAAGCAGGCCTGAGGATGGAGTGGCGACACGCTTTTCGTTCTTCTTTCCCTTTTTTACTCCCTTGTTTTTTTCTTCCTTTATTTCATCTGCCGGTTGTTCAGTATTTTCATCATCTTCGGTTCCGGACAGTTCTTCACTCACTTCAAAAGACTTCACCCATTCGCGCGCCTTGCGGGGATCAAAGACCGGTTGTGCGCTGAGCAGGACTTGCATGGCAAGTGTTTCCAGCGCGGCGATGGGGGTGTTGGCGGGCGAGATACGGCGGATGTGTGTGGCGATGGCTTCCAACACATGCGGGCCAAGGCTGTCGCCAGCGTACGCGCCCCAGGCTTTGAGAGTCAACTCAAGGGGAGATAAATTTGCGTTGTCAGCACCCAGCCAAACGTTAAGCAGGATCGGGTCCACTTGTTCAGGACCAGTCTGCGCCCAGGCTTCCATCGCAATAGTCTGAGTCCAAAGCTCGCCCCATCTTTCGATGAATTGTTTGCTTTGCGAAACAGACCAGGTCATCAATGCCAGCGGCGCGAATCCGAGGCCGAGCAAACCGTCCATATATTCCGGTGCGCCGGTGGTGATAATGCGTGTCTTTGGATAATTTTTGATGATGGACTTTAAATATTCCGTGATGACTTGCTGATTTTCGGGCGTCAGTTCATCGTAGCCGTCCACGAGCAGAAGGGCGTTGCCGTTCTTGAATGTGGATTCGAAAAAGGCCGGCAGGCGTCCGAGATCAAACATGGGAGCAAACTCGGAGGCGGCTTCGATCAACGTTGTGAGCATATTTTTGGGATCTGATACAGGGAGTTTTAAATCTGCAACATGAACGAGGAATGGAACTGCATCTTTCAAGCTTTCGAGTTTCTCGCTTCGATTCGCGGCGAGGGAGGCGAGGTGCGCGAGTGACACGGTCTTGCCGACGCCGGGCTGGCCGATCACTACGATATTCGTGTTGCCTGATAATGCCTGTGCAAGAGTCAATGTTGGCGCGTGATATGCGGCGGCTATTTCAGGCCATGCGGGCAGATACGGTAAAGTCTGTGAGATGACATCTTCAAAATGCGGCGGAGTGCCGGGTTCCACAATTTGCGGCGGCGCAATCAACAGGGGTTCCAGAAGAATTTCATCCAATGCAAAGAGCGGAGCAGCGAGATGCATACCTTGTGCATGCCGCAGGGTGATGCGGCGATGATTTTCTTCCACTGAACTGGTCTTGCGCGTTTGTGCGACCTCACGTTGTTCCTTCATGTTGGCACGCATTTCAGCCCACAAGGGACGGGCGCGCGCGACCAGCCACCAGAAGATCGAGGCGGTTGCAAAACCTATAAAGAAGGAGAAGGGATCAATTGCAAATCTGAACATAATTTTTTTTAGTTATAACATTCTGCTCTCGCGCCGTCCTCGGCGCCGAGGACGGCGCGAGAGCAGACGCATATATTGGTTGTTTAGTTTGCGAATAGGATTCGTCCACAGGATGGGCAGTTTGCCAGTTGCTTGGGCGAACGCGCATTTTGCTGCAGGGCTGCGTTCAATGTCGTACCGCAGGAGGCGCAGGCGCCGTCATTGATCTCGGCTATGGCCACGCCTCGTTTTTGTTGACGCAGGCTTTCGTAGGTTTGAAGCAGGTTGCTCTCGATTGGTCCGAGCGCGGCTTCGCGTTCTTCGGTGAGACGCTCCAATTCAATCATAATCCTGCTTTGATCGGCGATTAAGTTTTTATGTTCATTGCCGAGGCGGGCTTGGATCAATTCCAATTCCGTTTTTGCTTTTTGCAATACATCCTCGGAATTTTCTGCTTTGATCATGGCTTCGAGTTCGCGTTCTTCCAGTGTGGCGAGATGCTTCTTGAGCGAAACAATATCCTTTTGCAGGTCCTGTAGTTCCTTGGGGTTCTGCACCCTGCCGCCATATAAGCTGGATTCGGCTTGTTCTATTTTTATTTTCTGCGCATCCGCTTCTGCGGTTGCATTCTTAAGTTCATGGTGTGAATGGAAATGATCGGTCTGGGTAGTTTCCACGAGGTTGATCGCCTGACGTAATTCGACATCGTTTTCAAGTGTCTTGCGGATCGTATCCAGTTGTGTGCGCGAACGGTCAATTTGACGGTCAACCTGTTGCAAACGGTAAAGTCCCAGCGATGCACTCATAAGTTGAATTATATACGATGTGTGAAAAAAAGACCCGTTTTCATTGAAAACGGGTCTTTGAGTTATTGGGTTGTAAGGTTGAAGTAGTTGTAAATGGCTTTTGCCAGATCGCCAAAGAGCGGGTTGATGTTATCCCAGATATTGTTGACAGGGTGATAACTATAAATGGACAAAACGAAGTTTCCGCCGGGAGTGTATACGATGCCAACATCACTGGTATCGTGGACAACGCCATCAGAAGCGGGGACGTATCCATGTTTGTGCGGTACGAGTGTGCCATCGGGAACGCCGCCCTGGATCAATGAGCCGAGTTTGTCCTGCGCCATGAAATCAATCAATAGCTGGCAGGTGGCAGGGAAAACCTTATCCGGGAAAGCCGCGATGAGCGCGCCACCGCTATCTTGCGCACATTGATATAAGTCCGCGAGCAATGTGCCCATTTCAGACGGTGTGGTTTGGGAATAAGGGTCCGGGTCGGTGAATACATCTATGCGTTGATTTCCCGGAGTTGTTCTTCCGGGCAAAAGGTTTGGCGCACCATTAAAGAAGAACCCGCCAATATACGTGCTATTAAATCCGAGCGTTTCCATGTTTTGGGTAACGATGAGCGGTCCGTTGTTTTTGTCTATCGCCGCCAAGACCAGGTCCGTGGCGGAGTTGTCCGACTTGCCGAGCACACGCGAAATCGTATTGGATGTTTCAGGGTCGAGGTTGCTTCCGCGGTTGATCAAATAGGATGTCACGATTGGCACCTTGATGGTGCTGGATGCTGTGAAGGCAATATCAGGTTCGGTCGGTATCTCCTGTTTGTTGTCCATGATGAAGTGGATTTCCTGACCCGATTGCAGATCCATCATGTAGAAGCCGATCAAGCCGTCAAAATCGGAGACCATCACAAGTTGTTTGAGCAGGATCGTTAACGTCTCGATCGTTGGGCGGGCGGCGGAACTGCGTGTAAACGTCAGCGCCACCGAGCGATTGAGCGGGGAACGGAGAGCATCGCCGATGAGCTGCACGGCGCGGTCAAGGTCAAGAGTCTGCCCGGGGGTACCGGGCAGGAACGAG
>CAZRZH010000209.1:0-3371 GCA_964604485.1 uncultured Sideroxydans sp.
TGTTTGTGGTTCGTATTCGTGGCTACGCCTATCTGGTTCCGTTTGTGGAGACGAAACAAGAAGTCTTCCTGAAAACGATCATTCCGAGTCGGAAAGCCACTCGCATCTATCTTGATGAGGAGCATTGAAATGGACAATGAAACTAAACTTGAAGAAGAAATTCTGGCCTCGTTTGAAAGAGGCGAATGGCAACCTGCTTCAAAAAACAAAAGTGAAATCGCACGTTTTGCGGCGATGGCTTCTGCGTCTCTGGCTAAAGACAAGCGGGTCAATATTCGTATCTCCTCCCGAGATCTTGATGACATTCAAGCAAAGGCCGCAGAAGAAGCTATACCCTATCAAACACTGATGGCAAGTGTCCTTCACAAGTACGTTACGGGACGTCTTGTAGAGCCGCAGCCCGGTCTAACCCCGCGTTCAAGCGAGACGCGCCAGAAGCGGCGCGCCCCTTAACTTTACAAGAAATTGGGGCTGTCTTTTTTCCAAACTCAGGAGTCTGTCGTGATCTCTTCCGGCAAAATTTTCCCAGCCAAGTTTCCACGTTTGCTACCCGTCGCTTTCGCCTGTCTCGCGTTCACTCTCGCCGGTTGTGAAAGCCTCGCCAAGATGGCAAAAGAGCAGCAGGAAGCTGCGGAAAACGCCTACGTCGAAGCCGCAAGGGTTTCTTGCAGGCGCTATGGTTTTTTGGAAAGTACCAATGAGTTTGCACAGTGCCTCCAGAACGATGTCATCGCTGCAAAGGCGCGCGTCCAGAGCGAGGTCAATGCCGAAAAGCAGCGCAGAACGATCGAAGCTGAAGCAGCCAAGACGCGCCGTCTCATCGAACAAACCGCCAAGAACAAGGAATCACATTCCAATGCTGATTCGAGATATTCCAACCCCGAATCGAAACACCCTTCCGACAAAAACTCGACGCATTGAGCAGGGTACATGTAGCCCTGCTCCCGCGTATTGCCCACCCTGCAAACTTCCGCATGGAAATACAAAAATGAAAACCCGCTCTCGCGGGTTTCTTTTTGTACTTTAGAATCTTCACCAGGTCACAAGGGCAAGCTTGCAATCACGCATCCGGAAAAACGGCCTGCTTGTTTTCCCTTCAATAATTTTCGCCCCACTATTTCGACCTTCCAAGAATTTGTCCGCAAGTCTGCCAGCTATGGAATAATCGGCGCACTGTGAATGCCAACGACTTCAACCCCCATACCCCCCTGTCCAGCCTCGCCCCCGGCATCCGCGCGACCATCACCGACATCCACACGGATGATGCGCTGCGTCAACGTTTGATGGCTTTGGGATTCCGTTCGGGGAAACCGGTCGAGATCATTCGAAAAGCCAGCTTCGGCGGTCCGATCCAAGTGCGTATCGGCACCACCGACATCCTGTTGCGCCGGAGTGAAGCTTCCAAGATTGAGGTCAGGACTGCATGAAACGCATCGCCCTGCTCGGCATGCCAAATACCGGCAAGTCCACTTTGTTCAACCGCCTGACCGGTGGCGCGGCACGTGTCGGAAACTGGCCGGGCATCACCGTGGAGTTGCTCACCGGCAAAATATTATTGGGCGGCGATATGGCCGAGATCATCGATCTGCCGGGCATCTACGACATCCACGGATTTTCCGAAGACGAGCAGGTGGTGCGCCATTTTCTGCATGACAACGTGCCCGATCTGGCCGTGGTGGTACTGAATGCCACGCAGATTGAGCGCCAGTTAAGTTTGCTGCTGCAATTGAAACAGCTGAATCTGAACATGGTGGTGTTGCTCAACATGGCAGATGAAGCCAAAAAATTGGGCATCACCATCGACGGCGACAAAATGGGCCAACTGCTGGGTATGCCCATCCACCTCATCAGTGCCAAATACGGCCAAGGCCAGCCGGAAGCGATGTCGGCCATCGTCAAAGCCCTACGCTACCCCACCCCCGGTATGGCCGAAGCGTTGCGCACGCAACTGGAAGAAGATGCCCACATCGAACACGAGATGGCGCGCGTTTTCAGCAATGCAGTGCAAGTTCCAACACGACTTTCAGACTCGCTCACCGATAAGCTCGATGCTGTGATGCTGCATCCTTGGTTGGGATTGCCGATCTTCTTTGGCATTATGTTTTTGTTGTTTCAGGCCATCTTCCTTTTCGGCCAACCGTTGCAAATCGGCGTGGCTGAAATTTTCAGTTGGTTGCGTGACACTCTCTTTGCGCCGGCATGTGCCGGACTGCCCGCCTGGTTGTCGGGTCTGGTGCTGGATGGCATCTATAACGGCGTGGCCACCGTCGCGGCTTTTGTGCCCATCATCATCCTGTTCTTTCTTTTTATGGCCATCGTCGAAGATACCGGTTATCTGTCGCGCGCCGCATTTCTGATGGATGCGCTGATGGCAAGAATGGGCTTGGACGGACGCAGTTTCGTGATGTTGCTCATGGGCTTCGGCTGCAACGTTCCTGCGCTGATGGGGACGCGCGTGATGCGTTCGCGCTCACTGCGGCTGCTGTCTATGCTGGTGATTCCTTTTTCGTTATGCTCGGCGCGGCTACAGGTTTTTGTGTTCATCACTGCCGCGTTATTCTCTGCAAAAGCCGCTCCCGTCGTGTTGTTCAGTTTGTATTTGTTCAGTTTCGCTGTCGCCATCCTCACCGCGTTATTGTTCAAACGCCAGTTCGCCAACAACGAGCCGTTCGTGCTTGAACTGCCTCCCTATCGTTTCCCTACCGGACGCCAAATGTTGTTGCGCGGCTGGCACGAGGTGACGCACTTCTTGCGGCGCGCTTCGAAATTCATCATCGCCGGTGTGGTACTGGTCTGGCTGCTCACCAACCTACCGCCTTCTGCCGCCCCTGCCAGTGCCGATACCTTTGCCGGCATGATTGGTGCGTGGCTACATCCCGTGTTCGCCCCCATCGGCATCAACGAGCAACTCACCATCGCGCTGATCTTCGGCTTCGTCGCCAAAGAGATCGTCGTCGGCTCTCTGGCGGTGATTTACGGATTAAGCGGGGACGCGTTGGGCAACGCCTTGGGACAACAACTGGATTGGGTGCAAGCCTACAGCTTCATGCTTTTCACGCTGATCTACACACCGTGTCTGTCGACCATCGCCACCTTGCGCAGCGAATCCAAAAATAACGGCTTCACCCTGATGGCACTCGTCTGGTCACTCGTCTTGGCATGGCTTGTGAGCTTTGTGTTTTACCAGTCGGCGCGCGCGTTGGGATACTAAGTGCACTTCTAAAAATCCAAATTTCGTTGCAATACTGCGTTGTTCACAAAAAATTGCTTCTTATTCCATTTCTAATTCACAAATGAATCCAAAAGAGCAGCCATGATCCATGGCCATGAAACGATGTGGCGCACGGTAACGGGATTGTCTTCCAAGGTTT
>CAZRZH010000210.1:0-3365 GCA_964604485.1 uncultured Sideroxydans sp.
CGCCAGGATCGCCTTCAACTGGCGAACGTCGGCATCCGGGACATCAAAGTCCCGATAGATGTTTCCGCTCCCGCGGATAAGCTCAAGCGGTTCCTTTTTCATCGCAGCATCTCCTTCAGTCGCTTCAACCGGTCCTTGATCAAGTCGATCTCGTGTTTCGGGGTCTTGATGCCTTGCGTCGACTTTTTCTGAAATGCATGGACCACCCACAGTTCATCCCCAAGCTGCACCGCATAGACCACCCGAAGGGCGTTACCCCGGAACGGCAACGCAAGCTCAAACACCCCCGACCCGAGGCCTTTCATCGGCTTGGCCACTCCCGCCATACCACCTTCGGCGGCAACGCTCAAAGCATCGATCACTATCTGCCGCGCGCCATCGGGAAACGCCTCAAAGGCTTTTCGCGCAGGCGTGATCCAGGATACCGGCCGCGTTGTTCTCATTCTCTTCTGCCCATTTCGCTTCGAATGTTGGCAGATTTACCAACACCCGTCAAGCGGATTGCCGAACATGTCGTCCTTCGCCGGACGGTCACTCGGCGGAATTTCGAATAGAAACGCATTTTCCAAGGCTGGAATTGAAGCACCAACGCAAAGATTTTCAGTTGCACTTTAGGCTCTAAATCGTTGTATTAACGGCCCGCCCTCACTCGTAGAAGCTCGGCAAGACTCGCCGAGTTCTCTACGTTTTCCCTACGTTCTCAGTTCGGGCTCTTTCGTACCGGATGATCCTAATCAGAATCCTTAGGTACTGAATCCACGTAGTCGCGCAATGATGTTGGTAGTGCAGGAAGGTTCGCTTGTTCAAATTTCTCGGGGATAATCACTTGTGACATTTTTGCTTTGCTGCCAAACATCTCTGACATCACATCGTTAAGCAGGTTAAACGCGTTCCTATACCGCTGTTCATCACGGTCAACACGAAGCACGACCGCTCGCTGGTGGTCGCATACCCTAGCTATTAGCTCCGGTCCGAGATTACCTCGCATTGCTTCCACCGTCGCGTTCCCGTTCTCTCGGAAAACAGTAGATACCGCCCGCTGAAGTTCTTGTGCGCTATTGTTGAAATCGGAATGCCTTGCCATGAGATCTAAGTACGTCCGTTCGGTAAATTGAAGCCGCTCAAAAGCTGCCCTGCCGGTCGGTGTTGACAACAAAAACGCCAGCGACTTGAAATCGAACACGTTTGATTCATTAAAGTTAAATCCCACCGGCTTCACAAACATCCATTCCGGGGCGCCCGGATTTGCCTGATACATCACACTAATTCCGGACCGTATCCCATATCTGTAATTGGCGAGGTCATCTAATTGAGAACGGATCGTGAACAAAGCTCGGCAGCCGGCGGCCAAGTTGTCCCGTATCTGGGATCGGCGCTGAAACCACCAGTTCGACAAAAAGGCAAGCCCCGCTCCGGCGAAGGAACCGAACAACGTCTTGGTAATGTCTGACCAAAAATGGTCACTCTGAGATTCGGGCACGCGTTGAAGTGGTGCGCCGCCCAGAGTAGGGGCACGTTGAGTTTGGGAGTGTTCCTTTTCCGTTGGGGCATTCATGCAGGCTCCGGTCGGGCTCGGTCATAAGGCTGAGGTTCACCAATTGCCGTATAGACGACACGCTTTAGGGTCGGCTCCAGCGGTGGTTCGGCGTTGTCAAATTCGAACGCGACTTGGGTGCGCAAGCCCGTCAAGACTGGAAACTCGTGGATCTGCGCATTCAGTCTGCTACAAGCCATTTGAAAAAATGAATTGTAATGGGCACAACAATGATAATGATGGCGAACTTGGCAAGAATTGACCAAACTTTTCTACCGACGTATTTGTTAGCAGCGTTCCAGATGCCGACGTAGGTAAAAAAGTAATAGCCAGCGAAAAGCACCCATACAAACTTTTCGAGGTCGCTGCCTCGGTCCGGATTTAGAGCGGAAATACCAACAGCCCAGACAATGCCGCCCAACACCCCGTAAACCCAGTAAGTCATTGCCAAACCAAGATTACCCTCCAACAAGTCTACTATCAGGAAATTCTTTTCACGCAACTGCTCTTTTTTGACTTCGTCCATGTTGACTCCTTAAAAAGAGCAGCCACCGAAAGAAGGTTGTATGAGTTGGACTCCACTTCCCATTTCTATTTGTCTGCTCAGTTCTTGTGCTGCATTTGGTACGGGTGTGTGACAGGTTAACGCACTGATGTGTTGGTGCGCGATCAGAATTGACCACCCTGCGCGAATCGCACTGACCACCGATTTTCCAATCTCTCCAGGTAATTGATAACGCTTCGCTCTGGTCAAACAAATCGCGCAGGCCTGATCAATCGGGACCGCGCAAACAACACCCATCTGCAGAATGGTGGCCAAGGGTGGAATTGAACCACCAACGCAAAGATTTTCAGTCCGTCGCTCAATCCGGACCCCGCACCCCATCCAGAAGGCAATAGCGTGAAACGCCGCGTCCTTGCTTGATCTCCGAGCAATGGCCGTTGCGCGGCTGAGCGCCCTCCGGGCAGCGCTCGCGCCGGTGTCACTCGTCGGGTAGGGGGCGCGCTGAGGTCGTGAATGCAATTGACCTCCCGGCGGGAAGGTTGGCATGGACACCTTCCACGATCGGCGGGCTGCTGGGCGTATCGGATTTCCACGAAATCACGAAATTCGCGCCCGATCCACCGGTGTCGTCGCTTCTGGGAACAAACAACTCATACGTGCCCATCGGGCCGATTGTCTTTGGAGATGTCACATACTCTTTGATCTTCTTGCCATCGGTATCGAAGTACTGCGCGGAGGAAATCCGGATTGATTTCACCGGGTCCGTATTGCGGATGCTTACGGAAATCGAAATAAGCGCCTTCATCGGCAGGCCGGCCTTGTCTATCTCACCGTGCCAGATGTGCGAGTAGATCGGCAGATACAGGTTCTGCCCCAACGATCTGCCCGGCGCTGGCTGGCCGGATGCAAATCCGCTGGACAGAGCCAACAACAGGGTCGGCAGTACCAATTTCATAAAATCTCCGTTGCGGAACAAAATCATGCGGCCAATATATTGGCGAAAGCCCGATGTGGCAACCGTAATCGGCCGCGAGCAAGGATGCACGCGGGTTTCCAGGCGCAGGCGGGGGTGTCCTTGCCGCCGTTCCGGTCCTTAGCTGCCGTTCAGTCCGGATTCAGCACGCCATCCTGCAGCCGCAAGATGCGCTGGGCGCGCGCGGCGATACCGGGATCATGGGTGACGATGACGAAACTGGTGCCGCGGCTGCGATACAGTTCCAGCATCATCTCGAATACCTGCGCTGCGGTATGCCGCTCGAGATTGACGGAGGGTTCGTCGGCGAACACGCAGGCAACGAGAAGATACGTGGGAACTGCAACCTTCAA
>CAZRZH010000211.1:0-3342 GCA_964604485.1 uncultured Sideroxydans sp.
AAGGAGGCATCATGCAAGTTCAAGCAGCATGCGTGTCTGGCGCGCAGAAGGTGTACGGAATGTCTCAAGCGATCCTGTTGTATAGCGAACGCGGCGGACAGACTGTATTTGCTTCGGTGCATGACATTCAAACAAGCAAAGAGGGTGTAGCAACCATCGAAGCGGGAACTCCAGTCTCCAAGACTGGCCTCGTGAAGATGATGCAATCCCTCGTGCCGGAGGATTACGCGCCGGCAGAGTTGTTGGGGAATCACATTCTCGCCAAAGGGAGCGACTACCTCGTGTGGTACTGCAAACCCCAGAAGCGTCATGTGTGGTTCAAAAACGATGAGATCGGAAACGAGGTAAGCGCAAATTGCCATCAACCTGGATTGGTGTTCATCACCAGCAAGGAAGATTGGCATGTGTTCGCCGTCAAAGGCAACAAGCGTCCAACATCGAGCACGCCACTGTATGTAGCTCCGTACCTCAACGTATGGGCAGGTGGACGCATTTGTACTGGCAACATCGAGACTCCGAAAGGGGGATTGAAATTCAGTACAGAAGCGTGGGAAGAGGCTTTTTTCAGGAGCTACTTCACTCATCCGAACCAGCATGGAAAAGGTGCGCTGACAACGTATCGCGGCGGGATTTTCTCTCTGTGGCGTTCCCTGATGAAAGGTCGAGCATTTCCGACTGAATCATTGGTGTGCGCCGGTGAGACGCTGGGTAAGGCGTTTGAAAGGACGGTGAAACATGGACAGCCGTGACGTTGCGAATCAATTCGTGATGCCCACGGTGATGGTGCCAAGTTACTCCGAACTGGAAGAGTTGGACACACCGGGCAATCGACTTCTGATGGCCTCAAACGGTGTCTGGCTGGAAGTTTGCCGCGCATGGCTGTATGTGCGCGAGCAGGTCGCATTACCTCCGCGCATTCCGGTTCCTTACGGGCTGGTGCGCAAGGAGTTGCGATTTGGTTTTGGCAAATTACCGACAGCGATGGTCACTCAATTTATCGAGGTGGCCAGAATTCGCAGTCCAAATGAGTGTGCAGCTTGGGTCGTCTGGAATCAGCGGACGAACGAGTGGAAGCTATTGATGCTCGAAGAGCGTTCGGTAGGTCCAGCGCATGTCGAAGTCGACCGGCCAACATAGGGGGAAGACGAACACATGGTCTTGGATTTGCACTCACACGGGCTGCTGGACGCGTTCTTTTCCGGTACCGACAACTACGATGATGGCCGAGGCGAAGTAAAAATCGCCGGAGTCATTGGTAACTTAGACCAACCAGAGGTGACAGCATCTTTTCGCCTCTGTGCGAATGGGGTGTTTGTTCCTCTTAAAAGCCCGATTGGGCAGGAAGGAAGCAAATGATCCATAACATCGAATCCGACCTGCTCACGCGGGCGGTGAAAGTGGTGTTGGTCGGTGCAGGGGGTACGGGGTCACACGTCTTACGGCGCTTGGCCAACATGCACCTAGCAATGGTCGAGCTGGGACATCCTGAAGGTTTGGATGTCTTGGTGATCGATCCAGACACCGTTTCAAAAACGAATGTCGGTCGGCAGAATTTCTGGCCTTCCGATGTTGGGCAGCCAAAGGCCGAAATACTGGTCAACCGCTGCAATATGCTGATGCAAACGAGCTGGCAAGCTGAAATTGCGAAAGTCACTGACGATTCGCGGTTCAATCAGCCAGATATCGTGATCGGATGCGTCGATAACAGGAAGGGTAGAGGTTCGATACTCAAGGCGCTAAAACGCAGTGTGTACCGTTCATCCAGCTACTACTTGGATATTGGCAATCGTGAACATGATGGCCAAGTGGTGCTAGGCGAGATCTTCGGCGAGAGCTACAAGCGGGAACATCGCTTGCCTCACGTTGCCGACCTCTACCCAGACATCATCGACGGGTCGAAGGATGCGACAGACGATGCGCCCAGCTGTAGTTTGGCTGAAGCGTTGGAGAAGCAGTCTCTGTTCATCAACGACACGATGGCGAATGCGGCATGCAATCTGTTGTGGGAGTTGTTCCGTTATGGACGGCTCACGCATCACGGCCAGTTCGTCAACATAAAGTCGGGGAGAGTAACCCCCTTGAGCATCGACCCCGAGGCGTGGAAGCGCTTTGGCTACGATGAGAATGCAAAACCAAAGCGGCGCAGGAAGGCCGTTAAGCAGTAGGTAGTAAGAGAAGCCAGCACATTCGTGTGCTGGCTTTTTTCTTGTCCAAAATTCCTTGTTCTATTTCATATCGTAACGTAATATCATATCGTAACGTATCATATCAAACAGAAAAGGAGATCATCATGGCACGAGAAGCAAACATCACGTATGAACAGGTCGCAGCCGCCGCCGACGAACTCAAAGCAAAAGACGTAAAGCCGACCAGCCGTGCAGTGCGAGAGGTTCTGGGCACTGGCAGCATGGCGACTGTCTGCAAGTTCCTGGAGCAGTGGAAGTCTGGCCAAGCAAGGCAAAGTCAAGTGACGGACGACAGTATTGATCAGTCTGTAGCCCGTGCGTTGAACGCCCACATCGCCACCAAGATTCAAACGGCCATCAGCGATTCAACTGCGCGTTTGGCCGATATGCAGGGCGAATTGGCTTCAGTTATTTTGGAGAACGAGCGCCAATCCAACGAAATAAGCGATCTGACTGTAGAGGCGGCTTTTCATAAAGAAGAGGGGGCAAAGCTGGCCGGACAGATTGAGCGGCTTACTACCGATCTTACAACCACGATATTAGAGCTGGGGGCTGAGCGCCAAGCTGCGGAACAGGCTCGCATCCAATTGGCCAAGGCAGAATTGAGGCTTGAGGCCGTACCGCGCATCGAGGCCGAGATTGAAAAGGTGCGCGCCGAACTTGATGTCGAGCGAAAGTCAGCAGCGAAGGCGAGAGAAGAGGCCGCCGAATTGCGCGGTCGCATCGACGGCCTGAAGGAAAAAAAGTGAGCGTGTTCGACACCTTCGTGGCCAAGCGCCAGACGTTGGTGGATTTCTGTAATCACCGCGCCAACATCGTCAAGCTGCTCGCCGAACATGATGCTCACTTTCAGTTGATCCAAGCTGAAATGAAAAAGTTCTACCAGTACGGGATGCCCAGAAGCTCTGAGCCTCTTGGTCGGCTTGAGGATTCGATTAAAGAGCTGGACCGCATGTACTGGCGCCAGTCCTTTGACCACACCGGCCTGATGCAGCTGCTGGACGCTCAATCGAAAAAGAAGTTCGACCGGGATCTGCAAGATAATCCACCCGAGTTCACCATCAAGAACGTGCAATCGAGCTTCCTAGATCTATCCCAAAATGCCGAAAAGATGTTTGAGGATGGCGTGGTCAACGTGTTTCGTCGGCTGTCTAAT
>CAZRZH010000212.1:0-3333 GCA_964604485.1 uncultured Sideroxydans sp.
GGAACACGCCGACATGCCCGAGATCGAGATGCACATCCCTGATGCCCAGCAAAGCCAGCGATTGCAACATCAGTTGCTGGATTTCCAGATCGCTTTCCAGTCCGCCATGCCCGTATATCTCGGCGCCGATTTGCAGCAACTCACGAGTGCGCGTCAGCCCGACCGGCTGGGTATGCAGCACGCTGCCCGCATAACATAAACGCGCCACGCCTTGGCGGTTGAGCAAATGGGCATCGATGCGCGCGACTTGCGGTGTGATGTCGGCGCGCAGCGCCAGGGTACGGCCGCTCAACTGATCGACCAGCTTGAAAGTACGCAAGTCCACATCGTGGCTATCGTCAATCAGCAACGATTCGGCATATTCCAGCAATGGGGGTGAGACCAGTTGATAACCGGATTTGCGCAACAGATCGAGGAATTGCGCGCGCATCCGCTCGACGCGCCACGCCTCGTCGGGCAACATGTCCTGTATGTATTCGGGGAGCAGCCAGTTTTGCATTACGGCACTTTCATTTAATCCAGTACAACAGCAACAATCCGGAAATCATCGCGGTGATGCCGGCAAAGCGCAACTGTCCATCCGTCATCGACACCAGCTTGCGGAAGGTTTCGCGCCACAAGTCGGGAAGCAAAAACGGCAGCAAACCTTCAATCACCAGCATCATCGCCAAACCAAGCAGCCAGTAATCCAGCACTACTTGCCGCCCTTACCGGAGCTCTTCAGATACTTGAAGAATGCCGAGCTCGGATCAAGCACCATCACGTCGCTCTTGTTCTTGAAGCTTTGCTTGTAGGCTTCCAGGCTGCGGTAGAACGAATAAAACTCCGCGTTGCGGCCAAATGCGGCCGCGTACAAGACGGAAGCCTTGGCATCGCCCTCACCCTTGGTCTTCTGCGCTGTGCGGTAGGCTTCAGCCAGAGTCACCTCGCGCTGCCTGTCGGCATCGGCCTTGATCTTTTCGCCTTCCGCCGCGCCGGAAGCGCGCAGTTCATTCGCCACGCGTTTGCGTTCGGCATCCATGCGGCGATAAACCGACTCGCTGATTTCCAGCGGGAAATCGACGCGCTTCAGGCGCACGTCCAGCACTTGCACACCGATCTTGCGCGCATCTGCATCGGTCTTTTCGCGCAGCACCGTCATGATCTTTTCGCGTTCGCCGGACACCACTTCATGGATGGTGCGTTTGCCGAATTCCTCGCGCATACTGGAATTCACCGTCTGCATCAAACGTGTCCTGGCCCGCACTTCATCGCCGCCGACGCTGACGTAGTACTGCTTCACGTCGACGATGCGCCACTTGACGAAAGAATCAACCATCACATTCTTCTTTTCCGCAGTGATGAAACGCTCGGGCTCTCCGGTATCCAGTGTCAGGATACGCGAATCAAAAAAGCGTACGTTCTGCATCAGCGGTACTTTGAAATACAGGCCCGGGTCGGTTTTTACACCAACCATTTCGCCCAACTGAAACACGATCGCAGCCTGGCGTTGATCCACCACGAACACGCTCATGCTCAGTAGAACCAGCGCGGCAACCGCGCCAATCAATACGTTGCCGATAGTCTTGTTCATTGGCGTGCCTCCCTGTTGCGGCTCAGTAATGAATCCCGTGCGCGCTGTGCGGCGGTGTTATCGCTCGACTGTGAAGTGACGGGAGCAAGGGCGGGAGCAACCGACGCTTCCGTGGCCGCACCGGTGGCGCGCGTGCTTTCCATCAGCTTGTCCAGCGGTAAATACAACAAACTGTTGCCATTCTTCTGATCGACCATCACCTTGCTGATATTGCCCATTACCTGCTGCATCATGTCCAGATACATGCGCTCGCGCGTGACGGCGGGAGCCTTTTCATACTCGACGAGAATCTGCTTGAAGCGGCTGGCATCACCCTCGGCGTTGGCGATCACGCTTTGCTTGTAGCCTTCCGATTCCTGTATCAGGCGCGCCGCCGTGCCGCGCGCGCGCGGCACCACATCATTCGCGTAAGCCTGCCCTTCGTTCTTTTGCCGTTCGCGGTCCTGTCCGGCTTTTACCGCATCGTCAAACGCCGCCTGAACCTGTTCTGGCGGCTGGGCGTTCTGCATGGTCAGCTTGCTGATCAGGATGCCAGACTTGTAGCGGTCCAGAATCTCCTGCATCAATTTGGTCGCCGAGGCAGCCACCTGCTCGCGTCCTTCATAGAGCACGAAGTCCATCTTGCTTTTGCCGACCACCTCGCGAATGGCGGTTTCCGCCGCCTGGCGCACGTTCTCGTCGGGCATGCGATTATTGAACAGGTAGTCTGCCGGATCGCTCAGGAAGTACTGCACCGCAAACTGGATGTCGATGATGTTTTCGTCATCGGTCAGCATCAACGACTCTTTCAGCATTTTATTTTTAACATTGTCGCGATAGCCGACCTCCACCGTGCGGACCTGGCTCAGATTGACAATTTCCACCGTTTCAATCGGGAACGGCAAATGCCAGCGCGGGCCAGGCTGGGTTGCTTCGACCAGTTTGCCAAAGCGCAACACCACGCCGCGCTGGCTGGCATCCACGATGTAAAAGCCGCTACCCACCCAGATCAGCGCGGCAATCGCGGCAATCAGGCCGATCCCGCCGCCAAATCCCTTTGCTGTTCCACCGCCGCCGGGCTTGCCTTCACCGCCCTTGCCGCCTTTGCCGCCCATTATGGCCGCAACTTTTTCGTTGAGCTTGCGCAGCAACTCTTCCAGGTCGGGCGGGCCGCCGCTGTTCTTGTTGCCCCATTGCGGGTCATTCAATCCCATAATTTACACTCACTGTAGATTTGATTTAATTATTTCGGCAGCTTGACGCGCAGCCTTGGCTTCAGCCAGGGCGAGCCGCAAACCATCCAGCCCCGCGCCACTTTTGGCACTCAGGAAAACGCGGGCGATTTTACCATAATCATCGCGCTGCACGCTGGGCGGAACATCCTGCAAATCGATTTTATTGAACACCAGAACCTGCGGAATATCCGCCGCGCCGATCTCCGCCAGCACCTTGTTCACCTCGGCAATCTGGTCGTCGCGGTTGGCATTATTGGCATCCACCACATGCAGCAACAAATCGGCCTGCACGGTTTCCTCCAGCGTGCTGCGAAATGCCGCTACCAGGGAATGCGGCAAATGCCGGATGAAACCGACGGTGTCCGACACCACGATCTCGCCCTGCCCTTCGGTAAACATACGGCGCGAGGTGGTATCCAGCGTGGCGAACAATTGATCGGCCACATAAACATCTGCGCGGGTTAGCCTGTTAAACAGCGTGGATTTGCCCGCATTGGTATAGCCGACGATGGACACCGACAGCACATCGGCACGATTGCGCGCGCG
>CAZRZH010000213.1:0-3315 GCA_964604485.1 uncultured Sideroxydans sp.
GCGCTCAAACAGTCCTCGCCGAAATCCCCTGACCAGCCTGCGCTACTCGGCGGCGTACAGGGGAAGGAAAGTCAAAGGCGGTATGCCGGTTTTGTGTGCGCTTTGCGCACGGTTGTTTGGTTGAGTGAGGCGGGCGTTGCCCGCCTCGCGGGTTTGGGATTTTGATTTTTGATTTTCTTTCCCCTGTTCCGCCACCGAGTAGCGGAGACGGGTCAGGGAATTCTGACGAATATGTTTGAGCACGTGGACGCGTAGCGGATCGTGCGAGTTTATGAGGAAGCCTGACCTGTCGAGCAACGCAGGGAATCCCGAAGGGATGGCGGATTGGGGTCGCCTTTTCTTTGGATACTTTATTTTGGCGAAGCAAAAGAAAGTATCTAGCTGTCGGGCTACCCCCGACGGTGTTGGGTTTGAAAGGAAGAGGGAATGCAACGAGTGTTCCCCCACCCTAACCCTCCCCCGGTGGGAGAGGGGACAAAACCCGGCGGGCTTCGCCCATCCCCTTCGACAGGCTCAGGACAGGCTTTGATACACCTTGCTACGCAAGGCACTCAGGACGAACGGCCTAAGCTAAATTAACGAAAGGCGCATCATCAAAGTAATGAATCTCACAAAACAAATCCAATGGCTAACCCTCCTCACGCTGCTTATCAACGCAGCGGCCATGCTTTCCCCCATCATCAACGGCGGCGACTCCATCACCTACGCCGCGCTGTCGCAATTCATCGCGCTGAATAATGAATGGGCGTATCTGGTGCTGGACGGCAAAGATTGGCTGGACAAGCCGCACATGCCGTTTTGGATTACAGCGTTGTCTTTCAAGATCGGCGGCGTCAGCGCGTTCACCTATATCCTGCCGGGGTTTTTGTTTCATCTGATTGGCGGCTATTACACCTACCGCATCGCGCGTTTGTTTTATGGCCGCGAGACGGCGTGGCTTTCGCTGCTGGTGTATGTGTCGGTGTTCCATCTGATGGATTCTTCCATCGAGGCAAAAGCGGAAACGTATCTGACCGCTTTCATCATGGGCGCGTGTTATTACTGGCTGCGTTACGACACTCAAGCCAAGTTGAAATATCTGTTGCTCGGTGCGGCTTTCAGCGCCTGTGCGGTGATGACCAAGGGTGTGTTCACGCTGATCACGATCACCAGCGGTCTGGTGTGTATGTGGATGTATCGGAAACAATGGCATAAATTGTGGAGCGGCAAGTGGGTGTTGGCGTTGCTCTTGTCGCTGCTCTTCACCGCGCCGGAAGTGATCGCGCTTTATGTGCAATTCGATGCACACCCCGAGAAATTGGTATTCGGCCAGAACAATGTTTCCGGCATCAAGTTCTTTTTGTGGGACAGCCAGTTCGGACGTTTTTTCAATACCGGGCCGATCAAGAATCAGGACGGACATCCGTGGTATTTCGTGGCAGTGTTTTTGTGGGCGTTTTTACCGTGGGTGGCGGTGTTTTTTGCAGCCCTGTTTTCGGGTGTGCGTAAATTACTGAGCGATAGCAACGGCAGTTTTTCCGGCTTTGTATTTTTGTGCGGCGCATTTTTCATCACCTTTTTGCTTTTCAGTGCGACGAAATTCCAGCTCGATCATTACACGGTCATCCTGTTTCCCTTTGCCGCTATTTTGTGCGGAAAATATTTCGCGGATTGGCTGGGGCAAATTACAAAATCGCGGCTGCTTTTTATCGCGCAATTGGCAACAACTTTTCTGTTGCTGGGTTTGGCAATCGGGCTGAGTGTGTATGTGGCCAACCCTATTGTGCTGGCGGTGGTGCTGGTGATGACGGGTGTTTTGTTGATTTACGCTTATGTCACCCGAAAGAATTTGCAGACTTGTGTCGTGCTGGTTTATCCGCTGTTCGGTATCACTATCTTGTACACGTTTTTGGAGTTGATGACGGCGTTGACGTTTGCTTCAGTGAGTGTTGCGCACAATGCAAATACGCAATTGACGGGCAAACCCAGCGCGCCGATCTACGTCTATCAGATGGATATCGTGGCGCGCGAATTGGGTCTGTATAACGTGTCGCCCTGTTTCGCTGCGGATGCTGCGTCGCAGTTGCCGGGAAAAGGCGAGGGCTACTATTTATTGGTCAGGGAAACGCAGCTGGCCGAGTTGAGCGGTCAAATCGGCTCAAGCAAAACAGTGGGTGGCGGAAATTGGGTGGTGCACAAAACGGGGACGTTTCCCCGCTTGTTGCGCCTGGCAAAAGGCACGGAGCCGCTGGAGGATATTCTGATCGTGCAAGTCGAATCCGCGCGGCAGAATTAAAGCAAGAGAGACGCTGATTTATTCGATTCCGTCATTCCCGCGAAGGCGGGAATCCAGTCAAATTAAGGCGCTGGATCCCCGCCTTCGCGAGGATGACGAATAAATCAGTGCCTCCCAAGCTTATTGCCTGACGCGGCGATAGAGTCTGAAACGTTCGCTCTGGTCGCCTTGGCGACTACCTTCCCATAATTTTTCCCAACCGATTTCATCCTCGATGGGTTTGGCAACGCGGTCTCCCTGCACCAGCAACAAATTGCACACGCGTGTCGATTTGCGCTTCGGATTGATGTCGCCGAAATATTGCAGCATGGCGCGTTGGCTATCGCCGATATGCACATCCGCGATGCAGTTGTATTTCTTGGGCAGATTGTTCTTCAAGTCGGCCACCATGGGCCGGTAACTTTTGCCAGCGTCCAACCAGGGAAGCCACAGCGTCATTACCAATATCCACAACAAGCTCATCCCCGCTGCCCAGTTGATGAGCGAACGGCGCACCGAACGGCCGACGCGCCACACCAGAACGATCCACAACACGCTCACCAGCACGGCAGTGGTGAACGCAATGTTGTTCACCTCGGGTTGGAAGCCGGGTTGAATTTCTTGCAGGCGTAATGCCAGCCACGATCCGTTGTCCACCAGGATGCCGGTCCAACCTGACCACAACACAATCGCCAGCAGGGCGAACGTCATGATGCCGAACCAGTCGAGTGCATTCGCCGCACCCCGGCGCAAGGTTGAAAGCGACGCAGTGGCGAGCAGCGCCAGCGGTAACAACATGGGCATGGCGTTCTGGTCGTTGATATCCCGCACCAGACTGAGTGCCACAAACATCACCAGGAAACTCACCAGCAGCAGTTGGAATTCCGGCTCGTTCCAGATTCGCTTGCGCGCTTCCCACACCGTCCAAGCCGCGAGGGGGGCGGCCGGCCACGCCAACCAAGGTAATGCATTCAGGTAATAAAACGCGTTGTCGTAGTTGCCGCCCTGCAGGTATTCAAACCAGCGACCGATGTTGCGCGTCCATGCCCATTCAATGAACA
>CAZRZH010000214.1:0-3263 GCA_964604485.1 uncultured Sideroxydans sp.
AGGCTGTCAGCAGTTGGAACAGACTCGAGCAGCAAATCCTTGGTGTACACAGCTTCACGGCGGCTCAAGAACGAGAGTTCGTAGTTATCACCCAGCACAATCGCCTCGGTGGGACAGGCATCTTCGCAGAAGCCGCAATAGATACAGCGCAGCATATTTATTTCGTAGGTGGAAGCATACCGCTCGCCGGGAGAGAAGCGTTTTTCGTCAGTGTTTTCAGAAGCCTCGACGAAGATCGCATCCGCAGGGCAGGCCGCGGCGCAGAGCGAACATCCGATGCATTTTTCAAGGCCATTCTCATAGCGCTTCAACACATGACGCCCGCGATAACGCGGACGGACTTCGCGTTTTTGTTCAGGATATTGATAAGTTACGGTCGGCTCGAACCAAAAGGAGCGGAGCGTCTCAAGCAGGCCGCGCCCAAGGTCAAGAACGGGATCAAATACGCCCATCGGATTTTCTCCTCAAGCTGCGATAAATAAGCGCCACCGCCACCATTGCACAAATAATAGAAAGGACGGGGATGCCATAGATATACAATTGACTATGTAGCTCCTGCGCCAGCAAAATACCTGTGGCTGTAATGAAGACCACCACCAGTGACAGCGGCAGAAGCACCTTCCAGCCAAACGCCATCAAACGGTCGTAGCGGATGCGCGGCCAGGTTGCGCGAATCCAGATCATAAAGAACAACAGCACAACAACTTTCAGCAATAGATAAACGGGACCGAGGAACCAGTAGCGATCCACGCTAAAAAGAGTATCCTTCAAGAACCAGAACTCACGATAACCACCGAAGAACAATGTTGCCGCGATCATCGAGATTACGATCATCTTCTGGTATTCTGCCATGAAAAACAAAGCAAATTTCATGCCTGAATATTCCGAGTGGAAACCAGCGGTCAATTCCTGCTCGGCTTCCGGCATATCGAACGGTGCGCGGTTGACCTCTGCCAGCGTTACAATGAGAAATATCAACGCTCCCACAGGCTGGATCATTACAAACCACATTCCCTTTTGGGCATCAACGATCTCTTTCAGGTTCATTGAACCGCCATCCGGGTTTACCAGGCTGCTCAATAGGATTGCGAGCACAAAGCACAAGCCAAGTGAAAGTTCATAAGAGATCATCTGTGCCGAGGCGCGCATCCCGCCAAGCATGGCATATTTATTGTTGCTTGACCAGCCCGCCAGCACAATGCCGTACACCGCAATCGAGGCGATGGATGTCAGATACAAAACACCGACATTCAAGTCCGCAACATATAAAGTGATGACACGGCCGCCCAAAGTGAAAGATGTTCCAAGCGGGATCACAGCCGCCAAAACGAGTGAAGGCACAACCGTTAACACAGGCGCGAGCACGAAGACAACCTTGTAAACTCGCGCGGGAGTCAACTCTTCCTTGAAGATCAACTTAACCGCATCCGCAATCGGTTGCAGCAGACCCTGATATCCTGCACGATTTGGTCCAACACGTACCTGCATACGAGCCAATGCGCGGCGCTCATATAATGTCAGGTAGGCAAAGCCCGTCAACAGAATCAGGCAGAGCACAAACCCTTTTACGATCCATTCAACCCAGATAGTCCAATCCATATTACTTCACCTTCCCAGCAAGCTGGACGCGCGCAACAACAGGTTCACGGATCGCGATGCCCATACTACGCGGCACCAGCGCCACACCCGCCGAGATCGTATCATCCAACTTCACAAGCACTTCAGCGCTCACGCCATCGAAACTAATCTTCACAGTTGCGCCCGCTTCCACGCCAAGGTTCTTCGCGGCAGATGGATGCAATGTAACGGTCGCTTCACCGATTCTTTGATCGAGCAATTGCGCAGGATTGACCGTCACGCCGCGATCATATAATTTATTGACCGGTACCGCCAGCAGTTCTTTTTCTTTTGGACGAAGAGCCGCTTCTTTTCTGACCTTTGGGATGGATACTGTTTTCCCGGACTGAGCCGTCGGGGCGAGTTGCACACCCAGGCCCTGAGTGTTCTCATAAGTCGTGCCGCCGTAATACAGGTCACCGCGCCCAACGATCGGCCATTGACCATGTGTTTCAGCAAGTTTTTCGTAACTTAGATCAGTGAACGCATCAAGTGAATTCGCAAGAATATCGAACACCACTGAAACAGACGAACCTTCAAGAATGACGCCCATCTGTTTGGCAATTTGAGATGTGATTGCAAAATCAGGTCTGGCATCACCCTTCACCGGCACAGCCGCGTAGAAACGCTGAACGCGACGCTCACCGGAAGTGAATGTCCCTTCGCGTTCCGAATAGGATTGCGCGGGGAAAACAACATCCGCGATTTCAGTGGTAGCAGTTTCGAGAATATCCTGCACCGCCACGAACTTCGCGCCTTTGAGCGCCTTCGCCAAAGCGGGGTCATCACCCACCGGGTCAGCCCCAACGATGTAAACAGCCTTACCCTTGAGAGCCTTTTCCAAATCAGGCTCGGGGCAAAGGCCAACTTCCCACGCGCCCTGATCGTTGGCTCTCTGCCAGACACCAACCAAACCGTTGTTCGGTTTGCCGACATGATCGGTTTCTTTCAAAAGTGTGGCGCACGCGGATGCGAGGCCGGAAGTACCGTTCAAGCCAAGTCCCTCACTGCCGAAGAACACAACGGCATTCTTTGCCTTTGCGAATTCGTCTGAGATCTTGCTCTTCGTGCTCAGGTCGTTCACTGCTTTTACTTCATCGCCATACGCATAGCGGATAACGAACTTCGCAAATCTATCCAGCTTGGTTTCGCGCGGATTTGCGACAATAAGCGTCGCGCCGCGGTCGGCAGCCTGTTTGACTCTCATCCACCAAATGGGAGCTTCTTCATATAAATCAGATGCAACCACGAGGATCGCATCGCCCTTGCCCATCTTGCCGATGTTCGTGCCCTGTCCCACACCCACCAACTGGGTAATGTCGCCGCCGCCCATATCTGAGTATAGAATCGCCGTTCCGCCCGCATGGTCTGCAAGTGATTTCAAGTTGAACAGGTCTTCATTTGCCAATCGGCCGGAAGCCAGAATGACGAAGTCCTTCTTATATTTTGTAAAATTCTCTGCGGCAAATTTTGTCGCGGCATCCCACGAAGCACGCGCCAATTTTTCTTCTTTTCTTACCAGCGGTTTGACAAGTCGCTTCTTGCTTTCAGTGTAGTGATAAGCAAAGCGGCCTTTGTCGCACAACCAGATTTCATTGACTTCTTCATTTTGCCGCGGCATGACACGCTTCACAACTACATCACCG
>CAZRZH010000215.1:0-3190 GCA_964604485.1 uncultured Sideroxydans sp.
GTATGTGTTGATGCTGGAACGGGATAAAGCAACCAGCGCGAGTAAAGTGCGCAAGCATTTGGATACGCTGGCGCTGGCAAGCGGAGCGGTGGGTATTTATGCGGCAGCGGCTTTGAGTTCCTACGAGCGCAAGCGATTGATCGGACAGCGCGTGCCTTTCATTGTGCCCGGCAACCAGCTCTATCTGCCCGATCTGGGCATCGATCTACGCGAGTATTTTCGCCAGCGCCGCGAAACTGCCGATAAGAGCTTGAGTCCAGCGACACAAGCGTTGCTGATTAGCGCTTTATTGAAACCGTGGAAAGCGGAGGTGCATCCGGCTGAGTTAGGGGAGCGATTGAGCTACACCACGATGACGGTGTCGCGCGCGGTGAAGGAGTTGGAGCACGCAGGACTCGCCTCGGTAGTAGATGTTGGTCGAGAGCGCTGGCTGCATTTTGATGACAATGCGCAGGCGATTTGGTGCAGGGCGTTGCCCATGCTGCGTGACCCGGTGAAAAAAAATGTGTGGGCTATGCCTGATCCAACCGTGCAGAAACAAGTTCGTTTGGCAGGCGAAAGTGCGCTTGCCAGTGCGACTTTGCTCGCGGAACCTGCGCACCCGGTCTATGCAGTCAGCGCGGCACAATGGAAGCATGCGCAGCAACGGGGAATGTGCGCGTTACCGTCGCCCGAACCCGCTGCTTGTCTATTGCAGATATGGAGTTATAACCCGGACATCAGTCAGCTAGATGGTTCGGTAGACCCCTTGTCGCTGATATTGAGTTTGCGCAACGAGCGCGACGAACGTGTTCAGCAAGCGCTGATTGAATTTGAGGAGGGCTTGACGTGGTGAAAGGTCTGGATGTGTTTCGTCGTCACTTCGAACACTACACTGACCGGTATGTGGTGATTGGCGGTGTGGCCGCTTCCTTGGCGATGGAACAGGTGGGGTTGGATTTCCGGGCAACCAAGGATATCGATCTCGTGTTAGTGGTCGAGGCGATGGACGTCGAGTTTGGCCTGCACTTCTGGCAGTTCATTAAGGATGGGGGCTATCAGGTTCGCGAACGTAGCGAAGGCAAGCCGCATTTCTATCGCTTTCAGAAGCCGACGAACCTAAACTTTCCGGTGATGCTGGAACTATTTTCCCGCATACCTGATGGGCTGGCTTTGTCGGACGATGCACACCTGACGCCAATTCCTATTGATGAGGCGGTGTCGAGCCTGTCGGCCATTTTGCTGGATGACGACTATTACGCCTTCATTTTAGCTGGCGCTAGTGAAAAGGATAGTATTTCCTGGGTAGGGCCGGATCGGCTGATTCCATTGAAGGCCAATGCATGGCTCGATCTGAGCCTAAGGCAGCAGCAGGGCGAAGCTATTGATCACAAGAATGTGCGCAAGCACTTGAACGATGTCATGCGCCTCTCCCAATTGCTTTCACACACATTGCGGATTGATCTGCCCGTTCGGGTCGCTGAAGATTTGAACCGCTTTCTTGGCCTGATCTTGCAAGAAACGGTTGACCTGAAAAGTATGGGATTGGGACAAACAAATCTAACGACGATTGTTGACCGCATCCGAGAAGCGTATGGACTCGTTTGAGCCAAAGCGTCCTTGGGTGAAGCAACATGAAGGAAGGCGAGTAATTTCCGTTTGCAGAAGCGAATTTGACTGGGGGAAAACCACCTTTATCTGTTGGTGTTCTGGATGTATGGCTGGTCATTGATGGAATGTTTAAGGATGCTGAAATGAGTACGCAACCGGTCATCAGGATGCTAGCCTGATGCTGTTCACTCCGCGCGACTTACCCCCAGCAAGGCGAACTTAATAGACTAAAATGCAGAAGGTAAATTCTGTGACGTCATCTATTTCGCACGTGTTTTCAGAGTTGGAGCGAATGAATAGGGAGGATTATTGATATGTCACAAACAAGTCGCATTGAATGGACAGAGGCGACATGGAATCCAACAGTGGGATGCACTAAGATTTCATCTGGCTGTAAACATTGCTATGCCGAGGCGATGTCTGTGCGTTTGCGTGCGATGGGTACGCCAGGTTATGAAAACGGATTCAAACTAACGGTACTTCCAGAACGTTTGACAGAGCCTTTGCGCCGTAAGAAGCCTACAGTGTATTTCGTGAATTCCATGTCGGATCTTTTTCATAAGAGTATTCCTGATGACTATATTGAAAAAGTATTTGAAGTTATTTCGAGTAGTCCACAACATACATTCCAAGTTCTAACTAAACGTGCAGAGCGCATGGCATCTTTCTTTCGAAACCGGAACGTGCCACAAAATGCATGGTTGGGAGTGACGGTTGAGGATCGAAAGGATGGTATTCCGAGGATTGATAAACTGCGAGAAATCGACGCCACAATTAGATTTCTTTCTGTTGAGCCACTTCTTGAAGACATCGGTGAAATCAATTTGACAGATATTCACTGGGTTATCGTCGGGGGTGAATCAGGCCCAAGAGCACGTCCTATGAGGCCTGAGTGGGTTGAGCCAATCCGTCAGCAGTGCGAAGAAGCGGGTGCGGCATTTTTCTTCAAGCAATGGGGTGGATGGGGGGCGGACGGTGTAAAGCGTGCAAAAAAACAAAATGGTCGTCAATTGCATGGCCGCACATGGGACGACATGCCTGCATTACAGCAATTCATATAACCAATGTCATCTGACGATAAGTATCTTTGGCAAATTGGCTCCCCGCCGCCCGCTCTGGATCGGCACAGTCAAACCAAACACAATATTGTTGAAGATTATGTCAGGCGCTATGTTCTGAAGCTAATGGCTCAAGCCAATATTCCAGAGCTGCGGTTGTCATTAATTGATGGATTCTGCGGTGGCGGTTGCTACCAAACAGAAGAAGGTGACATAGCGGACGGCTCCCCGCTGCTAATGATGCGAGCAGTACGCGAAGCTAGAATGTTTCTTAACCAAGATCGCCGAATACCTCGCAACATTAATGTCGATTTTATATTTGTGGATATTTTGCAGGACACCACC
The DNA here is from genome assembly GCA_964604485.1 of uncultured Sideroxydans sp. GTDB lineage: Bacteria > Pseudomonadota > Gammaproteobacteria > Burkholderiales > Gallionellaceae > Sideroxyarcus. The sequence goes on from CAZRZH010000215.1 coordinate 2,994, forward strand.
AACCATTTGCGTCATTGGTTGGCCGCGCGGCAGCAAGAAAATGCAATTGATCTACTTGATAACAACCGAGTCAAAGTTATTACCAATAAATTCTTTGTAGAACTCCCAAGAATTATTGACGCCATTAAGCTACGAAAAAAAGGCGAACTATAGTGGCCCCCGAATATAAGACAGTAGATTAAGCTGTTGTCCGAGAC
>CAZRZH010000216.1:0-3175 GCA_964604485.1 uncultured Sideroxydans sp.
ATTTGTCGTACAGCGGATCGGGATTCTGTTTATGTCGGTCTTGCGTGGCAAAGCGCTCATCGCGTCGGCGCATGGCGTTGTCGGCGATGAGGGCATCGACGTTGAGTTCGGCCAGGGCCTTGAGGTTGGCTTCACTGTGGTAGCCGGCATCGGCGGTGATGAGGCTTAAGTCGGTGAGGAGCGGGGCGTCGTCCAGCGTTGTTTGCATGGCCTTGACCACGGGCACGAGCAGTTCCTGTTCGCTGCCGGTGCCATGGGCTTGGGCTTCGACGATGATCTGATGTTTCCCGTCTACTGCCGCCACCCCGGTGTAGCCCTGGATCACGCCCTTGCCGGTGGCCATCTTGGCGGATTCGTTATCGGTGCGGTTGCTCTTGCGGATCGAGCCCTTGGCGCCGTGCCTATCCTCAGGGTGATCGGCGAGCCACTGACGAATCTGGGTGGCATCGCGCTTAAGCCGTTCGATGCGTTTCACTTCCTTGGCAACAAGATCAGGTTCGATAGGCTTGGCATCTTCCTCACGATGTCGTTCAAGCATGACACGGGCGGCGGCTTCGAGCTTGGTGGCCTGACGGTCAAAGTCGGCACGGGTGCCGCTTTTGGCTTTAGCGGCGTTGCTTGGCAGCTTCACTCCATCAATGGCAAACATTTCCCGACCAATCAATCCCTGGCGGTCGCAGATGAAAAGTATCTGGGTGAAGATGCGCGCGATGTCGTCTCCCAGAGTGCTGACAAAGTTAGCGATGGTAGTGAAGTGTGGGCGGGTGTCGCCGCACAAGGCGATGAAGGTCACGTGTTCGCGGCAGACACGCTCTACGTTGCGGCTACTGACGATGCCCTGAGAATAGGCGAACAACACGACCTTGAGCAGCATCGCCGGCGGGTAAGCCGCCGCACCAGTGTCATCGTTGCAAAAGCGGGTATCAAAACTAGCAGGTTGCTGAAAAACTCCCTCTCCCCGCGGGAGAGGGCCGGGGTGAGGGTGTTCATATTCCATAAGCATTTGTTTTTAATGTCCCCCTCATCCTAACCTTCTCCCGGAGGGAGAAGGAAAAGACTTTTTCAGCAACCTGCTAGAGAGATCGATCTCGTGATCGAGCAGATGGTTCAGTGCATGCTCGAAAGTGCCGGACAACAACTGCCGTGCCAAATCAACGGGTAAGAACCGGGGGTTGGTATCAATGTCTTTATAGCGGGCCATGGGGTGTGATTTTTCTGTAAGGATTGAGGGGTACAACTTCGATCTGCCGTTGCGCTTTTCGTTCCGCTGCGGCAGCATGTGCGGAGGCTTTTTCTACAGCTTCGTTAGCTGCAAAGAATATGGCCACGAAACTACCTTCATTCGAAACACCATTTGAGACCTACCGGGCTACGAAACTTATTGGTGAAGGTGGCGCTGGTCGTGTTTACGAAGTAACCAATAGCTCGGGCGATATTTTTGCCCTTAAGTGTCTTGCCCCGGATCGAGTTACAACGGAAAGACTAAAGCGGTTCAAGAATGAAATAGGGTTTTGCCAACGGCAAAATCACACGAATATCATCTGGGTAATTGATACGGGAGCTACTTCTATTAAAGGCGTGAAGTGCCCCTTCTACATTATGAAGCGATATTCGGGAACGCTACGGACGCATATGGGGGCAATGAAGCCCGATGAAGCAATGCGCGCGTTTTCTCAGATACTTGACGGTGTAGAGGCAGCGCATCTAACCGGTGTGTGGCATAGAGATCTGAAACCAGAGAACGTGCTATGGAATGACAACGACAAAGTGTTAGTTGTCGCAGATTTTGGAATCGCTCATTTTGAGGAAGAGGAGATTTATACAGCCGTTGAAACAAAGATCGCAGCACGCATGGCAAATTTCCAATATTCGGCGCCAGAGCAGCGTGTCAGAGGGGCGCAAGTCGATCGTCGTGCAGACATCTTTTCACTTGGCCTAATTCTTAACGAGTTGTTTACCGGCGAAGTGCCACAGGGAGCCGGCTTTAAGCGCGTTGGAGATGTGAATAGCGCGTACGGCTACCTTGACGATATCGTAGATTCGATGATCCAACAGAACCCCCAGAATCGACCGGAGTCGATAGAGACAGTAAAAAAAGAACTGATTGGCCGTAAAAATGCATTCATTGCACTCCAACAGTATGATGAAACCAAGAAGCAAGTTGTTAGCACCTCGACGCCTCCCGAGTTTGAGCCTATCTCGCTTATAGGCCTCGATTTCGCGAATGGAACACTGACGCTTAAGTTAAGTCAAAACGTCCCTCCAGGCTGGACACAGGAGTTTCAGAATCCACGGGGTGGGCATTCATCGATCCTTGGTTACGGACCGGAGAACTTTCAGATTCGTGGCAATACAGCGTCGATCAATATTCGCGAGGACGAAAGGCTTATCCAAAATGTGGTGGACCACGTAAAACAGTACGTTGTGGCCGCCAATCGCGGTTATGTTGATCAACTCCGAGAGCATGCTGCGCGGGAAGAACGACAACAACGAGATGCCTTGGCAAAGAAAGTGGCTGAGGCGGAGTTGAGAAAGAATATCCTTTTGAAGGTCAAGCTATAAGTGCGGTACTTTGCAACTAACCACCACTTCCACGGGGCGGCGTCGCTAACGCGCCGCCGCCCGTGAAGTGGGCCGTTAGCCCGCGTAGGGCGCAATAGCGCAGCGTATTGCGCCGTATGCATTGGCCGGGTCCCTCACGTACAGCGTCAACAACTACCGCTCGCGCATCGCAATATAATCAACCCGGCGATTGGCGAGCCAACAGCCGGTTGATATCTTCAAGGTCCTGTTCCTGCAGCGTGCCGGCCGCGGCTTTCAAGCGCAGGCGGCTGATCAGGTAATCGTAGCGTGCCTGTGACAGATCCAGCCGGGTGCGGAACAGCTCGCGTTGCGCGTTGAGCACATCCACCCCGCCGCGCACGCCGCGCTCGTAACCGATTACGGTGGATTCGAGCGCGCGCTCGTTCGAGATCCGCGCCTGTTCCAGGGCACGCACGCGCGCCACGCCGTTGATGACAGCGAGATAGGATTCACGCACCTGCTGTGCCACCTGCCGCCGTGCCTGGTCCAGACGTTGATTGGCCTCTTCCAGCCGCGCCGCCGATTCGCGCACCTTGGATGAGATGCCGCCGCCCTGATACAGCGGCATCTGGAACTGCAGCCCGATCTGGTT
>CAZRZH010000217.1:0-3128 GCA_964604485.1 uncultured Sideroxydans sp.
TTGAAAGGAATTATCAATGTTGAAATGGTTCGTTCTGCTGTTGTTGGCACTACCCAATGTCGCACTCTGCGCCGAGTTCAAGATCGAGAACATCGCCCCCGGCATCTACGTCCACCACGGCGAACATAAAGACCTCGCTCCCCATTACGGCGGCGACATCTGCAACATCAGCTTCGTCGTGGGGGAAAAAGGCGTGGCTGTCATCGATACGGGTGGCTCACCCGTTGTGGGTTCGCAACTGCGCAAGGTCATACGCAAGATCACCCGGAAACCTATCCTGTACGTCATCAACACACACGTGCATCCCGACCATGCGTTGGGCAATGCCGCGTTCAAACACGACCATCCAATCTTTGTCGGTCACAGCAAATTGAGTGACACGATGGCGCAACGCAAAGAGGTCTATCTGCGCAACCAAGCCGAGTGGGTCGGTGCCGACGGAGCCGGACCCGAATTGCTCCCGCCTACACTCCCCGTCAGCACCACGCACGAGATTGATCTTGGCGGACGCTCACTGCGCCTGACAGCGTATCCGGTCGCACACAGCCCTTCCGACCTCACCGTGTTCGACACGGCCAGCAATACGTTATGGACGGGTGACTTGTTATTCATCGAACGCGCCCCGTCCGTCGATGGCGATATCCCCGCGTGGCTGGTGGTCATCGAACAATTGCGCAGCGTCCAAGCGACACGCACCGTACCCGGACACGGCTCGGTCGCCGCAAATGGAAGCGCCGCATTGGATGATGAGAAGCGCTACCTCTTGACACTGCTATCCGATGTGCGCGGCGCAATCAAGGAAGGCCGCAGCATGGAAGAAACCATTGAGACGGCTGCGCAAACTGAAAAAGGAAAATGGTTGCTGTTCGACACCACCAACCGCCGCAACGTAGCACGCATCTTTCCGATGTTGGAGTGGGAGTAGCTAGGTTACAAGCGGCGAAGTGTCAGGGTTGTTTGGTATTGGGGTTAAATACCTGTTAGCGGCTAGGGGGTGGAACGACTCCAGCTCGGCCCGAGCGGGCAGTGGCATTGTTACCATCAACGACCGGTAGCAAGACTCAAACCGGTCGTTCCAGAAGCTATTGCTCATGCAGCACCTTATCACTTTGTTTGGCATTTACATGTCGAAAGCGTGGCCTGTAAATTACGTTGGGATCAACCGGATGCATCACTTTCGTTAAGCCCCAGTATTTCCTGTTGTGGGTCGCGTACATTTGAAGCTGATGGCTTGTTAGTCGGGCAGGCATCAATCAGAACAACATCACGCCGCCCGGTCAGACCAAGCTCAGTAAGTGCGGTTTGCACTTTTTTGAACTCACTCTCCGAGAAGTAGAGAATCGCCTTGATGGACTTCGGAGTATCGTTGGCTGCTTCATATACACCGACCTGATGTTTCAGGTTCTACTTCAATTTTGAGTTCGATGCCAATTTGAACTCAACCAAGGTCTTGTCTCTGCTGCCCTTGGATACCTTGAAATCAACGGGGCCGCGCCCGTTATTAACTTCACGATTCACGTCATAGGTTGAAGCACACCATGTCAGCTTATACATAAGTTGCAGATCGGCTTCTCGGTGAACTGGCTTACCATCGTGGTAGAAAAACCGATAGCCGTCCTGATCCTCGATTACTGACTTCAAGAAATGAAGGCGTCGCAGTGACTCTTCAAAACTATCACCTGCCTCGCTGCAGAACTCGGTGCCGACCAGCTTTCCATCCACTAATGCGCGAACTTGGTGAATGAACTGCTGTTCGGTATCGCGGACTTTCAAGCCACTGACCTTGTGTGCTTCGTCGCCAGAGTTTTCCTTGCGAAGAATGTAGTAGTCCAGCACCTGCGGAAAATGCTCAATGGTGCTGGCAGCCGCCTCACGTACTTCTTCTTCCTTGGCATCTTCCGATAACCGCCGTAAGAAATACTCATTAACCTGTGCGCGCAGTTGATCGTCAGGCATAGATTGGTAGATGCTCTGGAAACCATCTAACAGGTCGCTACGGTTAATCCATGCCTCGTCCTTGGTCAAAATCTCCTTGGGTGTCAATAAAACGAAATCATTGCCGAACGTGGGAAGATCATATTTCCCGCCCTTCCAACGCTTGGCCGTGTAATCGAATACCACCTTGTCGATGGCGAACTGCCGCCTGCAATGCGGGGCGATATGTGTCTGTGCAAAGGTCTGGGTGTATTCGAGCAGATATTGCTTGATCAGATTGCTTGTAAAGTCGCTCAGATGATCACGTCCCACGCCATCCGCCAACAGGCACAACTTTTCCAGATGGCTACCCCGCGTGATTGTTTCGCTGCCGAAGTCTTTGAAAACCTGATGCAGGTTGCGATGCAAAACTTCCGCGAACTGCTTACCAAGTCCGCTCCCTTTGTTGCCGGTCTTGCTAAATCCGAGCCAGTTCTGGCTGACTTCGGGGAAGCCAAACCAGCTATCGAGCAGCCCCTTACTGATGCTGGAATCTGACGACACATCGCGCAAAAATTTCACATAGCGAATAATTCCATCATGGAGCACTTGATGGTCTGGCTTGTCGCTATCAAACAGTAAGAAGGGATCAATGAAAAGGGGGAGATCGTTGATTAGCGAAATATTCAGCGCGCCATAACTTTCTAGGACTTCGGGAGCGACATCGAAGAAATCGGTGAAATAAATTCTGGCTGATGAGGCGGTAGTCATGGGCGTGTTGCCAGCTCGATCAAGTCGTGACGGTTGGGCACTTCGTTTTGATGAAATCGAACACGGGGCGAAACACTTCAAAACTGGCCGCATTCAAAGTGGAAACAACATCGATAAAGTTGCTGCCATCGAAGCTCAATGAAAAGTTCTTGAGGTTTTTGTACTGGTCGATGGTGAGCGATTTCAGGCGCATGGCGATTCCGCTACACCTGCGCCATCACGGCATCGAGCAGCGCAGTTTGCTTGCGGGTGGAGGCGTCGATCTGCTGTTCCAGCATGTCGCACAGAGACATGAGCGAGTCGATTTTTGCGACGATGCGATGTTGCTCTGGAAGCGGAGGCAGTGGGAATAGCAGCGGGTCAATATCTTGGTGATTTATCTGTGGAACGCTAGACAGTGTCGTCACGAGATAGCTGCCCACAACGCGATGCAGCGAATATGG
>CAZRZH010000218.1:0-3095 GCA_964604485.1 uncultured Sideroxydans sp.
CTGCGCCTCGCGGGCGCGCTGGTGCTGCTCTATTTCGCGGTGCGCATCCTGCGGGCCCGGCCGGAGTCGGCGGTGCGTAAAAAATCTGATGGCCCCCTGTGGCGCGGATTCGCCTCGGCCTACCTGCTGACGCTCGCCAACCCGCCGACCATTCTATTCTTCGCGGGCTTGTTTGCCTCGATCGCGGCCTTGTCCACGTTCGAACAGGCCGCGGTGTTTGCGCTGGGAATATTCACGGGCTCGTTGTTGTGGTGGTTGGCGCTGACCGGCATCGTCGCCGCCACCGCCGCGAAACTCGCGCCGAACGTGTTGGCGTGGATCAACCGGCTCTCCGGCCTGGTGCTGATCGGTTTCGCCTTTTATGCGCTGAGCGCTGTTAATCTGCGCGCTCTACTTTGATCGCCTCGCCGGAGAAGCTGTTCCTGAAGCCTTGATTTACGCTGTGTGGCTGTGCCTCATTCGCTACCAATAGAAGGCGTTACCCGACTCATCGAGCAACCAGTCGTTCTGATCCCCCATAATCGTCCGGTAAAGCGCGAAGTTCGCCTCTGTGCTGCTAGGGTGCAGAAAAATACCGACCCACCAACCAAGCGCATCGAGTGAATTCGGGTGCGGTGATTTCACGGATTTTCCCCAGGCGACCGTCCCCAAAACTTCGATCTGGATACCGTTATTGGCGTACTTTAGCTGGACTTGCGCACCCTTATCGACGGCGGCTTTCAGCTGAAGACAGATCCCAACTGGCGAAATGTCGCGAATCCAGACGACATCGAGGCATCGATTTCCGATATGGAGCTGCAGCGTGCCCTTTGGCTGCTGCGCCAACACTTCGCGCAACACACTGCGTCGTTCCGCGGGATTCGGCTTCGGCTGTTTGGCAGGCATGATGATAGTCCTCATGGTTGCGGGCGACCCTGCCCGTATATATCTCCTTCAATGGCGATCGCTTGCAACCTGTGCATGGAATCGCCCCTGATTGAAACGTCTGTTTGACAGCGGCTTCGTGCGCATCAGTCAGGGCGTACCGAAACGGCGACCGGTAACGACCACTGACCACACAAGCAGGGGGTGACGAGTGACAGCGAAACAGGCCAGCAGAAAATTCACGGGATGGCGCACCACCGTTTTGCGTACGCCACCGGTCCTTGCAGAAACCGAGTGCTCCTTCTGCGGCCCCTCTACCGTCGTCTTGCGACCCCAGGCAGGTGGCTTTGCGTCCCACCCTTTCGGATGGTTTGCCCTTGTAACGAAACACGAATACCTCATGCAGAACGTGCACAATTTGGGCCAGTGCATCTCGGCATTGAAAACGCTTGCTTATTTGCCGGCTTAGGGAATGGCAGAGACAGCGAATTTTACGAAATAGCGTGAGTTATCTGCCGAAAAACGGCATGGCTATTATGGGAAACCGTGGTACGTCCCCAATTACCCCGCTCAGTCCCCGCTGGAAGGTGGCAGCGCCTTATCGCTTGGGGTCCAACAAGTAAAATACTCGATCGAGAGCGCGGCGCCCCGGACTCTTGCGGCGAATAGGATTTTCCAAATCCCAGCGCATGCTATCGCGGCGGTTCTTTTCTACACGCCGCGCTTTTTTACGACGTTCAGGAACTTTAAATCCAGGCTTGTCAGAATCGTCGTCAGTTGTCATGGCACTTTTTACCATCTTCATAGTGAAGCAGGGGTATATAACGCAGAAAACGTGCCAGGAGGTCCGTGATTATGGTAGTTAGCCCGCTGCCGATCTGCTGCTCGCTAGGTTCGTGTTTGCACATGCGGCACCTTGCCTCAAGCCACGTGTTTGTTCCCAATCTGGCGGAAAATGGTACGGATGCTTTGGCTGCCGTTGATGGTGTCGTGCCCCGCGCTCTTGGCCTTGTCCAGGTAAGTCTGAACTTCCCGGATCAAGTCCATTGTGTTTTTCATTTTCCTCGTGAGACTGCCGATACCGAGACTGACGGTCACGCCGATCTTTTCACCCGCGTGGATGAAGTGGTGATATTTGACGGTGCGGCGGATACGCTGTGCCAGCACTACGGTCTCCGCTTCATTCAACTTATGCAGGAGTATTACAAAAGTGTCGTTGTCGTACTGGGCCAAAAAATCTTCCTGGTGCAGCACGGAGCTGACAACCTTCGTGACCTCGCGCAGCACCATCGCGGCCGCATCCTGCCCGTGCGTTTCAGCGATCTTCGCGAAACCGTCTACGGCAACCATCATCAGCGCCAAGTCTTCGTTCTGATTCTTGGCTTGGATAAAATCCTGATCGATCCGCATGAGTACATCTTGCCTGGCATAATTACCGGTCTTGGCGTCCAGCGTTGCATCCGCCTCGCTCTTTTTAGCCGCTTCGGTCGTAACGTTCACTTGGTAGCAGAACTTCAGTCTGTGGTCCGGGAGGAGCAGAATCTCGTCGCCTTCGCGGAGCGCGCGCCGCATGACCTTCTCGGCGTTAACATACGTGCCGTTGGTGCTGCCCAGGTCCTCAACGAGCACCGCGCCCTCGGGGCTAACGATGACGCGGGCGTGGCGCATGCTAACGCGCTGATCCGTTATGCAAACATCGGCTTCCGGTGTGCGTCCGATGAGCAACTCTTTGTTGGCGGAAAGCCAATGGGTGACACCGGTCAATGTGTCCGAGAAATGCACGACACAGGGCACTACCGGTCGACCTGACCCGGCGTGCGACGTAACACGAACATCTATCAGAACAGTTTTGGCTTCATTTTCTTGATCCACTGGTCACCCCGAACGACTCGCTTTTTGTCCACCGTGTGTGAACAAGCAAAAAAAATGGCGCGTGGACCCTGTCGCGTCCTAGCGCCGTGAAACATCCTTGGTTATCCGATTGACTATACTTTGCAAGAGGTGTGCCATTTTTACCGCCCCGGGGCACACAGGACAGTTTCGCTGCACCACTCACATAGAGGCCATGAGAAGCCAAATGTGCCCAAAAATGGCCAGGATTGATGAGAAGTTAAGACGGGTAGTTATAGGGGACGTACAACGGGTTTTCTGTGTTGTGTGAACGTCCGGTATGGGTCTATTTCGTTGAAAAACTCGTTGTTGAAATGAATCAGGGGTGAGGCAGGTGGAGT
>CAZRZH010000219.1:0-3067 GCA_964604485.1 uncultured Sideroxydans sp.
CCCTGCAGGTATTCAAACCAGCGACCGATGTTGCGCGTCCATGCCCATTCAATAAACAGTGTCGGCGAATGCTGGTACAGCAACAGCGGCCAAATCGTGAGCCACGGCAGCGCAAAAAGCAGCGCGATGCCCAGTGTCTTGAAAAAATCCCGGGTGCGCCAGTTGCGGAAAACCAACAGGCAAAGGCTGATGAGCAGGAACAACATTGGTGCGATGAAACCTTTGCTCATGAAGCCGATGCCCAGGCCGGTGCCGATCAGGATTCCGGCCAGCAACGGCCGCCGCAAACTTAGCGCGTAACCGTAAAGCATCATGGCGCAGCCGGTGAGTAGTGCGTTGTCGGTGAGGATCTCGTGCGCGCGCACCAACATGCCCAAACAACCGGCAAGAATGATCGCGGCGGGCCATCCGCGGTTGTTGCCGAATAATTCGCGTCCGGCGAGACCGATGAAAAGCAGGGTGAATGCGCTAAAAAATCCGGTGGCCAAACGTGCACCGTCGTGCAACGGCAACAGCGCTGAAAGCGATTTTGCAAACAGGGCTGCTGTCCAGTAATACAACGGCGGTTTATCCAGATAGGTTTCGCCCGCCAAAGTGGGCACCAGCCAATCGTTATTCAGGATGATGTGATAGATCAGTCCGAATCCGTAGGCTTCGTCCGGCTTCCACGGGTCGTGCCCGACCAATCCGGTGAGTACCCAGACAGCACACAGCAGAAACAGCAGCCACGCTTTGAGCGGAGTGATCTCCGGTTCTTTAAGTTGGGTGTAGTAGGCGTACATCCTATTCGACGAACTTGGTGGTTTGTCCGATTACCGGTTCGCCCTGCGGATATTGCGCATTGATCAGGCGCAGATAACGTTCCGAGTTTTTGCCCAGCGGCGAGGTTTGCGAAAGTTTGACGTAGGTGTCGCCGGATTGCGCCGTGGTTAATTGGATCGTCAGCGGCTTGATCTGTTTGCGTTCGTCGGCACTCAATATTCTGAAGCTGCGGATGGTCGCTTCTATTGCTTCGCGCTGGGCTGTAAATACTTGCGGCGTTTTGGCGTCACCTTGAATAATGAAAGCCTGACCGCCGTGGTAGATGACACCGATCACCGTTTTGTCCGTACTGCCGATAGCGGCCACTTGGCTGCCGATGTCTTGCGCCTTGATCGACGCGCTGTTTCCCATGAGCCGGCGCACATATTCCACAACGCTGCCAGTCGGTTTGGGATCCAATTTAAATTGGATTGAAGCATCGTTCTGCGCATTTAATGCGACGAGTTGGGTGGGCAAATTCTTTACGCTCCATAACGCGGGGAATTTGAGCGTGATGCCGAGGTCACGGTGCATGAACTGGTTGTTGCGCACGATGCCTTCCTCGACGCTGTCATTGAAAACCATACCCGTGGTTTGCTGCAAATATTCAATCTTGTTTTCTTTTGGATTGGCGACCGTCAGGTGGCTCGCCTCTCCCACGACTTGTTGCAGACGGGTGTCGTTGTCCGGATGGGTGGCAAACGTGCCGTGATAGCGGCGCGGTTCACGACCCTCCTGTTTGGCGATTTCGGCATCAAATAATTCCTGATTCTTCAATACGCCGACCACCCGGATCATCGCCTGCGGATCGTATTCGGTACGCGCCAGATATTGGGCGCCCAAGCGGTCTGCTTCCAGTTCATGGTCGCGCCCATAGCCGGAAAGCAACGCCCCGCCCAGTAGATTGGAAATATCTTGACCCAATTGGGTGCCGAGTTGCGGCACGAAAATGGAGGCAAGCGAAATGCCGATGCTGGTGGCTTGCGCGGCGCTTTGTTGCTTAACACCGTGGCGCGCGGTGACGTGCCCGACCTCGTGGCCCAACACGGCGGCCAATTCCGCTTCCGAATTGAGGTAAGCCATGATGCCGCGCGTGATATAGACGTATCCGCCCGGCAATGCGAAGGCGTTGATCTCGGGTGAATCGAGTACGGTAAAGCGATATTGCAGATTGGGTCGATGGCTGCGTTTGGCTACTTGCTGGCCGATTTCGTTTACATATTTCTGCAGAGCCGGATGGTCATAAACTTTGTATTGCTTGCGCACATCCAAGTCCGCATTGCGGCCCAGACTGATTTCCTGCGCCTCGGACATCATGACGAAGTCTTGTTGTCCGGAAACCGGATTTTGTGCGCACCCGGCCAAGGTCAATGCGATCAACACGGCAGAAAATAATGCGTTCAATTTATTCATGAGTGACACTCCACAAAAGAAAAAGGCAGCCAGCGCTGCCTTTGATCTTTGCTATTAACTCAGTTCCATCAAGCGGCGGCCTTGGCGCCGGTCTTGTATTTGTTATTGAATTTTTCGATGCGGCCGGCGGTGTCCACGATCTTCTGCGTGCCGGTATAGAACGGATGGCATTCTGAACACACTTCAACGTGCAAAGTGGGTTTGCTCATGGTGGAGCGGGTGCTGAATTTATTGCCACAGCTGCAAGTCACTGCAACTTCATTGTATGCGGGATGGATGTCTGCTCTCATTTTGAGTTCCTAACTAAAATTGGGCGCGGCGGTTGTACGCGCACGGATACCTATAAGGGCGCGCATTATCCATAAAAATAGGGGCTTGGGCAAATCAAATTGGAGGCGGCGGTTCTCAGCACGAACGGAACCCCTTAATCTATTCTGAGTTGGTCCACAAAATGAAAGGGACACCCTCCCCGGGTTTGGCAAAGCAGCTCTGCTCTCCATCTTTGTTGCAAATATTCTCCCACCGCCCAAAACTCCTGCCCCCCGTGTTCGCGGGATTGACCTTGCTGCGGGGGGGGTAACCTGACGAGCGTTTTTTGTCCCACCTGTAGATTTTTACCATTGCAGTCCAACCCCAAGGAGAGCACTACCATGCACCTCAAGCCCCACCTACGCAAAGCGAGCGAACTCGGCCTGGCCTTAACGGCTATTACCACCCTCATCTTGGCCGGATGTGGAGGCGGGAGCGGAAGTGCCTCTAACAGTGGCGGTACAACCCCCGCTGCAACCACAACAACAACCGTCACCCCCTTCAAAGGCATGTTTACCAGCGGCAACGTGACCTTGGTGGATGC
>CAZRZH010000220.1:0-3036 GCA_964604485.1 uncultured Sideroxydans sp.
GAAAAGATACGCGCGCAGGTTGGCAATGAGGAAGTCATTCTGGGCTTGTCCGGTGGCGTTGATTCCTCTGTGGCGGCGGCGCTGATCCATCGTGCCATCGGTGACCAATTGACCTGCGTGTTCGTGGATAACGGGTTGTTGCGTCTGAACGAGGGCGCGCAAGTGATGGAGACGTTCGGCAAAAACTTGCACATGAAAGTCATCAATGTGGACGCCAGCGGCGAATTCTTGAAACACCTGACCGGGGTGACCGATCCGGAACAAAAACGCAAAGTTATCGGCCGTGAGTTCGTCGAGGTATTCCAGCGCGAATCCGCCAAGCTGAAACAGGCCAAGTGGCTGGCGCAGGGCACCATCTACCCTGACGTCATCGAATCCGCCGGTGCCAAAACCAAAAAAGCCCATGCCATCAAATCGCATCACAACGTCGGCGGCTTGCCGGAATCCATGCATCTCAAACTGCTGGAGCCGTTACGCGAATTGTTCAAAGACGAAGTGCGCGAATTGGGAGTGGCACTCGGTCTGCCACCCGATATGGTGTACCGCCATCCTTTCCCCGGTCCCGGATTGGGGGTGCGTATCTTGGGTGAAGTGAAACGCGAATACGCCGAATTGTTGCGCCGTGCCGATGCCATTTTCATCGAGGAGCTGCGTAACACGCGTGATGCCAGCGGCAAAAGCTGGTACGACCTGACCAGCCAGGCCTTCACCGTGTTCCTGCCGGTAAAGTCGGTCGGCGTGATGGGGGACGGCCGCACCTACGAATGGGTCGTGTCGTTGCGTGCCGTGCAAACACAAGACTTCATGACCGCGCATTGGGCACACCTTCCGTACGAATTGTTGGGCAAGGTTTCAAACCGAATCATCAATGAGGTGCGCGGTATCAACCGTGTGGTTTACGACATCTCGGGAAAGCCGCCCGCCACGATAGAGTGGGAATGAGTTTCACCGCAAGTGTAGTTGTGTGTGGACAGATTTAGGGAAGCACTGATTTATTACCACACCGATTTTTGTAGGTCGGGTTTTAACCCGACAAATCGTTCAAAATCAACAAAGACTGTCGGGTTAAAACCCGACCTACAAAAACCAAACGAATAAATCAGTGCCTCCTTCGGTCATTCATAATTCGAACGCATTAACAGGGTCGCAAGATTTCGATGGCAGAAAATTCGGATAGACGCAAACCCAGACAAAAGAACCCGCCCAAAGATTACGGCTGGTCTTTGTATCTGATTGTGATCAGCCTGCTGATGGTCGCCGGGTTCTTCATGTCCCGCGATAATCTGTATAAGCCGGGCGACAACGTGGGTTACAACATCGGTCTGGTCGGCGGATTGATGATGCTGTCATTGCTACTTTATCCGCTACGCAAGCGGGCGGGGTTCATGCGTAATTTGGGGATACTGCCGGTTTGGTTCAAATGGCACATGGTGTTCGGCATTTTGGGGCCGGCGATGATCATGTTTCATTCCACCTTTTATATTGGCTCGATCAATGCAGGCGTGGCGTTGACGTGCATGATGCTGGTATCGGGAAGCGGAATATTTGGGCGGTTCTTTTACACCAAGATCCACAATGGGTTGTATGGAAGACAGGCAAATTTGAAACAGCATCAAGAAGACCTTGATGGTTCAGGCGATGTGAAATCCATATTGTCTTTCGCGCCGGAGATCCAAAATAAATTGGCCGAATTTCGCGATTTCACGACGGGCACAGCGAAGTCTGGAAAATTGAAGGGATGGAGGCTGTTGACACTGGGATTTCGGGTCAGACTCCTGTCAATGGGGCTGGTCAGAGATTTGGAAGATGTTATGTATTCGAATGCAAATGAAAAGCAGTGGAATAATGCACAGATGAACCGGTTGGATCAACTCTTTTATCAGAATGCAAATTTCATCCGGTCGTACCTCAAGACCCTACAAGATGTCGCCCAGTTTGGCACCTATGAGAAATTGTTCTCGATGTGGCATGTGTTCCACATACCGTTGGTTTACATGCTCGCCTTCACGGCGGTGTGGCATGTGATCGCAGTCCATATGTATTAAGTTAACCAGAATGTTCATCATGCAGGCAATCTTCAGATCGTTCCTACTCTCGTTGGTATTCGTCTTCGTCACAACGCAGGCTTATGCCGATGCGATGGATAACTTATCGTTACCGGGCAAGGTGATCAGCGGACACGCAAAATATGAACCGGATTGCCACCAGTGCCACAAACGTTTCGACAAGGCCGCCCAATCGGGTTTGTGCAAAGATTGTCACAAGGATGTAGGCAAAGATATCACCGACAAACACGGCTATCACGGCCTGTTGAAGGAAGAAAAGCAGTGTAAGGAATGTCATCCGGAACACCAGGGGCGCGATGCAGCCATCATCACTTTTGAAACGAAAAATTTCGATCATGCATTGACGGGCTACATTCTGAAAGGCGGCCACTTGGCGGCCAAGGTGCAATGCAAAGACTGCCATCTGCCGAAGAAGAAATATCGCGAGGCACCGACCAAGTGCAACAGTTGCCATAGCAAAGACGACAAACACAAGGGAAAACTGGGACCCGAGTGCCAGAATTGCCACGAGGAAAAAGACTGGAAGACGACACGCTTCGATCACAGTAAAACCAAATTCGATCTTTTGGGCAAACACAAGGATGTCAAGTGCAAACTGTGTCACATCGATGAAAAATATAAAGACACGCCGACAAAATGCAATGACTGCCACAAGAAAGAAGACAAACACAAAGGGAGCTTCGGCCCCAAATGTGCGGATTGCCATAACGAGATTTCCTGGAAAGAAATATTGTTTGATCATGACAAGAAAACCAAATACAAGTTGCTTGGCAAACACCGCACCACCAAGTGTGTCAGTTGTCACAAGGGCGATTTATACAAAGACAAGCTGAAGCAGGATTGCAACTCATGCCACCTGAAAGATGACAAGCACAAAGGCAACTTTGGCCCCAAGTGCGAAACTTGCCATAACGAGAAGTCCTGGAAAGAGATCACCGCCTCGAAAGTGCAACAGTGGCTTGGGGATGCG
>CAZRZH010000221.1:0-3035 GCA_964604485.1 uncultured Sideroxydans sp.
CTCGTCTCGGACAACAGCTTAATCTACTGTCTTATATTCGGGGGCCACTATACTCTTTCCCATTCTCTATGTGGTGTGCCGCCGGCAAAGCCAGCTTTTTGCGCAACAAATGCACCTGAGTGCAGAACTTAAAATCGCAAACGATTTTTTGCAGCAGAATATTGTTGAACGCAGCCGGTTTGAAGCATTGCTGAAAGAAAGCGAGAACAAATTCCGCATCCTGTTCGAGTCGGCTAACGATTGCCTGCTGCTGTTATCAATGGAAGGGCGCATCGTGGACATCAACCACACCGGCCATGAACGTCTCGGCTACACCAGGGAAGAAATGCTGGGGAAGCGCATCGCGGAATTAGACCCGCCTGAATTTGCCGCCAAGGTGCCGGAACGCATTGCGAAAATAATGGGTGATGGGCAGGCAATCTTCGAATCCGCCCACGTGCGCAAGGACGGATCGGAAATGCCGGTGGAAATCAACTGCCGCCTGGTTGTGCTGAATGGGGAGCAGCTGATGTACAGCGTTATCCGCGACATCACCGAACGCAAGCAGATGGAAGCGATTAATCGACAGCGGCTTGAGGTGCTTTCGGCGGTTTATCAGCTTAGCAACGCGGTCAGCGGCGCCGAGTCGCTCGAAGAGGTCTATGAGGTGGCCATGAGTTCCATTCTCTGCACACTGAAGGCAGACCGGGTTGCCATCCTGCTCTTTGACGAGGAAGGCGTGATGCGCTTCAAGTCATGGCAGGGTCTTTCGGATGCGTACCGGAAAGCTGCCGACGGACACTCGCCCTGGACAAAGGACGCTATTGACCCCGAGCCTATACTTATCGATGACATCGAGCTGGATGCCAATTGGGCGCACTTTAGACCGGTAGCGGCGGCAGAAGGAATACGCGCGTTCGGCTTTATCCCGCTGGCGCAGCACAACCGCTTGCTTGGCAAATTCATGGTCTATTTCAACCAGCCGCATCACTTTACCGGGAATGAACTCCAGCTCGCCAAAACCACCGCTTTCCACATTGCATTTGCGCTTGAGCACAAACTAGCCGATGCCAACCTTCGCATTGCCGCCACCGCCTTTGAAACCCAGGAGGGCATGCTGGTCACCGATGCCCATAACATGATCTTGCGGGTAAACAACTCTTTCACCAGGATCACCGGCTACACCACTGAAGAAGTTGTCGGCAAGAACCCGCACATACTCAGCTCCGGTCGCCATGATGCTAACTTCTACAAGTCCATGTGGGAGAGCATCAATAACATTGACGCATGGGAAGGTGAGGTCTGGAATCGGCGTAAAAACGGTGAAATTTATCCTGAGCATCTCATCATCTCCGCAGTCAGGGACCGAAATGGATTGGTTACAAATTACGTAGCCACGCTCACCGACATCACCATGAGCAGGGAGGCCGCCAAGGAAATCCATCATCTGGCGTTTTACGACCCGCTCACTCGCCTGCCCAATCGTAGGCTTTTGCAGGATCGGCTTCAGCAGGCATTGGTTTCCAGCGCACGCAACGGCCGTAAAGGGGCGCTGCTGTTCATTGACCTGGATAATTTCAAGGATCTCAACGATACGCTTGGCCATGACATCGGCGACCTGCTTTTGCAACAGGTTGCACAACGTCTGGCCTCCTGTGTGCGCGAAGGCGACACCGTGGCCCGCCTGGGAGGTGACGAATTCGTGGTAATGCTGGAAGACCTGAGCGAGAAGGATATTGAAGCTGCGGCACAGACTGAAGCCATCGGCGAAAAAATACTCGCTTCGCTTAACCAACCTTATCAGCTGGCAATGCATGAAACCCACAACACCCCCAGCATTGGTGCCACCCTGTTCAACGAACACCAACAGTCGATAGAAGCGCTGTTCAAACAAGCCGACATTGCCATGTATCAGGCCAAGAGCTCAGGCCGCAATTCCCTGCGTTTCTTCGACCAACAGATGCAGGACATTATTACCACGCGCGTGGCACTCGAAGACGACTTGCGCAAAGCCCTGGAGAACCGGGAATTCCGCTTGTTTTACCAAATCCAGACGAGCAGCGCGCATGTTCCATTTGGTGCCGAAGGATTGATACGCTGGCTACACCCGGAACGCGGTTTGATCCCTCCCGCTCAATTCATTCCGCTGGCGGAAGAAACGGGGTTGATCCTGCCCATCGGACAATGGGTGCTTGAAACGGCCTGCGCCCAACTCAAGGCATGGGAGCAAGGCGCACTCACCCGCAACTTCATTCTGGCGGTGAACGTCAGTGCCAGACAGTTACGGCAAATTGATTTCGTGGCACAAGTGCAATCACTGGTACAGCGCCATGCCATCAAGCCAAACCTGCTCAAGCTGGAACTGACCGAAAGCATGTTGCTTGAAAACGTCGAGGACACCATTGCGACCATGAAGGCGCTGAATGCAATCGGCGTACAACTCTCCCTGGATGATTTTGGTACCGGTTACTCCTCCCTGCAGTACCTCAAACGTCTGCCGCTCGATCAGCTCAAGATCGATCAGTCGTTCGTGCGCGACTTGGTCATCGATAACAATGATAAAGCCATCGTGCGCACCATCATTGCCATGGCACGCAGCCTTTATCTGGACGTGATTGCCGAGGGGGTGGAGACGGAAGAACAACGGCAACTTCTGCTGGAACTTGGTTGTACCCACTATCAGGGTTACCTGTTCGGAAAGCCGGTACCGATTGATCAGCTAGAGGGCGCCTTCCAATAAGCACTTCCAAACTTCCTGCTGTCAGCGCGGGTGCTTTGAATTGAAAAATTCAGCTCTCCTCCCCCTTTGAAAAGGGGGAGGTCTTTTTTGGACAGACCTGAATAACTGTATGGCGCGCCATCGTTATTTACGCCCCGAACGATTCGGGCATGGTGCTGCGCGAAAACCCGCTGCGGGAAAATTCGCGGTCAGATTCCATGTTGCGCGACAACTCGGACTGCGTGGACATACTGAAGCCGCGATACAAGTCCATGTCGTAATCAGACAGGCGGATGGCATGTGCGGCATCGCCGAATTCACGCAAGAATTCGTCCCA
>CAZRZH010000222.1:0-3024 GCA_964604485.1 uncultured Sideroxydans sp.
GATGCAACAAGCGGCACTTGAATTGGGAATGGATCAAGTACAGGCGCGGCAGATGGTATTGGATACTTTCATGGGCGCAAGCAAGTTGGCCGACAGTAGCAAAGAAGACGTGGCGACGTTGCGCGCTCAAGTTACCTCAAAATACGGTACGACGGAACGCGCGCTGATGAGTATGAGTGCCAACCAGGTGCAGCAACATATCATTGCGGCGGCCCATGCCGCTGCCGCGCGCTCCAGGGAACTGGGTGATGAATTGGGCAAGGATGCGTGATGCTGAATGAAGCCGTGTTGTTTCTGATTGATGCTCTGGTGCAGCCGTTCGCGGCTGTCCTGTTGTTTCGCTTCCACGCTGTGTGGTTACAAGCACCGATGCGCAACCCTATCGGCGAATTCATCATGGCGCTCACCGACTTTTTGGTGTTGCGCGCACGCCGCTTCGTACCGCGATTGTGGGGGGCGGATGGCGCATCCTTGGCACTGGCGTTCGGGGTCGAACTCGTTTACCTGACAATCTTGTTGTGGGCGCAACACTACCCGTTTGATTTCTTCCCGCTGATGGGTTTGTTGGCGTGGACCGCAGTCAAACTGTTGAAGATCAGTTTCTATTTGCTCATCGTCACGTTGCTGGCCGAAGCGATCTTGTCTTGGGTCAATCCGCATACGCCGCTTGCGCCCATGTTGTCGGCCGTCAACCGCCCGTTTGTGCAACCCTTGCGCCGCCGCATTCCTCCGCTGGGAAATTTCGATGTCTCCATACTGGTCTTGTTCCTGATATGCCAGCTCATACTCATCGTGCCGATCGGCGCTCTTGAACAGGCCGTGATGAGGCTGCTGTGAAAGGCTGGTATCGGCGTGAAGGCGCTGAGGTGATTGTGCTGACCCTGCACGTTCAGCCCGGTGCAAAGCGCAGCGAGGTGTCAGGTCTGCATGGTGAAGCGCTGAAGATACGCCTTGCAGCACCGCCGATCGAGGGACGTGCCAATGAAGCGTTGCTCAAATACGTTGCTGATCTTTTCAGCGTCCCAATCCGGCAAGTCGAACTCAGGCACGGTGCCCAATCCCGCCACAAGGTCGTGGCCGTTTCCGCTAGCAGGATCACGCCCGAGTCACTGCTTGCCTAATTTGGCAAGTCGTATGCGACCCTGGCAACGCGTAGATAAGTCGAAAACCCGGCGCGTCTAGCGTTTGAACCAAATTACCAGCATGGCCAGAAATGCCAGCACGACCAGACTCTGCTCGATCTGCGTGCGCGATTTGTAAGCCAAAGTCTCATTCAAACGTCGCGTCTCGTCCTGCGCGGCAGTGTCGGCGTTCTGCAAATAATCGAGCAGGGGGCGATCGATAGATTTGACCGCCGTATCGGCCTCCACCGGATCGAAACGGTTCCGGAGCAACAGTTGCACGCTGTTTTTGTATTGCTGGTAATTGGCAGAATGTGCTTCATCAAATGACTTTAAATTCTCAGTGAGATAACGCACATCACTCTGCAGGAGGGCGGCTTGTACCGCACTGGTGACTTTCATGTGTTGAGTGTCATAGATGAGCCATTGCTGGTTCAAGGTTTCCTGATTCTTGCTGCGCAGTAACACATTCTTCCATTCCTGCACCTCGTTCTTGTAATCGACTTGGAGTTGATGTACGGCAGAATAATGATCCGAGGTGGTTTTTATCTGTTCGTGCAATTCGACCGAGCTGTTCCAGATCATATAGAACCAGAAGAAGAATGCGGCTGAACCGCCGACTTTGGCAATCAAAGCCCAGGGGATCCTTGAACGATTTATTTCGACGGGCTTCATTGTGATTCCATTTCCTGATGTTGAATTCGAATTGATTTTGCCATTCCCATTGGCATGCCGTCGGACGATTTACGCGGACACGCCGCAGCCGAGAAATAGCTGACCATGTTAGATCCATGGGAATTTTAAGCGAGGCGAATTATAGGTGTTTCGCGAACGATTGGAAGCTTCGTTTTCACCTGCAAATACGCGCCACAGGCGAAGCGTGATGTGCAGGTGAATTCGAAGTTGTCTAGTGGTGAACGGGTTCGGCTGGGGGTGTTTTTTCGTGAGGCGTATTTTTCTTTGGGACCGGAACAGGGGAGGACTTAGCCTTCTTTGAAGTCAGTAGAGCACTGACGTTTTTGAGTTTCGTTGCATCGGTCTCGCCGTTCACGTTGATCAGATGCAATTTGCCCGCCCCCTGATGCAAGTCGTCGGCGAAATCCATCACGGCACCGATCACGGTGAGCTGACCGGATTCGATCTCATCGGAAAATTTGAGCATGGCCACGCTGACCTGATAATTGACATTGGCTTTCACACCGTCGAGATTGTTGAGCTCTTTGGGAATGGTGAGGGTGTCCAGTTCGCGCCTGATTGCCGGTGATTCCTTGGAATAGTTCTCGCTCACCGCCGCGATGGCACCGCAACGCGAATGTCCGATGAACAGCAAAATGGGCGTGTGCAAATGAAACACGCCATATTCCACCGAGCCTTCGGCTGTCACCAGTTGGTTGCCGATGTTGCGCACGGTGAACAGTTCACCTTCCGGACTGCGGTCGAACATGTTGGCCTGCACGCGTGAATCGGAACAGGTGACAACAGTGGCTCTGGGTGTTTGACCCTTGGCAAGTCCGGCAAAAAACTCGATCTTGTGCGTGACCATGTACACACCGTTATCGGCTGCGATTTCGTTGAGAAAGGTCAGGATGGCCACATTCTGATTCACCGCGACAGGAGCGCTATGTGTATCCGAGGCAGAACCAGGAGTCGCTAGCGCCATGGATGCAACCAGCAGAAAAAATGGGAGTGGTTTCATATCGCACCTGTTAGAGATGATTTGAGAGTCAAGATTAACAGTTGAAGAAAATTGACAGCATGTGAATAGAGCAAAAAAATCCCGTCATTTCAGAGTGTCTGAGACTTTTCAGGGACAAAAAAGCCGGCTTGCGCCGGCATGTCTTTTTTAGGGGGTTTACAGTGGACCCATCCGTCAAGACAGAAATCAGTCTAGTTTAAGCTGGTG
>CAZRZH010000223.1:0-2972 GCA_964604485.1 uncultured Sideroxydans sp.
TGATGGTTTTCCTCTAAATCCAGACAAACCGCCGGTGCATTCATGTTGGCATATTTATGGGCTATTTGTTGGGCAAATTTTGGGGTTGCACCTAGGCTGTCGAAATAGATCTAGAATATTTCACCGGTTTTTAGTAAGCCAAAAAAAATAATAACATATTGATATTAAATAGTAAAAAATATTTTATAAGTGCTTATTTTCAGGTAGAAAATAGATTTAATGAAGACAGTTGTAAAAGTGGAAGCAAAAATTCATCGGGTTTCTTTGTAATACAGCATGTTAAATGATAGATGTTGTATCCAAAAAATGGGAGAGTTAATTTTAATATTTCGACAGCCTAGCAGCGGTCGCGGTAGGAATGCCGGTCACCCGACACCCCCCGCACAGATCCGTACGAGCGGAATTACCGCATACGGCTCCTGCCTCGGGTCATAACGCGAATCTCGCACTCGGGTACGGATGCACCCGATGTGGATACGGCAAGTATTTCTCTACCAAACGGCCAAACCGCGCCCATGTCATTTTGTCCTTCTGGCCACGGCGGCGCAACTGTTCCAGCCACGCGCGGCAAACTTCATAACGGAATCCAGCAAGCCTTTTCAGGTTGTCCGGTACGGCATGATAGTTGAAATAGCCGCGTATGACCTTTGTTAGCCATGCACCAACCTGACCTATTGATTCGTGTCTCTTTCGTTTCAGCTTTTCTCGGATTGCCGCCAGCGTCGCTCGCAGCCGTTTCTTGATCGTCAGTCGCAGTATCTTGTAGCCCCCTTGTCGGGTCTTCGAGCAGCAGTGCGTGAAGCCTAAAAAATCGAATGTTTCCGGTCTTCCCAGTCCTCGTTTCTTGCGCCGTTGTTCTGCGTAGCGACCAAATTCTATCAGCCGTGTTTTCTGCGGGTGTAGCGTCAGTCCGAATTTGGCAAAACGTTCTCTCATTGCCTCCAGAAATCGCCCCGCTTCTTCTTCGTGCTGAAATCCGATCACGCTGTCGTCAGCATAGCGAACCATGATGACATCGCCTCTGGCGTGGTGTTTTCGCCAGTGGTGCGCCCAGGTATCAAAGACATAGTGCAGGTAGATGTTGGCCAGCAGCGGGGAGATGACTGCCCCTTGCGGGGTTCCCCTGTCGCTGGCTATCCGCTTGCCGTCTTCGATAACGCCGGCTTTGAGCCATTTGTTGATGAGCCGTAGTACTCGCTTGTCAGCGATACGGTGTTGCAGGAACCTGAGCATCCATTCATGGTCGATGGTGTCAAAGAACGCGCTGATGTCTGCGTCTAGTATCCATCCAATCTGCCGGGTGCTGATTCCCATCCATACCGCGTCGAGCGCGTCGTGTTGCCCACGCCCTCGCCGGAATCCATACGAGAATCCAAGGAAGTCTGCATCAAAAATCGCGCTCAGTACCTTGACTACGGCCTGTTGCACAATCTTGTCTTCTACTGCGGCTATCCCCAGCGGGCGCAACTTGCCGTCCACTTTGAGGATGTATGTCCGCCGCGAGGCTTGCGCACGATAAGCGCCGGTGTGTATCTCCCGGTGCAATTCATGTACCCGCACGTATAGAAGGTTCTCGTAGTCCCGCCACGCCACACCGTCCACGCCCACCGCCGCCGTTTTGTTCAGGTCGTGAAAACTTTCGACCAGCAGCGACGGTGTGATGTGGTGCAGGAGTGCCGTGAATTTGAGCCGCCTGTCTCGCTTGGCGGTTTCGCGTACGCGTTCGAGTCCCATCAACGCACTTTCCCGGCTCGGTGTCCGGCGTGCGTGTAACTCGTCGGCGTTTCCCTTGGCTGCACCCCTTCCCTCCACCGCCTCCGCAGAGCCTGCCCCCGCAAAAGCGGAGGATTGCCCTTTGTTCGGCGGTTTCTTCGGTATTATGGGCGCATCCGACTTCTCATCAGCGTGGATGGCAGGGTTGTGGTTTCCCTTTCCTGCCCCGCCCGACATTATTCCGTCTGGCACCAATGAGACCTCCCAGCTCCTGTGCAAGTAACTTCCCGACATGCTCAGTGTCTCCGACCGCGCAGGATCACAGCACGGCTCGCGTTTTGCGCCCTGCTGTATGTGGCCTTCCACCAAGGGGAACGGCGTCGGCATCCCGGATTTGAAAATTTCGCGGCTCAATGGCTGGCCTGTCGTTTCCCCTGTCAACGCTTCGCTGCCCACCTCGCGATGAACAACGCATGACTCGGGGTCAAGACGGTTCGCTACTCCTTTCTTGTATTGGACTTTCACCAACTATCACTTGCCAGTTTGTGCTGGCGCACTCCCCTTTTTACAGTTAAGATGTTAATTCCGCTTGTTCATTTTTGACCGAAGGGTGCATGCGTATTCTTTGGAAGCATTTTAATAGTATTTACACCCAATACGCATGACAAGGCATTACACCGGGGAAGCCTGTGAACACGACTTACGGTTGACACCAACTTTGCCCCAAAGGGCATAGGTATCTACACATCTCAGGCATAAAACCGCCGCAAAGTTAAGCTAAGTGCGGTCAGTTCGTCCTGAGAATAACTCTCCATTACTTCAAGCATGGACAAAAACACCCATAAGCCAGCCAATAAAGCGGGGTGAGTAAAAGCCTGTTTTTGGGGAACTTGCCTGCCGCTCAGTTTGATTAAGAAGGCTCTCAATTCAAAAGCTTCTGGGCTATCATCGGCTGCAATTTGCCACACCGTCACGCACGCCATAGACACTACCATCAACCGTTTAAATATTGCTAAATCAGTCTCTTGCTGCCATTGTTCCAATTCATGCCCTGCTGATTTGAGCAGTTTAAAGAAGCTCTCAATACGCCAACGCCAGTAGTACCATAGTGCGATAGTACTCGCATCAACATCATGCACATCTGTGAGCAGCAGCCACTCAGCCAACACCTCGCCATCCTCGGACATGACACGTGAAACGACGAGTCCGCGCTCAATCGCCTCTCCTGGAATACTTGGCTGCTTCGTGACTTTACAGCT
>CAZRZH010000224.1:0-2968 GCA_964604485.1 uncultured Sideroxydans sp.
GCACCGAGTCGCGCGATATTGCCTTGCATCAGGCAAGGCAATGGGCGAGCGATGGCTACTGGACAACGGTTTACGACAAGGTGTCAGGTGAAGCTATTTACGATTTCTCTCCGAAAGGAGGCGTGTGCGGGTTGCACGCCCAGCAAGTCGTAGCCAGTCACTAAGCAACAAACAACTTATATCACGAGACGCTGTGATGTGTTTTTAACTGCCCCTGCGGGATATTTCTTCCCGCCAGGGGGAGAGGTGTCTCCGGGGGTTTTTTATTCCCGGAGGCAATAATGAGATTGAAAAAAATCGCTGCGGCAGTCATGTGGTTGCCCGGTTTTGAGCCAGAAGACAATACCCATATTGTTTTACAGGGGCCAGTTGTTCCGCAACGCGAAGCCGAGATCATCCAGTTTCCCAAAGCGCTGGCTGCCGAAGTCGCAACAATCAAAGCAGTATGGCCGCGTCTCGATGCGGTTACGTTTTTCGGCTTGTCCGGCAACGTCACCAAATTCGATGCCAACATTGCCGCAATCGAATGCCTGCGCAAGCTGGAGTCCGAGAAGAGGCAATCGACCACGGAAGACCGGGAAGTGCTCAACCGTTACACCGGTTGGGGCGGCATTCCGCAAGCGTTCAATGATGACCAAAAGGAACAGTCGTGGGTTGCCCGCGCCGAACGCCTCAAGGCATTGTTGAGCGAAGACGAGTTCCAATCTGCTGAAGCCAGCACGCCAAACGCTCACTACACCGCATTGGAAGTCATCGAGGCGACGTGGCGCATGGTGGAACGGCTGGGTTTCAAGGGTGGCCGCATCATTGAGCCATCTGCCGGTGCTGGATATTTTCTCGGCGCGATGCCGCAGGAGATTGCCCAGAAAAGCACCGTCACGGCAATTGAACTCGATCAGCTGTCGGCGCGCATCCTGAAGACTCTTTACGGGGATTTCGGGGTAAACGTCATACAAAGCGGGTTTGAGACGGCAAAGCTTCCGGATGAGTTTTACGATCTGGCGATCTCGAATGTTCCGTTCGGGAATTACCAGGTGCCGGAACTGCGCAACGTTCCTTACGCCAACTTCCTGATCCACGATTACTTCTTTGCGAAAGCGATGGAAGTTGTCAGGCCGGGCGGGCTGGTGGTGTTCATCACGTCCTCCGGGACGCTGGACAAGTGTGACGACAAGGTGCGGCAATATCTTGGCAGCAAGGCAAATTTGGTGGCGGCAGTTCGTCTGCCCAATACCGCTTTCAAGAGGATCGCCAACACCGAAGTGACAACCGACATACTGGTGCTGCAAAAACCGCTGGAAGGACGTAGCAGTAAAAAAGGCTGGATGGAAACAATCGTTCTGCCGGAAACATCTCCAATCTACGGGGAAAGCAAGGAATACTGGAGACATCAACAAATATCGTGCAACCAGTATTTTGCCGAGAACCCTCAATGGGTCATCGGCAAGCTTGCACTGACTGAAAACGGATACCAGAAATCGACTGGCTGCATATTCGAGGGCGACCTTGAAAGCGCACTGGCCGAAAAGGTGTCCATGCTGCCGGAAGGTATCTACGCGGCGATTCGGGAAGTCGAAAAAACGAAGGTTGTATTGCGTCTGGAGTACAACGCCCAGGGTCGCCCAGGTTTCAGGGTGATTGACGGCAAGGTGTATGAAACAAATGACGGGTTGGAAGCGTCGCAGTTCATCGCGCCGCAAAAAACGCTGGAACGCATCGCGGGCATGTGCGGTATTCGTGATGCGGCACGCAAGATGGTTCGGTCACAGGTAGAAACCGGGGATGAGGCGATTCTTGCCGCTTACCGGTTGATGCTGAATATCGAATATGACAACTTCGTCGCAAAATGCGGGAGCATCCACACCAAGGCAAACAGGGCCGCTTTCAAAGGTGATCCCGACCTGCCGTTGCTGATGTCGCTGGAACGCTGGGATGGGGAAACTCAGACCGCCGAAAAGGCAGACATATTTTTTCAGCGCACGGTGGGGATGTTCAAAAAGGTCGATCATTGCGAAACCTCAGAAGAGGCCTTGCTGGTCAGCCTGACCGAGTGCGGTCACGTCGTCGAAAACCGGATTGGTCAATTGCTCGGGAAACCGGGCAGTGAAGCCATGAAGGAACTCGAAGGGTTGGGCGCAGTATTCCTCGATCCGCAAACCGGCAATTGGGAAACCAAAGACAGTTATCTCGCCGGTAATGTCCGTAATAAATTATCTGCTGCCAGGGTGTCGGGTGAGCGTTACAGCCGAAATGCGCAAGCATTGGAAGCCGTGATTCCCGATGATTTAACCCCAGGCGAAATCGGTGCGCGCATCGGATCCACCTGGATACCGACAAGCGATTACGAAGCATTCCTTGATGAAACTCTGGGGTGCAACGGAAACACCGTGACGTTCAACCAGGCAGCAGGCGCGTGGAATGTCGACCTGCATCACAGCACAAGGTCATCGATAGCAGCTACGCAGACGTTTGGAACAGAGCGGGTCAATGCAGCAACTTTGTTCGACCAGGCGTTGAATCAAACCGTGCCGACCGTGCATGATCCTGATCCCGAGGATCGTGACAAGCGCGTGGTCAACCAGAAGGAGACCATCGCGGCACGCGAAAAGCAGCAGTCGCTCAAGGAGAAATTCCAGGAGTGGTTGTGGTCGGAGCAGGGGCGGGCGCTGAGGCTGGCAAGGCTTTACAACGATACGTTCAACAGCGTTGTGCCACGCAGGTTTGATGGTCGGCATCTGGTGTTGCCGGGTTATTCCCGGATAGTCAGCCTGCACGAGCATCAGCGGGATGCCATCTGGCGTATTGTTGCAAGTCAGCTAAACACCTTGCTTGCCCATGTTGTCGGGGCCGGCAAGACGCTGACTTGCATCTGTGCCGGCATGGAGCTTCGTCGTCTGGGCAAGGCCAGCAAGCCGATGTATGTGGTGCCAAACCACATGCTTCACCAGTTTGCAGCCGAGTTCCTGCG
>CAZRZH010000225.1:0-2965 GCA_964604485.1 uncultured Sideroxydans sp.
CGCGCGCTCCGATATGCTACTTTACATAATCAACGACTTTGCATAATCGGCCAAAAATGCCATCCTGATCATCGAGTTTGCACGCAAATTACAGGACGAAGGCATGAGCCTGATTGACGCCACCCTTGAAGCGTGCCGCTTGAGGTTCCGTCCCATCCTGATGACCTCGTTGGCTTTCATCGCCGGTGTCTCGCCACTCGCCTTCTCCACCGGTGCCGGTGCGCAAAGCCGGCACGCCATTGGCACCGGCGTCATGGGCGGCATGCTCACCGCCACCCTGTTCGCCGTGGTGCTCGTGCCGGTGTTCTTCGTTATCGTGCGGCGCTTCTTCCCCGGTCATGCGCGCAAAGAGGGCGAATACGAAGACGATTAAACCGAAAAAGTGTGCTGAACACACAATTACAAATGTACAAAGCGTTCGGCAGTTTGACCGATAGTGCCACTATTGATACCATCATTTTATGAGCGGAATCGGAAAAATCCTGGAGCAGATGAAACACGAGCCGTCCAATGTTCGCTTTAGCGACTTGCAAAAAGTCTGTGAGGCGTACTTCGGCAAGGCTCGCAACTCAGGCAGTAGTCATTTCATATTCAAGACGCCATGGCAGGGTGATCCACGCGTCAACATTCAGAACGACAAAGGCAAGGCAAAGGTTTATCAAGTGAAGCAAGTGTTATTGGCAATCGAAAGAATGGGGGTGAAGCTATGAACATCAATCATTACACCTATCGCGTTACTTGGTCGCAGGAAGACAGTGAGCACGTTGGCCTGTGCGCCGAATTTTCCTCTTTATCCTGGCTGGCACCCACTCCGGAGAAAGCACTTGCCGGTATTCGCCGACTCGTTAGTGAAGTTGTGACCGACCTGCAATCCACAGGCGAACCAATTCCTGATCCACTGTCCGAAAGGCAATACAGCGGGCGCTTCATGGTACGTGTTCCCGCACTTGTACATCGCGCACTTGCTACCGAAGCAGCCGAGCAGGGCGTGAGCATCAATCGCTTAGTATCCGCAAAGTTGGCAATGTAAACACCCGACTTTGCCGATAGTCATTTATTTGTACGCCGCCGCAATCAACTCGGCTTCTTTCTGAATCTCATTTCGCAGCTCTGCGGGTTCCAGCACTTCTACATGCCGCCCTTGACGAAGGATGTCCATCATCAATTCAGTTGGGTCAGCGTAGGGGATTTTTAGAATGTAGCGGCCTTCGTCATCAAACTCGCCCGTTTGATCCGGGTGCCATTCTTCATTGGATACCCAGCGTGAAGCGTGGATCGAAAATCTCAACACGGCAAGATGCGTGGGCTTGCCACCATAGATTCCGTAGCTTCCCCCCAACGCCTCTTCCATTTGTTTTGCCGATACATTTTTGGCAGCAGTGCCCAGTGTTAACACACTGTCTATCGCGTCCAAAGAAAATCGGCGCAATGCTTTGCGGTTGTGGCACCAGCATTCCAAATACCAGTTGCTGCGGTAGAACACTAAACGCTGGGGTGACAATTCGCGTTCGGAGTATTCGTTGCGCGGGCGGTTGAAATGCCGAATGTGGATGCGCTTGCGTTCGAGAATTGCCCGAGTGATCACGCCAAAGTGTTCGGGATTTTTCCGGCGTGCGCCCGTTCGTGCCAAGCGAATTCGTTTGGAAACGTCATCGAATGGACGTCCATCATCACCAACAATAGTTTCCAGCCTGGACAGCAGCGGTGCAACATGCGGCGCCAGTAAACCGGGTTCGAGTTCGGACAACATCTGGTGCATTGCCAGCAGGGCGTACATTTCATCCGCATTGAACCAAAGCCCCGGCAATTCATACTTCGGCCCAATGTTTGGTGTGTCAAAACGATAACCGCCGGCATCACGGTCGTGAATGATGGGCGCATTGAATCGGTCTTTTAGATAAGCCAAATCTCGCTTGAGTGTTGCCCAAGAAATATCCAGTTCATCTATCAACACCTGCCTGGAGACGATCTTTCGTTCAGAAAGCAATTTGTCGATCAAATAAAACCGTTCCGTGCGATTCATCACTCTCTCCAGTGGGGCGCAATATTTGAGCCCGCACTATGCCATGCTGCATTCAAGATCACAAAACGAAATATTCTCTTTGTGGACTTCGTTGATTGACGGTCATGACGCCAACTCAATCAGCGTATTTGCAGTTACTGAGTTTTACCAACACAGGGAAGCTAACCATGAAATTATTTACCGCTCTTGTATCGGCACTTTTTCTAACAACGACATTGGCCGCCAATGCGGCAACGCTCCACTTGATTGACGGCACCACCGTAACAGGCACCATCAAGCGCATTGACGCCAACTACATCATTGTGGATTCCCAAATCATTCCCAAGAACAGAGTGGCCAGCATAGATGCGCTAAGTGCAGACGATGCAATTGACAGAAGTCCCACCAATGAAAATATGACCACGAAAGATATTCCGCTCACTGAAAAGCCTGGCTACTGGTTCGCATGGTCGGCTGTCAATTTGGTGGCCGGCATTCTCGCTTCAAACGCATGGGATGAAATGGATGCTGACGCGGATAAACTGAAGATATCCCGACCTGATCGTACCCCCGTGTATTTGTGGTACGGCCTTGCTGCAGTCACTGCGGTCAAGGGACTCACACTGGTAGAGCGGGATAAAGCGCGAGTGTCCGTTTCAAGGAATGGCGGGACTACTTGGGTAGTTGCGCGGCAGGAGTTCTAGGGTGGGTCTTGAATGAGTGGGCACGCCTTGCATTATGTTTAACTGTTGCCGAACTATTCGCAAGGCGTAATTTATTGAAATTGGGCGAAACATATGTTGGAAGTTTTGTAATATGCGTCTGTTGTGAGCGTTGATTTAGACGTTTTGGATAAGTTCTACAATATTTGAATTCACTTAATAAGGAGTCAACATGTCATACATCGAAACGTTGAACTAAACCGCTATCGCGGTGGCGCACTGATCCCACCGCTTCATCTCC
>CAZRZH010000226.1:0-2964 GCA_964604485.1 uncultured Sideroxydans sp.
CTGCCCTACCCCAATTTCGCCCAGCCGCTGCTCACTCTCGCCATAGACAATGGCCGTATCGAGAGTATCGAGGCCCGCAGCTAAGGCATAGTCCAATATCGCAGCAACCTCATTGCAGCTAACCTGACCAGTCTGGTTCGCAATGCCATAGGGTACGCCGAATTGAACGGTGCCGAGGGCGAGACGGTTAATCATTTGCCTTCAAATTCTTGCGAAGCACCGACGTGGCGACCCACTCTTTTGGATCATCAGTATAGCTACCTTCTGAATGATGGCGAACCTTGTGAATGAAATTTACATACGAAGGATTCCACGTGAAAAGGGTTCTATAGTCCATCTTATGAGTAAACAGGCCGGAACGATGATGGTATTCCCGCTTCACCGGCGCTGGGCTGTAGAAGTCTAGAATCAATAGCCAGCCTGGATTCTTCAAAACCCTATCCGCTTCACAAGCGATACGAAACAAATCCTCTCGATCACACAAATAGAGACAGAAACCAAACGTGAGAACATCAAATGTGTTGTCATCGAAGGGTAAATGATCCGCCGTACCTTGTTGCGCTGCGATGCCCCGCCCCTTTGCAACCTCAACAGCTTGAGCGGATGGCTCTACACCATAGCAATCGAATCCACAGTTTTCTCTCAACCAGCTTAGCCGCCTTCCCTCTCCACAGCCAATCTCCAGAATTTTTGTTCCTCTATCGAGGGTAGGCAAATTAAGTATCTCGACCAAGAGGGAATCGGATTCGGGAAGTTTACGCGAAGCCATTAGCTTTGCATTTCGTTCAAACCACGCATTTCCTTCTGATTCTAGAAAGATATTCTTCTGCTTCATATCAGTGCCCAAGTATTTGCTGCAATGATTCCACCACCTGATCCTGCTGCTGATCCGTCAACGCTGAATACATCGGCAAGGTGATGGCTTCTTGGCCATGAGCCTCCGCTTCCGGACACTGCCCCGGTGCAAAACCAAGGTCCCGATAATAGGGCTGCAGATGCACCGGCATATAGTGAAGATTCACACCAATACCTCGCTGCCGCAGTGATTCAAAGACTTGTCGGTGGGCCTTATCCGTGGCGTTGTGTTTCAGCCGAACGACATATAAATGAAATGCGGATCGGTTCTCCGCCTGCACGGTCGGTAACTGTAACGGCAAATCTCTCAGCGCGTGGTCGTAGCGCTGAGCCAGCACATTCCGGCGTTCGATGTATCCGCACAAGCGTACAAGTTGGCTTGTGCCCATGGCAGCCTGAATGTCTGTCATGCGGTAGTTGAAGCCAAGCATTTGCTGCTCGTAGTACCACGGGCCGAGGGAGGCATGCGCAAAACGGCTGGCCTCGCGCGTAATGCCGTGACTGCGCAGCATGACCATCCGCTCGGCCAGCGCATCGTCATTGGTGAGCGCCATGCCGCCTTCACCGGTGGTGATGATCTTGACCGGGTGAAAGCTAAACACGGTGATGTCCGACCAACGGCAGCTGCCGACTGGTTCTCCATTCCTGGAAGCACCGATAGCGTGAGCAGCATCTTCGAGTACGCGAAAACCGTATTCCTGCGCCAGATCCCAAATCACCTCCTGCTCGGTAGGCTGGCCGGAAAAATGCACGGGCACCACGACCTTGGGCAGACGCCCCTCCTTCTTCGCCTGGGCAAGTTTCTCCCTCAACCTTGGGACGCTCAAATTCCATGTGCGCGGGTCGATGTCGACAAAATCGACTTCCGCACCGCAATACAACGCACAGTTGGCGCTGGCAACAAAGGTATTGGGACTGGTCCAGACCCGGTCGCCAGGCCCCACGCCCAGCGCCAGGCAAGCAATGTGTAGAGCGCTAGTGGCGCTGCTGACCGCCGCCGCATGCTGCGCGCGACAATAACCGGCAACGGCCTTTTCAAACGCTGGAACGGCGGGGCCTTGCGTGAGGAAGTCCGAACGTAAGACATCCACCACCGCCTGGATGTCGGCTTCAGATATGTCCTGGCGGCCGTAGGGGATCATCATCAAAACTTGCCGACCTTGTCGCGGCTCTGCGCAATCCAGTCACGCAGGGTGTCGACGCTCATCCAGTCGGTATTGTTGTTCGAACAGTAGGTAAAGTCCGGCGCGACTTTTTTCCCGCCCTTAATACGCGCGGGATCGTCGCTCCAGTTATAGATCGCCGGCAATATCTTGTAGTGATCCGCGTATTCGTACGTGTGCAGAGCATCCTCGATACCGATCATCTGCTCGTGTAGCTTTTCACCAGGCCGGATACCGATCATGTCATGGTGCGCATCGGGCGCAACGGCACGGGCAATGTCGGTCACCTTCATGGAAGGGATCTTCTTCACATAGATCTCGCCGCCGACTATGTCCTCAAAGGCATGCCAGACTTGATCCACCCCCTGTTCGAGCGTGATCATGAAGCGGGTCATGCGCTCGTCGGTAATCGGCAATATCCCATTGCCGGCGAGAGAGAGAAAAAACGGGATCACCGAACCGCGTGAACCCATCACATTGCCGTAACGAACCACTCCAAAGCGGGTTTCATGGTGGCCGGCGTAGGAGTTGCCTGCGACGAAAAGCTTGTCGGCGGTGAGTTTTGTTGCGCCGTAGAGATTGGCCGGACTACTCGCTTTGTCGGTCGAAAGTGCAACGACTCGCTTCACCTTTCGATCTATACAGGCATCTATCAGGTTCATCGCACCCAGCACGTTGGTCTTCACGCACTCAAATGGGTTGTACTCAGCTGTTGGCACAATTTTGGTAGCGGCAGCGTGCACCACGTACTCAATGCCGTCGAGCGCACGTATGAGGCGATCCTTGTCGCGCACATCACCGATAAAAAAACGCACCCGATCGTCGTTGCCGAAAAGCTTGGCCATCTCCCACTGCTTCATTTCATCGCGCGAGAAGATCACCAACCGGCGAGGGTTGTATTTGGCCAGCGTCAGGGGCACAAAGGTGTGGCCAAAGGAACCGGTGC
>CAZRZH010000227.1:0-2888 GCA_964604485.1 uncultured Sideroxydans sp.
GCCGCGAGACCGTGGTCGCGAGTATCCGTTACGAAGGCATGGCGCTGTGGCGCGAACGCCTGTTTTCCACGATGGCGCGCAACGCCGGCAGTCCGGTGGAATATTTCAATCTACCCACGAACCGGGTGATCGAGCTCGGCACGCAGATCGAGATTTGATGTCGCGGCGCGCCGCTTGCCAGCATCGCGAAGCCGGCTGTACTATACACCTTCGGAGGTGTATACGATGCGAACCAATATCGTGCTCAACGACAAACTCATCCGCGAGGCCATGCGCCTGACCGGCGTCAAGACGAAACGCCAGGCGGTCGATCTCGCGCTGCGCAACCTGATTGCGCGCGGGAAACAGAAGCACATCCTTGCGCTCGTCGGGCAAGACCTGATCGCGCCTGACTATGACGTGCGCCAGGTGAGACGAAAAATGACCCATGGTGCTGGTTGACACCACGGTCTGGCTGGATTTTCTGCGCAACCGTGACACGAAACCCGTCGCCAAGTTGAAAAAATTGCTGCAAGCCGGCGAGGCGGTTATTGCGCCGGTCATTATCCAGGAGTTGCTGCAAGGCGCATCCAGCCCGGAAAACTTCGAACGACTGCGTGTCCACTTCGCCGCGCTTCCTTCTCTCAAGCCCAAAGGTGACGCGACGACCCACATCGCGGCCGCCGCGCTCTATGCGCGCTGCCGCTGGCGGAGAATCACGCCGCGCAGCCCCCACGATTGCCTGATCGCGCAGTTGTGCGTCGAGTATAAAGTACCGCTGCTGCACGACGATCGCGATTTCGAGTCGTTGGCCCGCGTCGAACCGAAACTCAAATTGATCCCGCGCGGGTGAGAAAAAATGACTGATTGTGTTTCATCTGACGGACAAAGAGAAAGCCGAGGTGGTCACAGTTTGTGACCACCTCAAGAAGCTGCGGTTTTCCAGCATGTTGCCTTAAGTTAATGACACCACCCGAACCACCGAAGAAGCGACGGATCGGGTTTATTCAGGATGATTGAGGGAATCGGTCCGGGATAACGTTTGAATTGAGCGGCCTGCGCGGCTTTTCGCGCAGGTCCGCTCGAATGATGGGTTGGGCATCGCTTGCAAAGCCACCAGACTGATCTACGAAGATTTGCCATTTGCATCTATTGATATGCCACGCGATGCCAAGAAACTTTGAACCGAG
This sequence comes from uncultured Sideroxydans sp., assembly GCA_964604485.1. Lineage (GTDB taxonomy): Bacteria > Pseudomonadota > Gammaproteobacteria > Burkholderiales > Gallionellaceae > Sideroxyarcus. The sequence goes on from CAZRZH010000227.1 coordinate 1,170, forward strand.
GTACTTCGTTTCAATTCTTTGAGTTCCTCGGAATTCAAGCGCAAGAGAATGTCGTATGTCCTATCTCGCACCGCCCTAAATTGCCGCAGTCGATCAACGAAATCCTGTTCGGTAGGCAGTCTCCCATGCTTTTCGTACCACCTATGGGCAAATAGGACAACCGCCGCAAGTTCGTCGCTCTTAATTTCGTTACACCGTCGAGGCCCAGCGGCTTTCGGCTGCTTTCCGCAACACGGCAGAACAGAGTCCCATGTGTAGTCTCCGTTGCTCTCGCGATCTAATCCGCCCGCTGCCTCAGGTAGCGGCCCGCCGCAATAAATGCATTCGTCGAACGCCACTATCGCCGCATATTGCTGGAAGCTCAAAGCCCACTTGTGCCCGTTAAATCTGGCTTGGCTGCCTCCCGCGTTGAATCTTCCAACCAATGTTCGGCTTCGTTTCTTAGTGTGTTCAACTTCGCAGGCTCTACAACGACCGTAACCGGCAGCAACAACAGATCGCGATGAGTTCTCCAATGTCAGTACGCATTTGCAGCGGCTGCATTCATCTCTCATTGCGATGCCCAACGCAAAGCTAACCTGCGAGCCACAAGCCTGCGAGCCACAAGGCGCGAAGCGCCGACATGGCGAGTCAGGTTGAGCTCCGTGTTAGCCATTGCCGCGCTTGTACGCAAAGCGGTCGAAGAGAAGGCGAGAGCCACCGCAGCTCTCGACGAACACGCCAATGAGGTTTTGGCAGAATTCGTATGTATTTTCATTGGTGATATGTCCCATTGACGGATTTCCCATTGGCAATGCATATGAGTAACAACGATTTATTTTTTCAAGAATCTGGCTATCCAATGGGCAGTTCGCAACCTTCTCAAGGGCGGCTGAAACAGATGCATCCCCGAAGTTGTGCGTTACGAGCCAAGATATGTATAGGTCAACGCATTTGAAGCAGTGCGCGAAGGAAAGTTGTTTGCCTTGCTTCCTTTTCCAGTATTCCTGGAGCGATTCAGCAAGTTCGCGGTGCCATTTCAGAAAGCTGTCACGCGAACAAGCCTTTTGGGCAATATGCACGCCTGTAATGCTGGTCGTTATCGTTTCGGCCCACGCACGGTAGACGTCACTTGGTTGGTGCTTGAAGCCTCGGAATGCGCGAAAAGTATTCCCGGAGATTCCATAATCCGATTCATGCTTTGTAATTGGGATCTTGCCTGTATTCTTCTGAAGCTTTGGAAGCTTCTGCGAAAACTCTGTCGCCATCCCCTTTGAGATGTATTTTTTGAGATCAGTCATGCCCGCTGTCCTGCGATGGCTAACGTAATTTAGATGTCAGTTTTGACGTATAACCTGGACCCCTGACGTATAACCTGGCGGGGACAAGTTGTAACAAGCGCTTTCCATCAGGTACTTGGGTCGGCATGCCGAGTTATGCGCAGTATTAACCGATCCGACAAACCCTGCAAGCAATAAGGATTGGGGCAAACAGAATTTGAAGGATGTATACGCCGGGCGGGTGCTGCTTAGGCGCTGAGTTTTTTCTTGAGCAGCTCGTTGACTTGGGCGGGATTGGCCTTGCCCTGCGTGGCCTTCATCACCTGGCCGACGAAATAGCCGAACAGCGCTTCCTTGCCGGCGCGGTATTGTTCGAGTTGTTTCGGATTTTTGGCAATGATTTCATCGATGACCTTCTCGATCGCGCCGGTATCGGTGATCTGTTTCAGGCCCTTCTTCG
>CAZRZH010000228.1:0-2859 GCA_964604485.1 uncultured Sideroxydans sp.
GCCGCGGCCAGTGAGCGAGTTTTGAAAAACCTCGCCGCCCAAAGCCATTTGTCGACGCGGATAGGACTGCCCTTTGTTTCTGTCACGAAAATTCCTGATGACGAGTTGCAGACTCCGGCTGCCTTGGTAGTCGTTCACGTCCAGCCGGTAGGCGGCTGCCGCGCGCGCAATACCCCGGCGAGACCCATGTGTTTGCACAATACTTGACCCAGTGCGTTCTTAATTGCTCTTGGGTGTAAAAGCTATGCCAGCATTTGCTGCTATTTTGACCGCGAGCTTTTGAAAATCTCTGTAACAACTTCTGACTGCTTCAATGTGAGCACCAATTGCGCCATCAGCAGACTTAAGGAAAAAAATCGGCTTGCGTGCCTCCATTGCCATGGGCATCAGGCTTCGATAATGCTTGAGCAAAGAAAGGCAATACGGGTCTTCCCCCACAGCGGGCGAGTTCTTAATTTCCTCCTTCAGCACAGCTTCGCGATAAACACTTGGGATACGGTCCATCCACCGTTTATATGCTTTCACGGGGCGACTATCGAGGATGCCATGCTGCATAACGATATAGCCAATGGGCTGCATCACACCCTTGGGCATCGGGAGGTCAGCCGGTGCTTTGGTGAGAAGGTCTGCCCAGACGGTTCGCCACTCACGCAAGGTTGGCCCCAAGTTCTTGAGACCTTGCAGAGAGAAAAGGTCCGGCGCTAGCGGCAGACAAACCTGATCGGAGGCGATCAGCGCCGAGCGATTAATGGCGCCCAGGTTAGGGCCAACGTCAATTAACACCAGTTCTGCACCAGACTCCGCACCACGTTGAACAAGACGGTGAAACGCCGTCATGGTGCGAAAAGCGGACTCGTCGCGATTGTGACAACGAGGCCAAGCATCCGAGAGCTTGTCCTCAAACCGGGATAGACCAAGGTCGCCAGCAATGAGGCCGAGCTTTTCTGTGATCTTCTCTACGTGGGGTTGGGCAATGTCACCGGTGCCGCGCAGAATCGGACTGATCGCACCGTAGACCGTGTCGGGGTGCTCATCATCGGGCCACAAGCTTTCCAGTCGCTCTTCATCCAGAAACATGGCGGTGAGGTTGGCCTGCGGATCAAGATCGACAGCAAGTGTCTTGACCCCATGGTCTGCGAACATCCACGCAAGGTGATACACCAGCGAAGTTTTACCCACCCCGCCCTTGTTGTTGAAGAAGGCAACAGTTTTCATGTGAGCCTCCTTTTTATCTTAACCAAAACGGAGTGTTCATCGAACTCGAATTCGGCAGGCGGGTTACCGTTCTGCGTCAGTAAAGCCTGTGCACGCTGTACACCGTAGCCAAACCGGTTCACAAAGCCGAGGGATTTCATCGCGTCAGCAACCACAGGATTCCGGTAGCTGTTGCGTGTAGGAAAGTTTTCCGGCGTAGCCTCTCCATATAGACCTCCTGGACTCTGAATTTCAATGTGATCGCTAAAAGCATAAAAGCGAATGGGCGTATTGCTGTCATAGTTGCGGTGCATGACGGCATTCATCAACAACTCGCGTAACGCCCATTCTGGATAATCCGGCAGTAATTTCTCCCCAAGTGCGCTGACAGCGCGCATTGTCGTCTGAATGAGCAACCTGAGCCTGCCTTCCAGCTCACGCAGCACCGAATTAAGGTCACCCGATATTTCGGCTTGATCTTCAGGCACATCAGTCAGATCAGTACCAGGCAGCTTGAGGTACTGGACATAGGCTCCTGGTAGAAAGAAACGAGGGTTTTTCCCGAACAGCAGGATACCTGCATGGGTTGGGCAGGCACGTGTTGGATCGTACAGCCTTAGAGAGGCCAGTTGTTGTTCGACCGATCGATGGTTAGCCGAAATGGTTTCCGGATCGATGGCTTCACGGCGATAGGCATCGAATTGACCCAGCGCCAACTCATCAAGTGTCGCTTCGGTGCAAGGGCGCGCGTCAAAGGAGTGCGCCAAGGCAACCCGCCGTTCTATAAGAACTCGTTCTTCTTGTTCGTTGGCGACCGCCTTGCGCGGCCCCACACGAATGTAAATAAGGCTCTTATAACGTACTGGGGGAAGATCAGACGGATACACTTCGACAACCGCCACATCACCATCGTCGAGAGAAAACTTGGCCACATGCATTCGCGGTTGGGGTGAAACGTTTCCGTTAGATCGAATTCCTCCAAGATCCTTCAGGAGTTTATCGGTTACGGCCAAGCCAGAGAGCGACCCATTATCTTTAACACCGATAAGCAAGTAGCCTGGTTGGCGATGATTCGGCAGGTCATTGGCAAAAGCACATATCGCCTGACAGAATTTATCCGTGTCACTCACGGACACAGTGCGCTCAATATAGTCTGCTTCCATATTGGACAATAATCCCATCAATTGATCTTCGGTCAAGATAACACCTCTGACTTTGATTCAGTAATTCGTCAAATCCAAGTTAATGCAGATTATAGTGAGCCAACCCTGCTTTAAGATCACAGATTGTGACCTTAAAGCACTTTGGACAGATCATAAATGTCCGCCCGTCCCGTACGATTGCTACGCAGGACACTGGGGGCATCGTCACGCCCTGCTCGGTGAAGATACAAGGAACTGCCCGCCGGAAACCGCCCCAACTTGAAATCACAATTTGTGATTTCAAGTTTTCGATTCCATTAGCCATTTAGCTGCTAATCCAAGCACGAAAATAATGAGATCGCCATTTGCGATCTCAAAACTTGAGGCGCCATTCTGACACCTCAAACTTGAAGTCGCCATTTGTGATTTCAAGTTTGAGGCGAGCGTAAATGGAGCCCGCAGAGGGATTTGAACCCCCGACCGCCTGATTACAAATCAGGTGCTCTACCAACTGAGCTACGCG
>CAZRZH010000229.1:0-2854 GCA_964604485.1 uncultured Sideroxydans sp.
GAATAGAAGTTGAGGGTATTATACGGATTGTATCCGCATAATACATAGTTAGGCAGTGAGCACCAATAGCCATCTAAAGGAGACAAATTTCTCATGGAACATCAGTATATTGAAACAAATGGCATTCGTTTACACGTTCTCCAGGACGGCCCGAAAGATGCGCCACTGGTGATTTTATTACATGGATTTCCTGATTTTTCGTATGGTTGGAAGCATCAGATTCCCTATTTGGCATCTGCGGGTTACCGGGTGTGGGCCCCCGATCAGCGTGGCTACAACTTAAGCGATAAACCGGATGGACTTGCGTCGTACCGCCTCGATGTATTAGCCGCCGATGTGGTGGGTCTGATTGATGCTGCTGGTCAGAAACAGGTCTTTTTAGTTGGGCATGACTGGGGAGGTGCCATCGCCTGGTGGCTGGCCACCAAATATCCAGACCGATTGTCGAAAATGGTGATCTTGAATATCCCGAATGGGGCCGTGAGAATGGATTTACGAAGTAATTTCACGCAGCTACGAAAACTTTGGTATGTCTTATTTTTCCAGATTCCATGGTTGCCGGAGTTCCTGTTCTCAATACAGAATTGGAACCTGCTTGTACAAATGCTGAAAAACAGTAGCCGTCCAGGCACGTTTACCGATAGTGACCTAGACCGATACCGCCAGGCCTGGTCTCAACCGAAAGCCTTCACTTCCATGCTCAATTGGTATCGAGCAGGCCTACGAAAACTACCTACCCCTCCAGCCAATCCCCGCATCACCGTGCCAACTTTGTTGATTTGGGGAGGAGCACAAGATGCTTTGTTGGGGCGGGAGATGGCCCAGTCAAGTATTGACATTTGTGATAACGGGCGCTTGGTTTTTATCGAAGAAGGGACACATTGGGTACAGGATGAAGAACCCGAACGAGTCAATGAGTTGATAGGCACGTTTCTACGCGACGGTATGAAGGATTGACTATCTATACGTATGTTCCCAGCACTGCCTAACCCCCGCGTCCAGCCGACTTTGCTCCGCAAACAGCGCGGAGCAAAGCGGCTGACGCGAGCCGTTTAGCAAGCGGAATGAAGTCGGTTTTTGGTCAAAACTACTGTAATCAAATTCAAAAAATGAGTAAGAAAAACAGGTCAGCCAGCTCAGCCACGGCCACGAATACTTGCGCGTGGTGTGGCAAACACATCCCGAAAGACACAGAAATCTTCAGCCTTGGAGCAAAGACCAAAGCCGGGGTTGACCTTACTCCTCACGCCGGCGGAGTTTTTCCCCTGCTCTTGATGGAGCCTCGCCGAACCATTATGGCGATTGTCCCCCTCCATGACTCGCCAGCGAAAAAGGAAGGGAACGATTTGCTGTTTGCTCTTTGTAGCCAGAGTTGTGGCCAAGCATTGAAGCAGGCATTACAACAGCAACTCGACATCATTGACCGCCTGATCAACTGATGTCCATCCTCCACCTTCCACAGTGGGAAGTCGCCCACACCGAACACGATGCCCACAACTACACCGTCTCCGCCAAATACACCCAAGATGCACACGCCTGCCCATCCTGCAAAGCAGTAGATCGTCTGATCCGCTTTGGCACGCTTGAGCAAACCTTCCTCGATCTGCCCGTCCACACCAAGCGCGTCGTGATCCACGTCGAACGTCAGCGGTATCGCTGCGCCAAGTGTGGCAAGACCTTCATGCAGCCACTGCCCGACATGCACGATCAGCGACTGATGACGCGCCGCCTATGCTCCTACATCCAGCAGGAAAGTTTGAAAACGACCTTCACCAGCATCGCCGAATCGGTCGGCGTGGATGAGAGTCTGGTGCGTCTCATCTTCCGAGAATACGTCGCCACCCTCAACGCCGCCTACAAAACGGTGACCCCCGACTGGCTGGGGATCGACGAGATACACATTCTCGGCAAGCCGCGCTGCGTCATCACCAACGTCCGTGAGCACACCATCGTGGACATGCTCGACAACCGAAACAAAACAACGGTCGCCAAGTGGTTCTCCAATGTTCACGACCGCCACAAAATCAAACTGGCGGCGATGGATATGTGGAATCCGTACCGCGATGTGGTCAGCGAACTCATGCCAAAGGCCAAGATCATCGTGGACAAATATCACGTTGTCCGCATGGCGAATCAGTCGCTGGAAGTCGTTCGCAAAGGACTCCGCGAAAGTCTGACCGATGCCCAGCGCCGTCAACTGAAGGATGATCGTTTCATCTTACTCACGCGGCGGTCTAAACTGTCGCCTGATAAACTGATTTTTCTAGACGTGTGGACGAAAGCGTTCCCAACTCTGGGGACAGCCTACAAACTAAAAGAGTCGTTCTACGAGATTTGGGATACGGCGAAGAGCAGCCGCGAGGCACGCAAACAATACAATGAGTGGCAGAAGACGATCACTCCCGATCTAACCGAAGCGTTCCAGCCACTAACCACTGCCGTTGAGAATTGGTCAGACGAAATCTTCGCTTATTTCGATACTGAGACGCACATCACCAATGCGTTCACTGAAAGTCTAAACGGCACGATCCGTTTAACCGATAGACTTGGGCGGGGCTACAGTTTCGCGGCGATCCGCGCCAAGATTCTCTACCACGGGGGCCTTCGCAAAGTGGTGAGACCGAGTGTGCGGAGTCGAAAGTCACAGCCGACGCAGGTGATGGGTCAGATGGTGATCCGAGATGAACAACATTCATATGAGGCGGAGAGTTTGGATTACGGTGTTGATATATCAACATTGGCGCGGCTGCTGCAAGAAGGAAAGTTTTAGCCCAAAACAACAATTCGTTCCGAATAGCCAAAAAAAGAAGCCCGGCTCGTCCGGGCTTTTTTGTTGGTGTTATTCGGTTTACTG
>CAZRZH010000230.1:0-2796 GCA_964604485.1 uncultured Sideroxydans sp.
GATCCCCCACCCCACCACTCCTCCGATGGGAGAGGGAGTTGGTTCTCCTATTTTCGGGGTTTAGCCCCTCTCCCACCGGGGGAGGGGTTGGGGAGGGGGTTGAAACGTGGCGCAAGCTCACCATGCAATTGTGAAAAATTACGTGACATGCCGAGTTGCCTGCCGTGCTCATCCACCACGCGGAAATTCATCAACAGATGGGGTGGCAGTTGCTCTAAACGAAACGCATCCAGCGGGACGTCGAGTTGTTTTTGTTCGCGGATGTAGCGCGCCAACGTCAGCAACAACGGCATGTTGGCAGGCGGCACTTCTCGACAAAATGCCGCAGCGAATTCTGGTACGGGCACTAAGTTTCGGCGCAACTTTTGCGGCAAGGTTTTAATCAGTTGCACCACCTTCTCCGCCAATATGCCCGGAATCAACCATTCGCAGCGCGCCGCTACCACTTGATTGATGAGTGCCAGCGGCACGGTGAGGGTGATGCCGTCATCATTCTTGCCCGGTGAAAAGTTGTAACTCAAGGCGAAGCTGACGTTATCAATTTTCAACTGCGGCGGGAACTGATCGGTGGTGATGCCTGCTGCTTCGTGGCGCATCAGGTCGTCTTTTTTCAGATACAACAATTTTGCATCGGTGCGTTCAGCTTCTTTGCGCCAAGCTTCAAAGCTCGCACCGTTGTGAAGATCAGCCGGAATGCGGCTGTCGTAAAAAGCAAAGATCAATTCATCATCCACCAACACATCAGGGCGACGCGCTTTATGTTCCAGTGCTTCAATGTCGGCGATCAGTTTTTGATTGTGTTGAAAGAACGGTGCGCGTGTTTCAAACTCCCCACCCACCAACGCCTGACGAATAAAAATCTCGCGTGATTCCGCCACATTCATCGGCCCGTAATGCACGCGTTTCTTGGCATTCAGCAACAAGCCATGCAGCGTGCTACGCTTGTAAGCGGCGACCTGGGCGGGCTTTTTCTCCCAATGCGGATCGTAATAATGTCGCTTGATGAGATGCGCACCGACTTCTTCCAACCACTCCGGCTCGATGCGCGCCATGCAGCGTGCATACAAACGATTCGTCTCGATCAGCTCACCCGCCATCACCCACTTGCTACCTTTTTTCGCCAACACCGAATTGGACGCGATGAAAAACTTGATGCCGCGCGCACCCAGATATTCATTGCCATCGACGCTTTTCATGCCGATGTTGCCGAGCAGTCCGCACAACAAGGCTTTGTGGATTTGTTCGTAGGTGGCGGGCTTTTCATTGCTGCGCATGCCCATCTCGGCGACCTGCCCGTGCAATTGCTGATGCAGTTCGCGCCATTCACGCAAACGTAGCGGTGACAAAAAATTCTTGCGGCATTCTTCCATCAGCAAACGATTGGATTGTTTGTGCGCCAAGGCTTGTTCATACCACGCCCAGATTTTGATGTAAGCAAAAAAATCCGAACGCTCATCGGCGAAATGTTTGTGCGCGGCATCGGCGGCTTCTTGCCTATCCATTGGACGATCACGCGGGTCTTGTACCGAGAGCGCGCTGGCGATGATGAGGATTTCGGTGAGGCAAAAGTATTGTCGCCCAGCCAGCAACAGGCGCGCGATTTTGGGGTCTAGCGGTAGCTTGGCAAGTTCATGTCCCAGCTTGGTGAGTTGTCGCGCTTCGTCAATCGCGCCGAGTTCAGCGAGCAACTGATAACCATCAGCAATCATGCGCGGCGTGGGTGGCTCGATGAATGGGAACTCGGCAATATCGCCCAGCTCAAGCGCACTCATACGCAGGATGACGGTAGCGAGCGAGACACGGAAAATTTCCGGGTCGGTGAATTCGTCGCGCTGAACAAAATCCGCTTCCTCATACAAGCGTACACATACACCGCTCATCACGCGACCGCATCGCCCAGCGCGCTGATTGGCGGCGGCACGGGAGATTTTTTCGATGTGTAACTGCTCGACTTTTTGCCGGATGCTGTAACGATTGACCCTCGCCAATCCACAGTCAATCACATAACCGATGTTGGGCACGGTAAGCGAGGTTTCCGCTACGTTGGTCGCCAGTACCACGCGCCGCTGACCGCCCGTCTTGAACACCTTATCCTGCTCTGCTGCCGATAGTCGTGAGAATAACGGCAGCACTTCAATGCCTCCGCGACGTGAACTTGAAGCATGATGCTTGCGCAACACTTCTGCCGTGTCGCGTATCTCGCGTTCGCCCGGCAAGAACACCAACACATCGCCGCGCAATCCGCCTGCCGCCAATTCATCCAACGCACTACTCACCGCTTGCGGAACATCCTGTGCTTCACCTTCTTCACTGACTTGAAGCGGACGATAGCGCGTCTCAACCGAATAGCTGCGCCCGGACACCTCGATCACCACTGCATCAAAATGCTTGGCGAAGCGATCGGCATCCAGCGTGGCAGAAGTGATGATGAGTTTGAGATCAGGACGACGCGGCAATAATTGCTTGAGGTAGCCGAGCAGAAAATCAATGTTCAGACTACGCTCATGCGCTTCGTCAATAATGATCGTGTCGTAATTTTTCAGTAGCGGATCGCTGTGTATTTCGGCGAGCAAAATGCCGTCTGTCATCAGCTTGACGCTGGTGTCCGCAGAGACCTTGTCGTTGAAGCGCACTTTGTAACCGACCGCGCCACCAAGCTCGGTCTTTAACTCGAATGCGATACGGGTCGCGACGGTACGTGCCGCGACGCGACGTGGCTGAGTGTGACCGATACAACCCAACACACCACGCCCCAACGTCAAACAAATTTTAGGCAACTGGGTAGTTTTACCTGAA
>CAZRZH010000231.1:0-2790 GCA_964604485.1 uncultured Sideroxydans sp.
AATACCACATCATGGCACCCATCTCCGCCGCAGAACATCACACCGAAACGTTACGAACCGCAGAGATAGAGGTAGTCATAAAGTATCTTCCCCCACCACCCGCAACGATCCTAGAAATCGGCGGGGGGAACGGCCACTCGGCATTTCTGCTTTCAGAACACGGATATTCGGTACGCTCGATTGACGTAGCGCCTTGGCCAAACGTTCACCGCCACCCAGTCGAGATTTACGATGGCCGAACGCTTCCCGCTGACGATTCAAGTGTCGACATCGTGTTCTCGACAAACGTGCTTGAGCACATCGTTGATCTGAGCCTCACCATGCGCGAGGTTCATCGCGTGTTGAAACCGGGCGGGATTGCAGCGCACGTCGTGCCAACCCCGGCGTGGCGATTCTGGACAACGATAACTTACTACCCAGCACTGCCATTCATCATCCCTAAGACCATCGACCAGATACGCGCGCAAAGACGTATTGGTGCTACCGCGCCCGCCGGAGTGGCCGCTTCACCCGCGTCAACAGCTAGAGCGATCACGCCACGTCGCATTCTCAAGTGGGTTAGCACGCTTGCGATGAGCCCACGCCACGGCGAGCGCGGCAACCGCGTGACAGAGGCGTTCTACTTTCGTCGTGCGTGGTGGATCGCGCTCTTTGAGCGACACCGTTTCGAGGTCAACGATATGCCGCTCGGCATCGCCTATACCGGAAACATACTTTTTGGTTCTGCGCTCCCAATCAAGACCCGCAAACAACTGGCGTTGCTGTTTGGGTCATCGACGCGATTATTCGTTCTCCACAAAAAGACCCGCTAGCCAAAGAAGGGATGGGAATTTTCCATATATATAAAATAATAGGCACAGGGTGCTCAATCCATCGAACAAAGAGAGTTCACCGCCTTTGACATCGATCTTCAGAAAGTCTGGTATTCCATATTTTGCAATCATGTTGTCGAGCGTCGAGACTGGCACCGATACTTTCCGAAGATTTCGCTTGTGCGTTGAAGCGACCCAGTCCCGCTCCTTCTCGCTCAACGTGTTGTAGGCCGATCCGTCCTCCTCCACGAAGAATGTCCCGACACCGGCCCGGTTTCCCAAGGCAATATTCTTCAGGAAGGTACCTTTGTCGCGCCCATATCTCGCGCGCAACGCGGCAAAGCAGGTGCTGTCCGGTTCGATGCTGACAACCCTTTTCGCCAGCTGCCTGAAGGCCCACGTTTTGTCGCCATGGTTTGCGCCGACATCGAATACCAGACCGAGAGAGTCCCCCAATACCCTGCGATAGAAGGCGAGATCTTCGTCCAAGGCCCGAATATAGCCGGGATTCTTGTATTTTAAGATCCGATAATAAATCCCCGAGTAACGGATCGTGTTGTACGCGCCGATCCGCTGCGACAACGACTTGAGCGTTTTGCTTATCGACATGACATGCTGCATCCTTTCAAAATTCTCTGGATGCGCGCTGTGGCGCGCTGCCTTCGCGGTAAAACTTCATTGCCTGGCAATCAAGCATGGTCTTACGGCTCGCATCCGCCCCGTCATCAACGCTTGGTGGTTTCGATGGTCGGCAAAGGGGTAAAGAATCCATCGCCTGCATCCAAAAAAGGCTCTTTTCCTGTCCAGCGCTCATCTCTGAAGTGCCAGGGCAATACATCAGGCTTTGGTATGATACGGATGCGCGGTGCCGGTGGTATCGCACAGCGGCTCCCGTGTCAGCCGTGCCATTGACTTAAATATACAGCGGCCCACCCGGCGCCGGGGAAATAGTCATATCCGTCCTGCGGGCTGCAACCAGTTCAATTCGCCTTAAAGTCAGCCAAACAATCCCAACACCTTTGCTGAAACAGCAAAATCGAAGTTATGATAGATTAATATCATCTCTAATTGCATTCAGCCATACGCCATAGCGCGTGCCTTCGAGTCGCTACGCAGGGTGTTTCAGGACATTAACGATGATCGGCGTTAGACGATTCTCGAAGCGCTTCTTTGCCTCGCCGGCACCCGCTTTGTTCATGGCGCTATTTGGCGCATTCGCCGCAATTAATTCCAACTATCTGGACATGGGTTTTCTGCAGTTGCATCAGATTGACGAATACGGTTTTCACCTTTCTCTGCTGGACATGTACGATGGACTTCGAGAAGGGGATCTTCGCAAGATATTCGGGTATCGCTTCTACAACTACGGTTTCGGCTTTTTTCTGCTCAATCTGTTCGTGACGATGCCGTTCCTTGACGGCACTCACAATGCGATGGCGATCTACCTGCCGCGCATGGTTACCTCCCTGAGCGCCTTGGTTGGGCTCTATTACCTGTACCGGACCGCCAGACTTCAAGTCAGCGCATTGACAGGCACCCTGTTTGTTTTTCTTGCCATTTCGATGCCGGCGTTCTGGACCATTGGCTCCTGGTTTCACCCGGACTGGTTGATGACTGCATGCCTGCTGGTGGCCTTTTACCATTTCGCACGCAACGACGACGATCCTGGTCGGAATTATTGGCGTGGCGTCTTGTGGTTCGGATTGGCGGCCGGATTGGGCAAGCTTCAGGCCTTCGTCTTTTTGCCATTTCTCTTTTTCTATGTGTTCCACGACGAGTTGGCGCGATTGGATTTTTCACACTTCGCCAGCAATTTGAAACGAGCTGTACTCTCTGTCGCTGCCGCATTTGCCATTTTCGTTGCGCTCAACCCTTACCTTTTGCATCCGGCCGGACTCCATGCGTTTCTCAGGATTCTAGAGCAAAACATGGTTTCGAATGCTACGGGGCACTTCACCAGGACTATTCATGGCGTTGG
>CAZRZH010000232.1:0-2754 GCA_964604485.1 uncultured Sideroxydans sp.
GGGTTTTAAGCTCGGCGGCGGCATCGCGGGTGAAGGTGACGGCACACAGCCGTCCGGTTTTGTTTTCAGAGAGGAGGCGGGCGGCCCGCAGGGAAAGCACGCTGGTTTTGCCCGACCCTGGACAAGCCAGGATCGAGCAATGGCCTTCGGCATTGATTGCTCTGGTTTGATATTGGTTTAGTTCAATCAAGCAGGGACTGCTTCTTCTGGTGTAGCTGCGGCTTTCTTCGTGCGCTTGGGTTTATCAGTGGCGGTGGCTTCGGCGTTGCTTTCTGACTTTTCACCCAACATCGCGGCATCCTCGTTCTCTGACTCTACATTCTTGTTGTTGTGCGCTTTGAATGCGCGGTTCGTGATGCTCCTGATCTCGGCAGCTACACTAATGGCTTTCCTGCGCCATTTGCGTTCCATGCTTGATTTGGCATCGTCAGCGATGAATCCGGCGAACCATGCTGAATGAATGAGGCTGATCAGCTCATCAAGTTCAGTGATGATTTGCAGATACTGACCAGCTTTGTTGCAGGTCAGCTTGGCGTTTTTCTGATTCTTATTGGAGTAGTTGAGTTTGCCCAATTCGATGCCGTTGTCGTCGGCGATCTTTTTGATCTGGGCAGATTCCTTGCGCAACTCGGCAAGGGCGTTGTTGATCAAATTATCAACGGCACCGTTCACAGCCTTCATTTCACTTGGGTTCGTCACCACCGTCGGCAATATGCAACTCAATCTGCGCATCTCAACAGAGCAATCATCGAAAGATGAATCAAACACCAATTGAGCTGGGGTCGTATTCAATAACACCATTTTCAATACAAAGGGATTGCTGTGATTCAACTTGCGTTTTGCAGCTTGATTCTCAACTTTCTTTGTTGCCGTTTTCTCTGCCATGTTCGTTCCCTCTGATATGAATTGGATGGGTATTGCGTGCATGACTTTGCCTCACCAAGTAGAAATAATCTTCAAACTTCCTTGCAAATATGCAACGTAGTTTGAAGATTTTTGTTTCTAGTCACCCAATAATCCGCACACGTTCCACAGGCGCACCACAGCACACAAGACAAGTTTGGTTAGGTCGGCTTGGTGCGTAAGAGCGTGCTAAAGCCGCTTTACAGATGCTTTCGGCTTGTAGAACTAATTTTGGCGCGATGTTTTGTAGTGCGCCTGTGGATGTTCTGGATTTTCAATACACAAGGAGAATGCTGTGCAAATAGTCGGATTGGATATTGGTTACTCGAACCTGAAGGTGGCCTATGGATTAGCGGGCAAGGAACCCACGCTGGTAAGCCGACCCGCTGGTGCTGCTCCCTCTTAGCATATTGGTCAGCGCATCATGTCCACTGGCGCAGACGATCCATTGCGCGTACTGGTGGACGGCAGAGAGTTTGTCGCTGGCTGTAGCCATGACCGCCTTGAGAACTGGGCGCGCGAGTTACACAAGGACTACACCTCGACGGATTCATACCGCGCACTCTTCAATGCCGGGCTGCTGTTGTCCGGCATGACCGAGATCGACCGCGTGGTGACTGGCCTCCCCACCAGCCAATACTTCGACGAAGGTTTGCGCAAGCACCTCGTCAAGACCATGAAGGGGGAGCATCAAGTCACCCCCAAAAAGAAAATCGTCGTCAAAGACGTGAAGATCGTGCCGCAACCGCTGGGTGGATTCGTGGACTACCTCCATCACCTCGGAGATCCATCACAAGTCGAAGATGCCTCTGTGCTGGTCATCGATCCCGGCTTCTTCTCGGTGGACTGGGTGTTGCTGGTCAATGGCGAATTCAAGCGCGCCTCCTCCGGCACCAGCCTCGATGCTACGTCGGTCATCTTGGATGAAGCGAGCGCGCTGATCGGTAAAGACCACGGAAGCGGTCCGGGACGAAGCAAGATGGAAAACGCGGTGCGCTCCGGTCGCAACACGGTTTCTGTTTTCGGTACCCGCGTGGACATCACGCCGTATCTGGAAGCTGCCTCGGCGACGGTTGGCCACATCGTGAGTTCACAACTGCAAACCTCCCTGCGCAAAGAGGAATCCGAGGTCGATGCCATCGTGCTGGTGGGGGGAGGTGCCCCCTTGTTTGAAGCCGCGATCAAAGCCGCTTTCGACAAGACTCCGCTGACGATCTCTGAAGATTCCGTGTTTGCCAATGCGCGCGGCTTCTGGCGGGGTGGTGCGGCGTAATGAGCGGTGATCGTCGGGAGGGTTTATGCGCATAACCATCAACTATTTCGAGGGATACCCGGAGCTGGAAGCTGAGTTGGCCAAACATTCGCCTCGCGCGAGGGCAGAGCGGTTGCGTTTCCTTGCTGCAATGGGCTTGGCGTTCATGCTGGACGGACGTTCCCATTCAATTGCAACTCCCGCTGCTACCGAACGAGTAGTAACGCAGAGCGCTCCAGCAGCAACCCAACCAGCAATGAGTGCAGGAGCGGGCGCGGTTGCCCGTTCCATTACTAAAAACGTATTCAGACAAACGGACGACTAAGTGATGACCAAACTCACTACAGGGTCACCAGGTTGGTTTGGAAGTGCTGGTGAGGTGGATTGAATGATCGAGACGATTGAGTGGTTAGGGTGCATCACCGGCTTATGCGGCGCATCCCTGCTGTCCCTGAACAACCGCTATTCGGGCTGGGGATTCGTATTATTTCTGTTATCAAACGTGGCGTGGATTGCCTTTGGCCTGATGTCTCACGCCACTGGCATGGTGGTCATGCAGGTCGGCTTCACTGCCACAAGCTTGATGGGTGTTTGGAGGT
>CAZRZH010000233.1:0-2726 GCA_964604485.1 uncultured Sideroxydans sp.
TTAAGCGAGTAAATGACCCGCTCGGCCACGAGGCGGGAGATCAACTCCTGCAAGCAATTGCCGCGCGATTGACTGCCATAGTTCGAAGCAGCGACACCGTTGCGCGCCTAGGCGGGGATGAATTCGTCGTCTTGCTGCGAGAGTTGAGCCAAGCGTTGGATGCGTCTATTGTTGCGAAAAAGATTCTCTCCGCAGTTATAGAGCCGGTACCGACGCTCGGTGATCACAGCTTGGTTTCGGCAAGCATCGGGATCGCCATCTATCCGCGCGATGGCGCCGATCAGCAGACGTTAATGAAGAGCGCTGACGCCGCGATGTACAACGCCAAGGACCGAGGGAAGAACAATTTCCGGTACAGCTCCAAGGACGTATAAGGTTGCACGACGTTTCCCATCTATCGAAAGTGTCCGGAACACTGGGGTAATCCAAAGTATTTGCAGGTGCCTGAAAAAGTCGGGCACATTTTGGGCACAGTGCGCTGCTAGTTGTGGATAACCACAGATTTGCTAAGATATTGAACCGACAGAAGGGCGTTGCTAACTGACTGTCGGAAAAGCACTCCCAAAGCGATTCGGGACGCAGGTGTCGCTGGTTCGAATCCAGTCACCCCGACCACTTCCGATTTGATGAGTCTCGTTCGCACACCGCCACGAGTGTCTAAGCGACGCGACAAAATGAGATTTGTGAATCGGTTATCTGTCCCATATTCGAAGCTTGTCAATCCACGCACGCGCGCTCTTCGCGTCGGGAAACGCACCTGCAGAAATTCGAAATGGTCGGCGCGCGAAATGACCGCTACCCATGAATACGCATGATCCTTCATAGGTTCTAGCCGCCATTGCGCTGGTACCCAATGTCAGTGTCGCAAAGTATTCGAGACGTACGGATTCGTTGCAGAAAGGACATGGCATCGTCTCATTCGCATGAAACCATCGATCCCGCCGCGCGACGAGAACAAATGCCCGCTGGCAACTGCCGCAATGTAGTCGATGAAAAAGAGGCCTTCTTCCAGCATTCGGTTCCTCGACGTAGGTCTTAGCGTTGTAGTCTGGTGGGCGAATCGCGTTGCCCCAGTCCTGAATGCGTTTGAGCCAAGTTGTGTGCGATAGCTGTGGGGCATGCCCCGCCAAATGCCGAATGGTCTCCTGGGTGAGGGGGTACTCAAATTCTTTTTCACTCCGGCCGAATGCAACGCCGGTGCGTACTTCTCGCTTTTTCAACAGGTATCGCCATAGTTCAAACGTCAGTTCGCAGTCGCGCTCGTTGTGCACTAGTACTTTGCGAACTTGCCCTGCTCGCCACAGGGCTGGAACATTTTTGCTGTTGTATCGCTTGCGACGTTTGAGATTGATACGAGCCAGGGATTCAAGCGACAAACGCGCGCGCTTTTTGCGGTCTATTGCCTGCAATAGCATTCGAAGGTCCACCGTTTTCTCGATCACGCCTTCAAGAGCGATGTGCGGTTGCAGTGCACGGTAATCGAAGTCAAAAATATTGTGTCCGAGCACTACGCCGGAGAATCCCTGAAGAAACTCCTGCAGTTCGGCGAATTGATTCGCGCCAAACCATCGGTAATTGCCGCGACGCCACGCAGAACCCGCTCGCTTGTAAATAAGTACGCCGACGCATGCAATCTCGCAGCTGCCCGGGTTCTTGAAGCTCGTCTTCGCGGTTTCAATGTCCAATGCGCATACTTGGCGCGGTAGTAGCGACAGCGGGAGGGAGAGCGGCACTATGTTGGCCTGGGTTGCGGGCATCGAAAATGGCATTCCGATGTGAGATTCGTCTGCGCTAGCTTCGCGTGTACGCACTAGGACTTGTGACGCTGTCCGCTTGTCTTGCTCTTTTCTTCCTTCAATATCTTCCAGGATGTCGGCTTGCCGTTCACATTCTTAATTTCCACGAATTCGCGAAGCGTTCGAGGTGGATTTACTTGTAGTAGTAGCTTTTTCATGCGCGACAAAAATGGCCCGAGTCCCTGTACGCCCTTAAGCCGAAAATGTTTTGCAAGAGATTCTGAATTCAGTTCCTTTCCCTGAATTGGTCGAATCGCCATTATGAAATCATAGCCATCGACAATCTCAGGCGGGCGTTTGCCGCCAGGAATGTAGAGCACGTCAAATGATCGGCTGTCTGGCTGTGGATTCGCCTCAACCATAAGCAATAGATCTGCGGCTTCTCTTGCGGTTTCGCAAATAAATTCCATACCCACTACTTTGACTCGAATCACGCCAATCCCCTGTTATTTAGGGCATTCTGAGCCTTTATTAAGTCTTTCACAATAGTCTTATAAAGACATATAAAGATATTTATAATCAATATATTATAGGTGATGTCTTTGTTATACAAGATTCTGTGCATCCATTGTTCGACTTTCCATTTCGAGACTCGGCGTGCCCAGTCGCCGAACTCAAGCACCGGCATGGCCCGGCCGGGGTGAGTTTCCGCCGGCCGCAAAATGTGCTCAGCCGCGATGCGATAAAATCGCTCAGTTGCAATTGCTTCGAATACGAGGTTTGAAATGAAGTTGACCGAGCCGGTGATCATTGCCCGCAAAGTTGTCGCCGCGAAGCGCCGCGCGGCGGGGAGGCGCATTGCGGCCAATATTCGCCGCCTTCAAAGGATGCGCGGCACGCGAACTGCCGGTCAGGCTCTCGCTGAGGCTCGCGGCGAACGTCTCGCGCGCTGATGGCGATCGAGCTGGTGCTGGACGCCAGCGTTTCGCT
>CAZRZH010000234.1:0-2725 GCA_964604485.1 uncultured Sideroxydans sp.
TGCGCATCTCGGATAAAGGAGAGAGACATGACTAATTTATATAATGTCCTCGTCCGCCCATTGGTCACTGAAAAATCCAGCTATCAATCAGGCAAATTAAGCCAGTATTCTTTTGTTGTCGCCAATGAAGCGACCCGCACCATGGTAAAAGATGCAGTGGAAACCCTGTTCGATGTCACCGTTGCGCGAGTAAATGTTCTCAATGCGCCCGCAAAACGTGGCCGCCGCACCAAGAGTCGTCGAATGCTTGTGCGCCGTTCCGCGTTCAAAAAGGCCATTGTAACCCTTGCCGAGGGAAGCAAACCCCTCGAGATCTTTGAAGGGGTGCAATAATGGCAGTAAAGAAATATAAACCAGTAACTCCCGGTATGCGCGATATGACCGGTTACACCTTTGAAGAAATCACCAAGAGCACGCCAGAGCGTTCCTTGTTGGTCAATCGACAGAGACACGGCGGCCGCAATGCTCAAGGTCGTGTAACAGTTCGACATCGTGGTGGTGGCGCTCGTCGTTTTATCCGTATTGTTGACTTCAAGCGCGAAAAGCATGGCATTCCCGCCAAAGTCGCCGCGGTTGAATACGATCCGAATCGCACCGCGCGCCTTGCACTTCTCTTTTATGTAGATGGTGAAAAACGCTACATCATTGCACCTTTGGACTTGAAGGTTGGCGACACAATTGTGTCTGGTCCAAATGCTGAAATTCGCCCTGGCAATTGCCTTCCGATCAGCAATATCCCGATCGGTACCTTGATCCACAACATCGAGATCAAAGCAGGCAAAGGTGCGCAGATGGTTCGCACAGCAGGTGGTGCAGCTCAACTGTTAGCCAAGGAAGGTGACTTTGCCCAGATTCGTATGCCGTCTGGTGAAGTCCGCCTTATCCATCAGGTTTGCTACGCCACGATCGGTCAAATCGGTAACCTTGATCACAGCAACGTCAAACTTGGTAAAGCTGGCCGCAAACGCCACTTGGGCATCCGCCCAACAGTTCGTGGTACTGCAATGAGTCCACGCGACCATCCTCACGGTGGTGGTGAAGGTCGTCAGCCAGTCGGTCTTCCAGGTCCCAAGAGCCCGTGGGGTAAACCCACTCTCGGCAAGAAGACCCGTGTCAATAAGAAGACCGACCAGTACATCGTGCGCCGTCGCAGTAAGACGAGCCGCTAAGAATTAGACGAGGTACTTATATATGTCAAGATCATTAAAAAAAGGCCCTTTCATTGAGTCTAAATTGCTCAAGCGCATCGAGGCCATGAATCAGAAAAACGAAAAGAAGGTTGTCCGCACGTGGAGTCGCGCCTCTGTGATTTTCCCCCAGATGGTCGGACACACCATTGCTGTACACGACGGACGCCGTCACGTACCGATCTACATAACCGAAAACATGGTCGGCCACCGATTGGGTGAATTCGCCCCGACGCGTACATTCCGCGGTCACCAGACCAGCGAGAAAGCCGCTGCGGCGTAAGGAGAGTGTGATATGACTGATATTCATGCAAAAATTAGCCACCTTTCCCTCTCTGCACAAAAAGTCCGTATCGTGATCGACATGGTGCGTGGCAAGAGCGCAAATGAAGCGTTGGAAATTCTTCGCTTCGTCAACAAGCGCGCCGCATTACCTGTGCAAAAATTGGTTGCCTCGGCAGTCGCAAATGCTGAAGAGAACTTCGGTGTCAGCCGTGATGATTTGTTCGTAGCCAAAATCACAGCTGACGAAGCTCCCACTCGCAAATGGAGACGCTTCGGCGCTCGTGGTCGTTTCAAGCCGATATTACGCCGCAGTTCACATGTAACCGTTATATTGCGTGAGCGCGGAGCGTAAGGAGAAAATATGGGTCGTAAAGTACATCCTATTGGTTTTCGATTGGGAATCAACCAGCCGTGGGGCGGTCGTTGGTTCGCTGAAGGCAGCACCTATCGCCAGCAATTACACCAGGATTTTGCCATCCGCACTTTGTTGCTTGGCAAATTCTCAAAAGGTGGAGCGGCTGCCAATGAAAAGGTTCGCGAACTTCGCAAGCAGATGCCGGAAGCAATCAGAGACGGCAAAGCGGGTATCTCTCGTGTTGATGTGGAGCGCACTCCGGGCAAGGTCCGGATTTCAATCCACACTGCCAAGCCCGGTATTTTGATTGGCCGCAAAGGCGAAGGCGTGAAGAAGATCCGCCAGTCGCTTGAAGCGTTGGTTGGCAAGAAGATCGAATTGGATATCAAAGAGATCTCTTCGCCTGATACTGATGCAATGTTGGTCGCCAAGAATATTGCAGACCAGCTCGAACGCCGTATTGCATATCGCCGCGCGATGAAACGTGCCATTCAGCAGGCCATCAAGCAGGGCGCCGAAGGGATCAAAATCCTGTGCGGCGGGCGCTTGGGCGGCGCTGAAATGTCCCGCGATGTGTGGCTGCGTGAAGGCCGTGTTCCTCTGCAGACGCTGCGCGCTAATCTTGATTTCGCCACAGCTGAAGCTGCCACCACATATGGTCAGATCGGCATTAAAGTCTGGATCTATAAAGGTGAAGCCCAGCCTAACGTTGAAGAAAAAGTTGAAGCAACAGAAGGCGTATACGTCAGCGAGTAACCCCGCACGCGCGCTTCAAAAAATTAATGAAGCGTGCGGGGTAATCGTGATGTTGCTTGAGATGAGGTATTTGAAATGTTGATGCCAAAACGTGTAAAGTGGCGCAAGCAGATGCGCGGTCGCATGACAGGAAAAGCTCTCC
>CAZRZH010000235.1:0-2717 GCA_964604485.1 uncultured Sideroxydans sp.
GAACGGGCATATTCAAAAATACCAAAAAAAGCGCTCGCAGCGTTTCGAGAATCTATTAAAAGGATTAAAGAATTTCACTCAGAGCAAAAGAAAGCGATAAAAGATATTTCGCTTAATTCAGGAGAAGGAGAAACAACACTTCGTTGGATTCCAATATCCAGAGTTGGCATTTACGCACCAGCAGGAAAAGTGCCCTTGCCATCCTCTGTATTAATGGCAGCGATACCTGCAAGAATAGCTGGTTGCAAAGAAATTGTTTTCGCTTCGGGTGATTAGCGCCGTTTGAGGTGGACTGCTTCCTGCAACGCCGAAGGCCAAAGAAACTGAATCCGCCAAGCAGCTAGTTCGCGCACAGATCATCAGTTCGCAGTTGAAACCGTGCATGTTGCGGCCGTAACCGCCGAAGCCCTGTCGCGGAGTGGCGGCAAAATCCAACCGCATTCACCCGGGCCCCATGTTCAGCCACGTTGTTGGAGCGGTTGGACCAGGCGCTGGCCTTGGACATGACGCTAATCCCTCAACAAGCGTGATTTTTAGATAGCTTCCAAGAAAAAGCTCGAAATGGCCGTAAACATTGGGTGAAATGCGTTTGTTCAAGAACAACAAACACCCACGAAAGGTCATTTCGAGTGAATAGAAGCTACCGCAAGATTCTCCGCAATCGCAAGAGTAGAATTGCCCGCCGCTTGGCACCCAAACAGTGGGAGGACCAACCTCGTCCGATCCTCAAGGCCAGCAACCTTCACTACGAGATGGCCGAGCGGGTGCAGGCCCTCAGTTGCGGCGGCATTGGCGCGATGCATCTGATGGTGCAGCGGCTGGGATTGATCGAGGACATCAATCAACACCTGAAGTTGCTCAAAGTGCATCTGCCCTATCACGAGAGCGATCATGTGTTGAACCTCGCCTATAACATCCTGGCCGGCGGCGTGCGCCTGGAAGACATTGAACTGCGGCGGCAGGATGAAAACTTTCTCAACGGCCTGGACGCGCAACGGATTCCCGATCCGACCACGGCGGGAGATTTCACCCGGCGCTTTGACGCAGCGGATATTCTGCAACTGCAGGAATGTTTCAATCGCGCGCGGCTGGCGGTGTGGAAAGTGCAGCCCAAAGGATTTCTGGCGGAAGCCTTCATTGATGTGGACGGGACGATTGCCGGGACGCTGGGGGAGTGCAAGGAAGGCATCGGCCTGTCCTATAAAGGCATCTGGGGTTACGCGCCCTTGATCGTGAGTCTGGCCAATACCAAGGAAGTGCTCTACCTGCAAAACCGGCCCGGCAATTCGGTCAGTCACAGCGGCAGCGTGGCCTGGATTGATCGGGCGGTGAAGCTGGTCGGGGAAGTGGCCGGCAGTGTGACGATCCGGGGTGACACTGATTTCACCCACACCGCGCAACTGGACCGGTGGGATGCGGCGGGCCGCTTTTTCATCCTGGGCATGGATGCGCATCCCAAGGTGGTGCAACTGGCCGAAGGGCTGCCGCAGAGCGCCTGGCAGCGGCTGGAGCGCTTGCCCAAATATGAAATCCTGACCGAGCCGCGGGTCAAAGCCTTTCGCCACAAAGAACAGATTGTCATCGAGAAGGAGTTCCGAAATCAAAAGCTGGTGGGCGAGGACAGCGCCGAGCTCGACTATCAGCCGCTCAAGTGCGGGCGGAAATATCGGCTGGTGATCGTGCGCAAAAACATCAGCGTGCAAAAAGGCGAGCAAGCGCTGCTGGATGAGATCCGCTATTTTTTCTATATCACCAACCGGAAGGACAAGGCGGAAAAGATCGTGGGCCTGGCCAACGGCCGGTGCGATCAGGAGAACGTGATCGAGCAGTTGAAGAACGGCGTCAACGCGATGCGGATGCCAGTGGACAATCTGTTGAGCAACTGGGCTTACATGGTGATGGCGGCGCTGGCTTGGAATCTCAAGAGTTGGTATGGGCTGCTAACGCCCGACCGCGAGCGCGGACTGGAACTGGTACGGATGGAGTTCCGGCGTTTTCTTCAGGCGATCCTGTTGATCCCCTGCCAGGTGGTGCGCACAGCGCGGCGGGTGATTTACCGGGTGTTGGGTTACAACGGTTGGCTGAAAGATTTCTTTGCGACGTGGGAGCGGCTGCAAAGGCTTGTGTTGGTGGAATAGCAACCAGATCGAGGTGATTTCCAAACGTGCTGACGGGAGTAGTGTCTCTGCGTTTGGAGAAAAGAGGCTCCACGAGCGGGGGTTACTGGGAAAAATCGCGGTGTCACACGACTTACAACTAATTCGGTGGTGTTACACGGCAAACCGTGGCGTTAAAGGTGTCCAAATTTAAAAAGTTATCCCGCTGTCGCCTCTGCCTTCCCCGACTCGCTTGTTTTAGGGCTATTGTGAATGGACAATAGCCAGGAAACCACACCGCTGGATCGCGTCATCAATCTGCTGGGGACTGATGCGTTTCTTGTCCCTTGCGTTCACGGGACAAAGATGCCGGCGGTGACTTACACCCAACGGCCATTCGAGGCGACGCAAACGCCTGCTTATCGGTTTGCCGTCGCGTCAGGCGAGTTCAACATCGCCGTGTACCTGGGCCGGATGTCCGGCGGGTTGTGTGCGCTTGATTTCGATGAGGACGAAGACCTGGCGGCGTTCCTCGCCGTCAATGCGACCTTAGCAAACTCGACGCGCTCGCGCGGCAGTCGCGGCGGCATGGTCTGGTTGCGGACTGCGGGTGAGCTTCCC
>CAZRZH010000236.1:0-2715 GCA_964604485.1 uncultured Sideroxydans sp.
TGACGGAGCGGAAGTCCGAAGTCTACAGTGGCATGGATTTGTGGGGGAAGGTCAGTGTGAGTATGATCGCGGAGCAAAAGCGGACTTGACTTCGATTGGTTGAGAAGGAATGTCGTTGAGCGTTGCCTGTTGGGCGACTCTGAGTTTATGTAAATAGAAGCAAAAGCAGGGGAGCTACGGTGGATCGCGGGCAACATCATTCGAACTGGACCTGGTCCGGGCTCCTCAATCGGCTCAAGGCAGTCGACCGAACTTTGCACTGGAACCTCCGCGTGACCGGATTCATCGTTGTGGTTGCGCTGGCCAACGCAGGTCTTTATCACAAACCACTTTACTCGTTTGCAGTCGCCAACCTCGACTATTCCTCGCTCGGTGGCGTTCTGACACTGGCCACGTTGTTCTTTCTGGTGACTTTCGTCACTACCTTTATTTTTTCCCTGTTATCCCTGGTCTCACAGCGTCTGATCAAGCCCCTTTGCATGCTTGGCGCCCTGTGTAACGCGTTCGCACTTTACTTTGTCGAAACCTATGGAGTGGTGCTGGATAAATCCATGATGGGCAATGTATTCAACACTAACTTTGCGGAGGCCAGTAGCTTGCTTCATCCCAAGTTGCTGGTGTATCTGCTGGTGCTCGGTGCGTTGCCCTGCTGGTTGCTGTCAAGGATTCAGATCCAGAAAACTCCGATGCTCCGACGGGTGGTGCTTTTGTTCCTCGTTCTGCTGATCGGCGTGGGCTGGCTGTATGCCAACTCGAAAACCTGGCTATGGATTGACAAGAATTCCAAGAGACTGGGCGGGATGACCATGCCGTGGTCCTACGTCATCAACGCATCGAGACATTATGTTGATCATCTCTCGACGTCGCGCGAACAGAGATTACTTCCTGCGGTGAGCTTTTTGGCTAACGAAAAGACAATCGTTTTTCTTGTGATAGGAGAAGCCGCCAGGGCGCAGAACTTTTCACTCTACGGATATCGACGACCCACCAATCCTTTATTGGCGGAATCTGGCATTGTTGCATTGCCCCGTTCACGCGCTTGCGCCACCTACACGACGGCGTCGTTGCTTTGCATCCTATCCCCTATCGATACCGGCTGGCAGCTTTCCTCCTCATATGAACCGCTGCCGAGTTACCTTCAAAGGCATGGCATCGATGTAATCTGGCGAACCCACAATTGGGGCGAGCCCTCGCTCAAGGTTCAAACCTACCAACGCGCGGGAGACCTTCGGCGAGAGTGCCAGGGGGATTCCTGCGGCTACGACGAAGTGTTGCTGCAGGGACTCGATCAACGAATTCGATCGTCTACAAAGAAAAAGGTCTTTGTCGTTCTCCATCAACGTGGCAGCCACGGACCCGCCTATTACAAGGAATATCCGAAACAGTTCGAGGTATTCAAGCCGGTTTGCAAGTCAGTTGAATTGCATCAATGCACAAATGAGGAGTTGGTGAACGCTTATGACAATACGATCTTGTACACCGACGATTTCCTTCATCGGGCGATTGGATTGTTAAAGGCATTTCCAGAGACTGCCACCATGCTGATGTACATCTCTGACCACGGCGAGTCTCTGGGTGAGCATGGTCTGTACTTGCATGGAACACCCTATTCAATTGCTCCCGACGTCCAGAAGGATGTTCCCTTCCTGGTCTGGATGTCCGATGCATTCAAGCAAAAAAAGGGAATTCCAATGGCCCAACTGGCTCAACAAACAAGTCACTCGCATGCAAATGTGTTTCACAGCGTCATGGGGGCCTTCGACATGCGAAGTGAGATTTACAATCGCCAGCTCGATATATTCAGCGGCGACACTAAATAGGTGGGGGTCATGCGGGCTTTGATGAAACAGGCTTACACCCAGGTTCGAAAACCCAGACGGTTCATCTTCGCGTGTGTGATCGGGATCTTTCTTTCCCTGCTATATCCCACAGACTTGCAAAGCTATCGCACTCCGCGCGCAGACGGTGATCTGTCGTTGGCCCTCGTCACCAACCACTACCTCCGATTCGCAAATACGGTTGTTCAGGTCGCTCTCCCCATCCTGCTAAAGGATAAGATTGGTTTGGTACAACTTGTTTATGTAGCCATTTCGACCACAGCGGCGACGCATGGTCTCAAGAGACTCGTAGACGAATGGGAAGTTTGGGGGACACGGCTGGGCGAAAGGCCAAGCGGGCCGCACAGCCGGCACAACATGCCTTCCGGTCATTCCTCCATGGCTTCCAGCGCTGCATATTTTGTGTGCAGGCGATACGGATTCATGCACGCGCTCTACCTCATCCCTATTCTTTTGCTGACCATGTATGCGCGTGTCGCACTGAATGCCCACACGGTTACTGCAGTGATAGCCGGTGCTCTTGTAGGTCTTTTGATGGCCGCGATTTTTACTTCCGGCCGAAGGGCGTGACCGCGCAGGTAGGCTCTGGATTGAGGTCGATGAGTTTCGCAAAATTCTTTCGGCCCAAGGCGGCGGCGCACGAACATTTCTTCTGATACTCTTGGGTCTATTCCGATGACCTCAACCTCATCACTCGGGACGGAAATGGAAATGGGGACATTCTACTTTTCTCCTTGCCCACACTGATCGAAAGGCGGCGCAGGCTACTAACTGCGCCACGGCGCGATGAGAAGTAACGCCTTCAACCTACCCTTCATGTAGTTCCCTGTTATCGGTTCTTATCCCCTACTTCGGGTCGGTATGGAACCGACCGAGG
>CAZRZH010000237.1:0-2672 GCA_964604485.1 uncultured Sideroxydans sp.
GCGTGGCTCTGGGTCTTCACCAATGAGCAAGTTTCGCTCTATGTGATTGACCCGCATCGTGATCACGACGTGGTCGAGCGCATGCTCGGACAGGATTTTGCGGGCGTACTCATCACCGATTGTTTTCTAGCGTATGATCCCCTGACCTATGACAAGAGCAAATGTGTCGGGCACCTGTTACGCCGCTGTGACACGCTGGTCGAAAGTGGCAACCCCAGTGCCATTCGTTTCAGTGCGCAAGCCGCTGGCTTGTTTCGCAGCGCGCTGAAACTGAAAGAGCGCACAGCGAGCCTTGTTAGCCAAAGTTGAAAAGTGAACTCACTCAAACTTCAAAAGTGAACTCGTAAACCAGCCAAGGGGAGACTGACGGAATGCACCATCTTCTGGCTCCACCAGATGCGGATGTCCATAGTCTGCTTGGCCGTGTTGGGAGTCAAGTGTATTTCGACTTCTTCTCGGAGTGGAACATTCGGCACTTCGATCTCATGATTGAATAACGAGATGCGTCGGTATCCGTTCACCACACGGGTCTCACGCAAACAGAAAACATCCTTAAGCGAGGTATACGGCTTGGGCAATGAAAACGGGCGGAACAGAGTGTTGCCGGCCGCCTGAGCCTTGGCGAACCGGATGCGCGGGATCTCGCCCGTGGTGGAATGCACCTGGTGGTTGTTGTAACGGTCCAGTTCCTCTTTCAAGACGGCGCGCCCCTCATCAATGGTGGTGAGGTGTTCCAAGGCACAGGTGCGAACGATCCGATCTTGCAACCACCGATAGGGGCGTTCAATTTTCCCCTTGGCTTGAGCCGAGAGCGCATAGATGACATCCACACCCAAGAGACGCATGACCTGTCGCCACTGCGGATCCACATCGTCTGTTTCCAAGACATGCCTGCGCCAGTTGCTGTCTCGGCCCTGGACGAAACGAAACACCCGCAAGTTGTCCACATAGTACTGCAAAGGCAAGCCATACGTCTGCATGAGCGTCTGTGCGCCCTGAATATGCGCCCAGGCGGTTTCCTGCAAGAAGAAATCCGCGAACAGGAGCTTGCGGCTGTAATCGTCGATGGAGGTAATCAGCGTCCATTTCTCCTCCGCAAACGGAGACCACAGATGCAGGGAGGCATCATGCTGCACCAGAGCACCGATGGCCGCCGTCACCACTTGGCGGTCGTGCGCCCTACCTTTCCGATGCGGTTTGTAGCACTCCAGTTTCTTGGCCCGATCCGTGATGGTGGTCGCCGACACGGTGACACCGGTCTTTTTCAGCCGGTCGCGCAGGGCTGAGTAGTTGTAATCCGAAATAGGGAGTTGCGGATCGTCCACCAGTTCCTTCTCGCGCAACAACGCTTGCTCTAGGGCAGCCTCCACGCGGGCGGACAACCTGGCGGGCGTGTCGCGTTCGTAGGCGATGGAGAAAGTCGCCGGACTTGGCTGATACTCTTTAAGCAAAGCGAAGAAACGAGTTTTGCCAATATTCAACATCTCTTCCACTTCAGCCCGGCTCATCGTTCCCTGACAATATCCTTGCAGCAAAACCTTGACCTGTTCGGCCGTGAACCGTTTGTGCAACTGATCCATGATGCCTCCTTTTGGGGGAAGTCTACCACACCCGATTCACTTTTGAGGCGTTTGAGCGGTTCACTTTTCAACTGGTAACGGTTCTCTTTTCAACTTTGAACAGTTCACTTTTCAACTTTGAATAACACGGGCAGGAAGCCCCTTGACAAATTCGCTATAGGATGCTGCACTAGCGTTACCGCAGGTGCTAGTGTGGTCACCGGCGGCAACGGCTTTCTCGGCAACCCTTCGACGGACACGTTCGTTTCGCTCAGTGCATGGTTTACACTGAGCGAAGTCGAAGTGCTCAGGGCATGCTTCGGCGCCGACTCGCTCCAACATCAGCGGGTGGTGAAGTAAATTTCTGCCACGAATTGACACGAACATTTCTGCCACGAATTTCACGAATTATTGAGTTTCGCATAAAGAATGGGACAATCTGTGGTATCCTTGGAGTATGCGACCACAAGGAACCCCACAGCAATTACAAAAGCGGCGCGAATGCGCCATCAAGTTGTTGAAGGCACGAAGACAGCCAACTGCTGTTGCGCGTGCTTTGAGTGCTTCTCGTAGTTCGATCTATCGCTGGCAACACGCTTTCAAGCGCAAGGGGTTGGCCGGGCTGAAAGCCAAACCGATCCCAGGTCGGCCGCCAGATTTGACACCCAAGCAGAAGCGGCGGCTGGAATGCTTATTGCTCGACGGCCCGCTGAAGGCGGGCTACAAAACTGATCTTTGGACTTTGTGCCGCATCGCGCGACTCGTCAAACGGCATTTCCATGTTACGTATCATCCTGGGCACGTTTGGAAAATCTTGCGCGCCCTGGGTTGGAGTTGCCAGAAACCAGAACGCCGCGCGACGCAACGGGATGAAGCGGCGATCATCCGTTGGAAACGCTATGTCTGGCCACAGATTCGCCACCGCGCCGAACAAGTTGGCGCACACCTTGTTTTCCTGGACGAAAGTGGCTTTTTACTGATTCCGAATGTCAAACGGACTTGGGCTCCGGCGGGCCAGACGCCAACAATCCGATACTGCTTCAAGCACTCGAAAATTTCAGCCATCAGTGCGCTCGCCGTTTCACCGAAGCGGAAACACATTGCACTCTATTT
>CAZRZH010000238.1:0-2671 GCA_964604485.1 uncultured Sideroxydans sp.
ATCAGCCGGTTTTTTGTCTGCCGTGCGGCAGTACGCGCCCACAGGCCGCCATAGATAAAGAGCGCTACTGCCCCAGCGACATAACCGAGTGCGTACAGCTCGAACAGGAAATAGAGAGATCCGGGTATGCGCGTGTAGGTGTAACGCAATGGTTCGAATCCTTGAACCAACCAAGGAGTAAACCAGAGCAGGATTTCAAGAACAATTGTTGGTGTGTAAAGCAGCGCCAGCCAGATTAGCGTGTGACGCCACTCCCGGGCGACCACCAGCGCTAGATGCAGTAGAAGAGCGATAGCGATGATGCTCGCTCCGAAGTATACGAACGGAAGGTGTTCCGCATAGGACGTGAATATGCCAACCTCAGCCAAATTCTGGACCGAGAGTGCGAATAAGAACCAGAGATACAAGCGCGTTTCGAGCGTGCGGAGTTCGGAGAAGCGCGCGTAAAGGTAAATAACACCTTTGGCAGCTAGCGCCAGAATTGCCGGGAGGGCGTAAAGCGTCATATCCATGGCTGTCAGATCTCCTTCCTTGTGGGGAGCAGGAAGTGTGCCGCTCCTGCTCCACGCCTATTACGTACTTTAGTTGACTTCATGCGGTATCCCAAATCAGGCCCACCTGGCTGATACTGATTCCGCTACCTGCCCCGGAACAATAAATTTTGTCACCAGACTTAACATCTTGATTAGACGAGAAATTATGCAGACAAAGCGGAATATTGGCGGTAATAAGATTACCTAGGGTATGCACGGTATTTGGAATGATGTGCATGGGAATTCCCATTAACTCGGAGTGGAGCTTGAAAACCTTCGTGCCCACCTGGTGGATAACGTACTTGCTGAGGTCCTCGATTTTCCACCTGAGTCGCTGATGCATGAACTCCTGAAACATGGCGGTCACGAGTTTTGCGCTCTGTCCGACGATGGCCGGCATGTCGGTAATCACAGGGCCCTCCTGTAGAACTCCACCCGAAGTACAGAACTTCGCGTACTGACCCTGCGACTGCAGCATGAAGCCCATAAAGCCGCTGTCGGGCCCGAGTTTTGGACCCATAACCAGCGCAGCACCGGCATCGCCCAGGGTCAGGCCGGCGGCCAAACGTGTCAGTTCAGAACGATCATGTGTCGCGCGCAGAGCTTCAATAGCTTTGCGTGTGAACCGGCTGCCTTGTTCGCCTGTTACGACCAGACCCCGGCGTACCTGCCCGGACGCGATAAGCGCATCCATAAGATGGATGCCATTCATGAAGCCATGGCAAGCATTGCTCACGTCAAACGCGACGGCATTAGTAGCCTTGAGTTTCGCCTGCACGATATGCGCCGTGGAGGGCTCTACCGAGTAGTCACGCGTGGCGCCAGTATAAATGATCGCATCGATGGATTGTGGCAAAAGCTTGGCGCGTTCCATGGCTTCACGCGCCGCCAGCACAGCCATGTCCGAAGGCAGCATGTCGGTTGGCGCCACGCGCTTCTCATGGATGCCGGAAACACGCTCGAGCCAGTCGAGCGACACGCCGAAGCGATTTGGTGCATCAATCTGCTCCAGCATTTCCCTTGCTGTGATTCGTTCGTCCGGCAGGTGAGTGCCCGAGCTGACAATGCGGGAATGACCCTGGGTGTACATGTACATGCTGTTTCTCCTGGTTGCAGTTGCGGTGGGCCTTGAACCAGGAGAGGGGACCGTGCAGGCGGAGTCCTTTTCCTGCCTCAAAGCCCGGCTAACAACAAGAACTTATGAGGTGACTACCATGTTCCAATAGCCGGCAGCGCCTTTGACGTATCATTCAAAATTTTGAATGATTTGAATAGCACTGCTTAGAATTGCCTTTTTTATCAGTCTGTTGAAGTGTAGCTGGAGGACTGAAATTACAGGCAGGAAACGTGAAAAATGTGCATTGCTAGCTGACAAATGGATAAGCCGTCGTCAGGGCTTAGCAGCCCTGTTGGCGATTACCTGAGTTAGGTGGGGGAAAGACTGTAGCGTTCGATTTTGTAATGTAGGGTGTTGGGCCGGATGCCCAGAAGACGCGCCGCGTGCGCTTGATTGCCACCGCAGGCGGCGAGCGCTTTGCGTATCAGTTCAGCCTCGAATTCGGCCACCGAATCCGGCAATGATTTTTTCAACGACGTAGCGGTACCCTTGAGAGATTGCATGGTTTTGGCATGAGCACGACCGAGATCAGGCCGCGTCAATCTATCCAGAAGCAACCCGGCTATTTTCTCGAACAGTTGCTCGATTTGCCTGAAATCCTGTGGTGTGTAGATGGAGTGACTGAACGGATCACCTAACAATAACCAATGGCGCGCGGTGCGACTGTGTGAAAAAAACGGCACGATGGCGGCAATGCCATGTTGAGCCATCAACGCGTAAAGCAGCGGCCTGCTCTCACGTATCTCGCCCGCCACTGTCATGTGGCTGATGTTCAGTAGCGTCGGCAGTGGGAAACGCGTGAGAGGGGAGTCTGCCGGTGTACCGTAAATAGGCGTGCGGGGACCGAAGAGCGCCACGGGGCAGCCAAGAACTGTGGCGAGACGATCAAGCAGTTGCTCAATGGTGCGAAACCGGGGAATAGTGCGACCAAAGGCGACAAGCTGCATATACAAGCCAGTTTTGAGTTTTTTGAGATGTGTCCAGGGAAAATAAAAGTTCAAGTCAATGAGGCGATGGTGAT
>CAZRZH010000239.1:0-2651 GCA_964604485.1 uncultured Sideroxydans sp.
GATGCGATGTTGCCAACTGTGTCGGACCGCCGTTACGACACAGACTTTGTCGAAGAGAAGTTGCTGCAATACAAGTTGAACATCGACAACGCCGATAAGTCATCAGTCAAGTTCGATCTCGACCAAATCGCCGAATCCACCCGCTTGCACGTCACCAGAACCATGGAGCGCAAACAGGGCAACGGCATGGTGTTCATCAACGTCATGGAAAAGCTCACCATGAATTCGCCGCGTGACACGTTACGCGTGCGGCTGCATGAAGCGCTGAGCGCGGGCATAGACGGCATCACCCTGGCGGCCGGATTACATCTGGGTTCTTTCGGATTAATGGAGGACCACCCGCGCTTCCGCGATGCCAAACTGGGCATCATCGTATCGTCATTACGCGCACTCCAACTCTTCCTGCGCAAGAACGTAAAGACCGGCCGTCTGCCCGACTATGTCGTGGTGGAAGGTCCGTTGGCCGGAGGTCACTTGGGCTTTGGCATGGACTGGGCGCAATATGACTTGCGTACGATCGTCAACGAAATTCATCAATACCTGCGCGATGAGAAACTCGATATTCCAGTGATTCCTGCCGGAGGAATTTTTACCGGAAGCGATGCAACAACGTTTCTACAGGAGGGTGCGGCGGCGGTGCAGGTGGCAACACGTTTCACCGTCAGCAAAGAATGTGGTTTACCGCGCGATGTGCAGCAGGAATATTTCAAAGCCAGTGAAGATGACATTGAGGTCAACGGCACCTCTCCCACCGGCTATCCGATGCGCATGTTGAAGAACAGTCCGTCAACCGGTTCCGGAATCCGCCCCGGTTGCGAGTCATACGGCTATCTGCTGGATGCGAATGGGCGCTGCGATTACATCGAGGCTTACAACCGGGAGGTCGCCGCGCATCCGGATGAAAAGAAGATCACTGTATTTGACAAGACCTGCCTGTGTACCCACATGCGGAATTTCAAATGTTGGACGTGCGGCCACCTTACCTATCGCTTGAAAGACACCACCCGCAAATCGGCAGACGGTAGTTATCAAGTGCTCTCGGCTGAGCACATTTTCAAAGACTACCAGTTCAGCACAGACAACAAAATCGCGCTTCCCGTGTAGTAGTTCAAGCCAAGTTGTTTTGGCAGACCGGGCAGTCT
The DNA here is from genome assembly GCA_964604485.1 of uncultured Sideroxydans sp. GTDB lineage: Bacteria > Pseudomonadota > Gammaproteobacteria > Burkholderiales > Gallionellaceae > Sideroxyarcus. The sequence goes on from CAZRZH010000239.1 coordinate 1,143, forward strand.
GGGTCACGCACGAGTTTTATCGTGCGGAGTTCCATATTCAACGCATTGATCGTCAACATTCTTCCGCACAACGTCGTTTCGATGCCCGTCAGCAGTTTCAATGCTTCGGCGGCCTGCAGGCTGCCGATGATACCCACCAAAGGTGCAAAGATCCCCAGCACGGCGCAGCGTGTCTCTTCGCTTTCCATTTGTTCCGGAAACAGACAGTGGTAGCAAGGACTATCGTGACGCCGAAAATCAAACACGCTAACTTGACCGTCAAAACGTGTGGCTGCGCCGGAGACAAGCGGTTTTTTCAGCTTTGAACAGACGCGGTTGAGTGCATAGCGGGTTGGGAAGTTGTCACTGCAATCCAAGACCAAATCGACATCTTCGGCAAGAAGCCCCAGTCGGCGTTCATCCGCTCTTTCCTGCAACGCGACTATCTTTATTCCGGGATTGATGCCGCTTAATGTGGTCCGGGCAGACTCCACTTTTGGGAAACCGATGCTGTCGGAGCGATGGGCAATTTGACGTTGCAGGTTGGTGAGATCGACCAGGTCGTCGTCACACAATGTGAGCGTACCGATGCCGCTGGACGCAAGAAACATGGCTGCGGGAGAACCCAAACCGCCTGCACCAATGATAAGAACACGGGAGGCGAGCAGCTTCATTTGACCTTCGATGCCAATCTCGGGTAACAAGATGTGGCGGCTGTAACGCAGAAGCTGGCTATCGTCCATGCCGCTCAGTTCGATTCGCGTTGATCCTTGACGGCACCGTCCATATCGCCGTGAGAATGGTTCTCGTAAGCTTTGACGAAGACTTCCTGAGAATTGTTCTTGGTGCGCGGCTCGGGAGTTTTCAAGTTATGGTATTGCACGTCTTCGCAATAATGGATGAGCGTCTTTTTAAGGTTGCCGAACAGCGTGTTCTTAAAATTGAAGCCTTCTTTGATCAGGGCTTTCTCAAGCCCCTCAAGCGAGTAATGCTCGATGCTGTAACGGATGCGCAAACTATTCGGTAGCGGCCCTTTTGTCACGCTGAACTTATTCAAGCCGCCAAGGATAGACAATGCCTGGTTGACCTGATGTTCGGGCTCATCCGTGAAAACCAATACGCGTTCTTTCTGCAACTCAAACGGATTCATTGTTTATTTACCCCGCAAGATGTTCATGCCCTTGAGCAGGTTCATGGCCTGATTCAGTTGGTAATCATTCTTTGAACCGAATTCGGCAAACTCCGGTTTCTTGTCTTCATTTTCCTTGCTTTTGGCAGGGGATTTTGGCGTGGATTTGGAGGAATCAGATTTTTCTTCCGGCTGGCGATCATTGCTCAAATGTTTTTCCAGATCGGCTTCACGCAGTCGGAATGAGCTCTCCAATGCGGAGGTCGCGGGATCTTCAACCAAGATGTCGGGGATGATTCCCTTGGCCTGAATAGAGCGGCCGCTTGGGGTGTAGTAACGGGCGGTGGTCAGTTTGATTGCGGTATTGTTACCCAATGGCAAGATGGTTTGCACCGAACCTT
>CAZRZH010000240.1:0-2558 GCA_964604485.1 uncultured Sideroxydans sp.
CTCGTCTTCCAACACGGGCATGAGTTCGCCCGGATGGTCTTGACGCGAGATGACGTACACCTTGTCTGCCTCTGGGTGGCGCGGTTGTGAGCCGCAATCAGAAAGGGCGCTATCGCTCAATGCCTTGTCGAAATCGAAGTCGATCTTCTCGATATGACCGGTGCCGTCCTCGATGGTGCTATCCACTTTGTAATCCCAGCGACAGGAGTTGGTACACGTGCCTTGGTTTGCGTCGCGGTGGTTGAAGTAGCCGGAAAGCAGGCAGCGACCCGAGTAGGCGATGCACAGCGCGCCATGCACGAACACTTCCAACTCCATGTCGGGACATTCTTGGCGGATCTCGGCGATCTCATCCAGCGACAGTTCACGCGACAAGATGACGCGAGACAGGCCGAGTGATTTCCAGAACTTCACTGCCGCGTAGTTGACGGTGTTGGCTTGCACGGAGAGATGGATCTCCTGCTCGGGCCAACGTTCGCGCACCATAGCGATGAGGCCAGGGTCAGCCATGATGAGCGCATCCGGCTTCATGGCGATGACAGGTTGCATGTCTGCCATGTAGGTCTTCACCTTGGCGTTGTGCGGCATCAGGTTGCTGGCAACGAACAGTTTCTTACCCAGCGCATGCGCTTCCCGGATGCCGATCTGCAACTCTTCCAATTTAAATTCGTTGTTGCGTGCGCGCAGCGAATAACGCGGTTGACCGGCATACACCGCATCCGCCCCGAAAGCGAAGGCGGTGCGCATCTTGTCGAGGGTGCCTGCAGGTAATAAGAGTTCTGGAGCTTTCATTGAGTGTTCCCCCTCCCCAACCCTCCCCCGGTGGGAGAGGGAGCGGGTGGTTATGTGCGATAGCCGAGTCGGTTCAATATCCCCAGCGAAGCGTTCGCTTGATTCAACGTGTAGAAATGCAAAGCAGGTGCGCCGCCCGCGATGAGTTTTTCGCACAGGTGTGTGACGACATCGAGTCCAAAACTTTGCACGGATTCAATGTCGTCGCCATAACCTTCCATGGTCTTGCGTAACCAGCGCGGAATCTCCGCCCCGCATGCGTCGGAGAAGCGCGCGAGTTGCGAGAAGCGCACGATAGGCATGACGCCGGGCACGATGGGCACGTTGACGCCGAGCTTGCGTGTCTCATCCACAAAACGGAAATATGCCTCCGCCGTGTAGAAATATTGGGTGATGGCCGAGTTGGCACCCGCATTGACCTTGCGCTTGAAGTTGAGCATGTCTTCACGTGCCGAATTCGCCTGCGGATGGAACTCGGGATAAGCCGCCACTTCGATGTGAAAGTGTTCACCGGTCTGCGCGCGGATGAACGACACCAACTCATTTGCGTAATGAAACTCGCCGATGCTGGCCATGCCGGAAGGCAAGTCACCACGCAACGCAACGATGCGTTTGATGCCCATGTCGCGGTAAGCGAACAGCAAAGCACGCACATTTCCACGGGTGGAACCGACGCAGGATAAGTGGGGTGCGGCACTATGTCCCTCGGCGTGGATTTGCTTGATGGCCTCCAAGGTGCGGTCTTGCGTGGAACCGCCTGCACCGAAAGTGACAGAGAAAAATTCCGGCTTGACTGTAGCCAGACGCTGACGCGCGGCAGTCAGTTTTTCGATGCCTTCCGGTGTCTGCGGCGGAAAGAATTCAAAGCTTATTGGAGTTAGTGTATTGCCCATGTTTCCTCACGATTTGTGCGGCAGCTGAGCTTAGCGCCCAGGAAAAAATGCTGTACAAGACAGCGCCGAATACGCCATGCCAGAAATTGTCCACGGTGAATCCGCGAAGGATGGAACCGGCGAACCAAAACATCAGGCCGTTGATGACGAAGATGAACAGTCCCAACGTGACTACGGTGACCGGTAGCGTCAGCACTAGAAAGATAGGACGAATTAGTGTGTTGACAAGGCCGAGGACGAAGGCAGCGATGAACGCCGCCTTAAATCCATCCACATGAATGCCGGGCACGAAGTTCGCCACCGCGATCAGCGCCAGCGAATTCAAGGTCCAGATAAATAACAGTCGTAGCAACATTTTTATGTATCAAGTTAAGAGGGGCGAACTGATGTTCGCCCCTCGTCATCATACCTGCAAAAACCCGATCAATAACGGTAGTGGTTGGCCTTGTACGGGCCTTCCTTCGGCACGCTGATATAAGCGGCTTGCTGGTCGGTCAGGGTGCTCAGTTGTGCGTTCAATGTGGTCAACTGCAAACGCGCAACCTTTTCATCCAGGTGCTTGGGCAAGGTGTACACGCCGATCGGATAGTCTTTGGTACGGGTGAACAGTTCGATCTGCGCGATGGTCTGGTTGGCGAACGAAGACGACATCACATAAGAAGGATGGCCCGTGCCGCAACCCAGATTCACCAAACGACCTTCGGCCAACAACAGGATCTTTTTGCCATCGGGGAAGATGACGTGATCGACTTGCGGCTTGATGTTGTCCCAGGTGTATTGCTTCAAAGATGCAACGTCGATCTCGTTGTCGAAGTGACCGATGTTGCACACGATGGCCTGGTTCTTCATCTTCTTCATGTGATCGTGGGTGAT
>CAZRZH010000241.1:0-2473 GCA_964604485.1 uncultured Sideroxydans sp.
ATTACGCAATCAGACGGAAGTTGTCGTTGAAGTAAAAGTTGGCAAACGCCCAAAACCCAAAACAGTCGAATAGGATTAGCGGGGCTTGGGGGTTGCCGCTGTCCAACTCGCCACAATGATGCCCGCTTCGTAAAGCAGCCACAAAGGTATCGCCAGCATGAATTGCGAAACCACATCCGGCGGCGTGAATATTGCTCCAAGCACAAAAGCCCCGACAATGACGTATTGGCGCACCTCTCGCAATTTCTGCACCGATACCATTCCCACCCGCACCAATAGGATCACGGCAACCGGTACTTGAAACGCCATGCCGAATGCCATAAACAAGCCGATCACAAAACTCAAATATTTATCGATATCGGTCATCACGGCGACACCTTGTGGGGCAGATGCAGTAATGAACCCAAATACCACCGGAAAGACAGCGAAATAGGCAAATGCCATCCCGCTATAGAACAACAAGCTGCTGGCCACTACCAGCGGCAACACCATTTTCTTTTCGTGAACATACAATCCCGGCGCTACAAATCGCCACAACTGGAACAGGATATAAGGTAGTGAAATGAGCAACGCGGCCATCATCGCCACCTTGAGTGGCACGAAAAATGGAGTGGTGACATCGGTGGCGATCATCTGGCCACCCAAGGGAAGCTTAGCCAGCATCGGCTGCGCCAAAATCGCATAAAGGTCAGCGGCAAATGGAAACAAACAGACAAACACCAGCAGCAATGCAATGACTGAATTCACCAAGCGTGAACGTAATTCGATCAAGTGTCCGATCAGGCTTTCGCTTATTCCCATTATGGTGTGTTCTGAATTTTTTCAGGGGAAGCGATTGAATCCGTCAATTCTTCCGGTGAGAACTTGCCGTGCTGGGCCTGTAAAATTTGTTGTTCTACGGTGAGCTGTGCGCTTTGAACATCCTGCTCCAGCTCGGATACTTGCCGTTCAAAATCCTGCTTCATTTTCTGCGCCGATTCAAGATCCATTTCGTTGGAAATATCATTCTTGACGGAATTCACAAAACGCTGAACTCTTCCCCACAAATGGCCGACAGCACGGGCAACTTTCGGAAGCCTTTCCGGCCCGATGACAATAAGCGCAACCAGCGCGATCACAACCAGCTCGGAGAAGGCAACATCAAACATCGGTATTATTTTTCTTTCGCATCACCTTCGATGGTCTTGGTGTCTGCCTGTTTGCTCGCATCTTCATCACCTTTCAACCCATCCTTGAACCCCTTCACCGCGCCGCCCATATCACTGCCGATGTTACGCAGCTTCTTTGTGCCAAAGATCAGCACCACCACCAGCAACACGATTAACCAATGCCAGATACTCATAGCGCCCATAATTATTTCTCCCGTTAGTCTCGTTTAACCATCGGCGGGATATTACCGCCACCGATGACATGAATATGCAAATGAAAAATTTCCTGACCTCCACCCTTGCCGCTATTGATGACGGTACGAAAGCCGTTCACCAGCCCTTGCGCGCGCGCCAGCTTGGGCACCAACAACAACATCCTGCCAAGCAAGGCCGCATGGGCTGCTTCAGCCTCCAGCAGCGATACCAGATGCATTTTTGGAACCAGCATAAAGTGCACCGGTGCAACCGGATGGATGTCGTGAAAGGCGATCACTTCATCATCTTCATACACTTTGTTGCACGGTATCTCGCCGCGCGCGATCTTGCAAAACAGGCAGTTGTCACTCATTTCCGCTGCGCCTTTTCTTCAATACCCGAAACGCCCTCACGCCGCGCCAGTTCTTGCAGAACGTCATCCGCGCTCAATCCATTTTGCGCCAGCAACACCATGCAATGGAACCACAGATCGGCCACTTCATAAGTCAGGTGTTGCTTATCGCCATCCTTGGCCGCCAACAGCACTTCACCGGCTTCTTCGATCACTTTTTTCAGGATGGCATCTTCGCCTTTGCTGAACAGCTTGGCAACGTAAGAAGACTCGGGCGCGGCCTGTTTGCGCGCCTCCAATGTCTCGGTCAGTCGTTGCAGAATATTGTTGCTCATCTTTTGTAAATCTCGTCGGGAGACTTTAACACGGCATCGGTTTCCACCCATTTACCCTGTTCCAACTTGCTGAAAAAACAACTCTCGCGTCCGGTGTGGCAGGCGATGCCGCCTTGCTGCACGACCTGTAGCAAAATCACATCACCGTCACAATCCAGACGTATCTCCTTAACTTTCTGGATGTGGCCTGACTCCTCGCCTTTGTGCCACAGCTTCTTGCGCGAACGCGACCAATAGATCGCCTCGCTTTTTTGCCAAGTCAACTGCAATGCCTCGCGATTCATCCACGCGACCATGAGCACTCGGGCTGATGTTGCATCCTGCGCGATGGCAGGTACTAGACCGTCATCCGACCAATTAATTTTATTCAACCAAGTCTCGCTCATAACCGCACCTCCGACACGTTACTGGCGCAGCCAGCCGTTTGCGGGAGGAGGTGCGAT
>CAZRZH010000242.1:0-2464 GCA_964604485.1 uncultured Sideroxydans sp.
CGACTGGCTCGTCAGGGAGTCGAGCGTGCATTTCAACGTCTTCTCGCCGTTATAGACAGGCACACCGATCGAAACAATAGGAGCTGGTTTACGCAAAGTGCGGCCTTATCTGGAAGCGAACAAAACGAGTCGGCTCAAGACCGGGTTCGTTTCAGGTAACCATCCGGCGCCACAGTAATCAACAGTTTGCGCTGAATGCTCTTGTCGATCTCGAATTCCTGGTGAGTCTTGAGGTATTCCCACACGGCGGTCTTTGGACTGTTGCCGGGGCACCAAGGACGGTCGGAGAACATGTCGGCCGGCATGTCCTCGATGATGGTGTCGAACACCACGCAATAGCTACCAGTAGTAGTAAGCGGCGCGTAAGCTTCCAGCTCAGCCCGCACATGGTCGTGGGTGTGGTTGCTGTCTAGGCACACCAGCACTCGTTGCTTTCCCTCCGCCTTGGCCTTCACCTGCTTGATGATCTCGGGCTCGATGCTGGAGCCCTGAATCATCGAAACACGCCTAGACAGGGGGTGCGCTTCGATCGCCACTCGGTTATGGGCGCGAATGTCGATGTCCACTCCCAGTACTTCTGCATTCTGTGGACCGCCGCAAATCGCATTCAACTCCAGCATGGAGGCAGAAAAAATTAGCGAACCACCATGCGCAATACCGGTTTCGATAATCAGATCCGGCTGTACCGACCAGATTATTTCCTGCATGGCGATGATGTCTTGGGGGTATTGAATGATAGGGCGACCTAGCCATTCGAAATGGTAGGAGTATTTTCGAGCGTTGGCCAGACTCATCCATGCACTTGACGCGTGTTCAAGTTCAGGATCCGCACCTTGAACGGCAGCTTCCTCCTCACATTCGCGCTTGAACTGTTCATAGATGGTCATTTGTTTCTCCCTGCGTTTCTAAGCTAAAGTTGGCGACCTCGTGGCCGCATTAAACGTTTTTGACGATCCGCGCAGGATTGCCAACGGCTACAACCCCTGCCGGCAGATCCCGTGTCACGACTGCGCCAGCACCGACCACTGTATTCTCACCGATCATCACACGTGGCAGCACCACGGCACCCGCGCCAATCATCACGTTGTTGCCGAGCGTTACACAGCCACACAGAATCGAGCCTGGGGCAAGGTGGACACCATCTCCCAGCACACACTCGTGATCCACAGATGCGTGGTGGTTGATGATGCAAGCTTCTCCCAGGCGCGCACCGGCAGCCACGACCGCCTGAGCCAGCACTTGGGTGCCCGCGCCAAGCGATGCAGTTAGACACACCGACGCCTGAGGATGCACAAGAGGTTCAACCCGCACATCATGCGCTCTAAAGTATTCATGGACTGCCAGCCGATCACGACCGCGTGTGCCACCGATAGCAGCCAAACCACATATATTGTGTCGATCAGGCTCGCTCTCGATCCAGCGTGCAAACTCATCTTTGCCGATGTACAAGGACACCCCCTCCAGAACCGAAGCCGCTTGCGGGCTGTTGTCGAACAGCGCCACTACCCGCTCGCCACGCAAGGCGATAACACTGGCCAGCACTTTGGCATGGCCAGCACTGCCCCAAAGCACGTAGCGTATGCTTTCAATCATTCAGAAATCGCCTAATGACATCTACAATCCGATCCTGCTCTACTATCGTCATGTCATGAAAACTCGGCAGATTAATCGCTCGCTCCGGAATACACCAAGCAAACTGATTCTGCGGCTGATTGTCAAACATCGGCAAGCTGGATAGTGGATAAAAAAATACCCGCGCATCAATGTTCTCTGCCGAAAATGCCTCTTGTAGTTTTTCCCGCGTCACTCCCGTTTGCGTGTCAAATACCGCCGTAGGCATCCATGCACCATTCACCGAGCCAACAGGCTCGGGGTTAATAGATACACCGGGCAATACCACTAGACGCTCTCGGTAGTACTCCATGATCTCCCGCTTTCGGCCAATCAACTTTTCAACCCGCTCTATCTGCGCGCAACCTATTGCAGCTTGGATGTTGGACATTTTGTACTTGAACCCCACCACGTCCGGCCAAAACTGCTTGGTTTGACCACGAACACGGCCATGGTTGGAAAAAGTCAGCACCTTTTCATACAGGGCGGCATCATTGGTGACGAACATGCCGCCTTCACCGGTAGTGAATGTCTTGCTGCCATGAAAGGAGAAGGTTCCGAAGATCCCTGTCGACCCTGCACGCTGTCCATGCCACTGCGAACCGATCGCTTCGGCGGCATCTTCGATGATTGGTATGCCATGGCGTCGGCTGATATCCAGCAGAGCATCCATGTCGCACAAATTACCGTATATGTGCACGGCGATGATAGCCCTGGTGCGCGGTGTGATGGCAGCTTCGGCCAACTCAGGATTGATGCACCAGCTATGCGATAAAATATCGACGAACACAGGTTTGGCGCCCAGGTGAACAACAGGTGCGGCTGTGGCAATCCAGTTGGTGTCGGCCATGAT
>CAZRZH010000243.1:0-2456 GCA_964604485.1 uncultured Sideroxydans sp.
GTAGAAGCCGCCTCCCGAGGAGGACCTCGGAGTCAATTCAAAGGTGAAGCAGAACGTACGCTAGTGAAAAAACTGCACCAGACTATCGAGGAGACCTCGGTCATATTTCACCGGATCGTGAAAAATACGGGCGCAAGGAATACTGCCATCGCAGATCGCAATATTTTGCAGGAGTTTGATACCCGGCTTTCCAGTCAGCTATTACTGAAGGCCGCTACCGTGCGCGACGCGGCAACTTTATTAAAAGAAGCCAGCGCGCAACGGGTTGAACAAACCTACAAATATATGGGCGTCACAATCGGATTGTTTGCAGTTACCTTGGCACTTGCAACAAGCCTGACTGCGTTACACCTGGGTTGGGTGATTCGCAAGCGCCTCGCTCCGTTGCATTTGGGTGCCAAAATCGTTGCTGGCGGCAATCTTGATTTCAGGATCAACAGCGCAGGTTCGGATGAATTCGCCGAGCTTGCAATATCGGTCAATAACATGACGGACAAACTCCAAAATAAAATCAAGGCGCATCAGCAGGCTAACGCAAGGCTCAGCGAACTGAACCTCGATTTTGTCAGTTTTTTAGAGAACACCACCGACTTCATCTATTTCAAAGACCGGAATAGTCGTTTCCGCTTTTGCAGCCAAACTCTGGCAGATATTACCGGACACGCAAGTTGGCTTGACATGATCGGCAAGCACGATCTGGATGTGTTCCCGAAAGACATGGCGCAGATTTATTACGAGGAGGAACTACCGATTTTTCGCGAAGGCAAAGCTTTGTTGAATAGAGTGGATCCTTATTACGATGCGGCCGGGGTAAAAGGTTGGGTCAGCACCAACAAGTGGCCGTTGCTGGATCATGAAGGCAGGGTCGTGGGGCTGTTCGGAATTAGCCGCGACATCACGGAATTCATTAGGGTCGAATCAGAACTGCGCATTGCCGCCACCGCCTTCGAGGCACAGGAAGGCATTGCCGTGACCGATGAAACCGGGCAGATCATACGCATCAACTCCGCATTCACGCGTATTACCGGGTACACACCAGAGGAGGCTGTCGGAAAGAATCCAAGGATTCTCAGGTCAGGTCGTCACGATGTCCATTTTTATGAAGCCATGTGGGAATCAATTAACAACACAGGTTCGTGGCAAGGCGAGATATGGAACCGGCGTAAGACCGGTGAGGTTTATCCGGAATACCTCACGATCACGGGCGTGAAAAATTCCAAGGGTGCAGTGACCCACTACGTGGCTACTTTCAACGACATCACACTCAGTAAAGCGGCGGCCGAGGAGGTTAAACATCTGGCCTTTTATGATCCGCTCACACAGCTACCTAACCGCCGACTCTTGATTGATCGATTGCATCAGGCCTTTATTTCCAGCACGCGTAGCGGGAATGTTTGCGCACTGTTATTTATCGACTTGGATAATTTCAAAACGCTCAACGACACGCTGGGGCATGACGTGGGCGACTTGTTGCTGCAACAAGTCGGACAGCGGCTTGAGGCCTGCGTGCGCGAAAAAGACACGGTGGCCCGTCTTGGTGGCGACGAATTTGTGGTGATTCTGGAAGCGCTTGGTGCCGAACCCATCGAGGCTGCAACCCGGACAGAGGCGGTCGGCATCAAGATACTCAATTCGTTGAACCTGCCTTACCTGCTGGGAAAACATGAATGCCGGAACACCCCCAGCATTGGTGCAACGCTCTTTAGCGGCCACGCGCATCCGACGGATGAGCTGTTCAAACAAGCCGACATCGCCATGTATCAGGCAAAGAACTCCGGGCGCAATACCCTGCGCTTCTTCGATCCGCACATGCAAGATACGGTCAATAATCACGCGGCTTTGGAAGCAGATCTGCGCAAGGCAATCGAAAACAATCAATTTCAGTTGTATTACCAAGTTCAGGTGGATGGTGATTACCGGCAATTGGGGGCAGAGGCATTGATCCGCTGGAATCATCCGCAACGCGGATTGTTGCCTCCATCACAATTCATTCCGTTGGCTGAGGAATCCGGGTTGATTCTGGCCATCGGGGGCTGGGTGATCGAGATGGCGTGTGCCCAACTCAAGGCTTGGTCACAACATCGGCTTACACAGGATTTGGAGTTGTCGGTGAACGTGAGCGCCAGGCAATTTCGCCAAGCTGACTTTGAAACTCAAGTACAGCTTGCAGTGATGAAACATGGCATCAACCCGCAACTGCTCAAATTGGAGCTGACCGAGAGTCTCTTGCAGGAAAATATCGAAACCACGATTACGACCATGAACGCATTGAAAGACATGGGGGTGCGGTTCTCGCTGGACGATTTCGGAAGCGGTTACTCCTCACTGCAATACATCAAACAACTGCCACTCGACCAGCTCAAGATCGACCAGTCGTTTGTGCGCGATATTTCGACGGATTCTAGACAGTGTCGTCACGAGATAGCTGCCCACAACGCGATGCAGCGAATATGGAC
>CAZRZH010000244.1:0-2455 GCA_964604485.1 uncultured Sideroxydans sp.
CTGGCGTTAAAGGCAGGTGCACCGCGACAGTGCTTGGTGAATAGTTGAATTACGCAGCCAATGGCTTCAGATCCATACAGACTGCTGACGTTGCCGCGCACCACTTCGATACGCTCTATGCTGTCCAGCATGAGATGTTCGAGTGCTGTCGTGCCGGAAGTGGCGGAATTGATACGCACTCCGTCCAGCAATACAAGTACGTGGCTGGAATTGGTGCCGCGCATATAAATGCTGCTTACTTTACCCAATCCGCCGCTTTGCACCACTTCAACTCCGGCCAGGGAGCGCAACAGCGTCGGTACATCCGGTACGCCAGACTGGCGGATATCCTGCTCATTCAGCAACGTGGTGTGCGCGATGGTTTGATCCAGCGGCTGCGGCATGCGTGATGCCGTCACGACGACCTCACCCAGGCTGGGTGTTTCGGCATGAGCGGCAAGAGGAAAAGAAATCGCGCCGGACAGCGCGATGATGATCAGTTTTTGTTTCATGGTGATTTCCCGAGTAAGTTCCAAGCGTCCCCGCTGGAACGTTAAAAATTCAGGAAATACCACGGGCGGAAAAAGCAGGATAGGACGGCCATGCCGTTCAACTTGTGCCGATGCGCCACCCGCAGCATCTCCTGTTACCTTTGCTCCGGGGCCGGTCTCCGGGCTCGCAAGTCTTGATTTACCGCCTTCCCATGATCGCTCACAGTGGCATACTGGCAAATCCGCACTCGCTTACCGTTGCGGGGGCAGCACAGGCATCGGGTTGTATCCCTCACCTGTTTCCCGTTTAACTCGCCTGCAAGCAGGCGAGAACCTCAAAGCAGCGCGCACTTTAGCATAAGCACGGTGCGCTCGCCAAAAATCACAAATCGCTTTCAAAACTACTGCTTACCGTTTGACTTATCAGCACTTTTCAAATTATAGTCGGCGCATGGAAAACGAATTGAACGCACTGGAAGGCAAACTTGCGCAACTGATACAGGTGAGCGGCAAGCTGCGTGCGGAAAATCACCGGTTGCGCCAGGAATTGGCGCAAGTACTCAGCAACAATCGGCAATGCAGCGACAAGATGGAAGGCGCAAAGGCGCGCCTGGAAAAGCTGCTGGCCACTCTCCCTGAAAAGCAAACATGAGCGGTGCAACCAAAACGCTGGACATCAAGATCCTCGACCGGGAATTGCGCGTCGCCTGCCCCGAAGATGAGCGCGGCGAGTTGCTCGATGCGGTTGCCTATCTGGACAAGAAAATGCGCGAGATCCGCGATGCCGGCAAGATCGCCAGCGTCGAGCGTATCGCCCTGATGGCCGCGCTCAACATCACCCACGAACTGCTTTCCGTGAAGATCGGGCGCGGCTTTGACCTCGCCGATTTTAAGCGTAGAATGGATTCCATGCAGGCGGCGATCGACCAGGCGTTAGCCGAACAAGATTCGCTGTTTTGATTTGTCCCCTGCGGTGTTCGTCAGACCTGTAATTCTTTGAGCCAATAAGTTAATTCAGGTCGCGACCCACCGAGCCGCTGTTGTGAACGTCCAATCCGGATGAGCCTGATGCGGCAGGGAAGCGACCCTCTTGGACCGCAGGTTCAAGATGCCGGGTCAACGGCACAGGCGGGGGACTTTATTCCGGTGCGGCCTTATTCAGGCCGCACTTTTTATTTGCGGACATAAACCATGCGCTACTGGCTGATGAAATCCGAACCCACAGATTGCAGCGTCGACGATCTCGCCGGTTTTCCCGATCAGACTGTCGCCTGGTACGGCGTGCGCAACTATCAGGCGCGCAACTTCATGCGCGACCAGATGCGGGTCGGCGATGGCGTGCTGTTCTACCATTCCAACTGCAAAGCGCCGGGCATCGCAGGTATCGCCAGGGTCGGCAGCACCGTTTATCCCGACGCCACGCAGTTCGACCGCAAAAGCAAATACTTCGACCCCAAGGCTACCCCGGAACAACCGCGCTGGTTCAACGTGGACGTGCAACTGGTGCACAAAATACCGCTCATCGCCATCAAGGAACTGCGGCGGCATCCCGAGCTGGCGCGGATGCGCACCCTGCAACAAGGCAACCGCCTGTCCATCACCCCGCTCGACCCGGCGGAGTGGCAGTTCATCCTGAGAAATCTGGTGCACGAGTGAAAACCTCTGCCAACGGATGGATTTGCGTAGGTGCGGATTTATCCGCACAAAATGGGCGAATAAATTCGCCCCTACTGCGCGGCTCGACAGGGGCTTCCTGATGGAATGGTATCTGGCCTATCTTCTGCTCGGAGCCTTCGTCGGCTTCTTCGCCGGCTTGCTCGGCATCGGCGGCGGGCTGGTGCTGGTTCCGGTCTTGAGTTTCCTGTTTGAAGCGCAACATCTGGGCGGAGCGCAAGACCTGCATCTCGCGCTGGGCACTTCGATGGCCGCCATTCTCTACACCGCCGCTTCCAGCGCGTATACGCACCACTCGCATGGTGCGGTCA
>CAZRZH010000245.1:0-2429 GCA_964604485.1 uncultured Sideroxydans sp.
ACACCAGCTTAAACTAGACTGATTTCTGTCTTGACGGATGGGTCCACTGTAGGGGAGAAAATCTGCAGGACGAAAATCTGCAATTGCCTTAGTTCCCAAGTTCTCCAAGACAGAGGCGCACCGAGACTGCATCAGCGCTTGGTGCTTTGCAGAGAGATCGGATTTCTTGATGAGCATGAACTCGCGAAATACAGACTCAAGTGATCGCCCCGAAACGGCAGGAGTTGGATTAAAACCATCGCGAAAACGGCGCGCTTCGAATAGTCCGACTTCTGGATACACGCCTAATGATTTGAGTTGTTGTTTACCATTCAATCGATAGGCAAGTCGCCACCACTTGGATCCATTTGGACGAACCTCGACGTACATGCCGCCGCCATCTGAAATCTTGTATGGCTTTTCCCGTGGCTTAAGGCTTCTGAGCTTGGAGTCGGTCAGTTTGTTGGTAACTGCCATGTTGGTAACTTGAACTGGAAGAGTTACCAACAAAGTTACCATCAGAAGGGTGAAACACACAACAACATCTTGCAACAACAAAAAAGCCCAGAAGGGCTTAGAGTGCTTGTTTTATTGGATTTCTTGCTGTTATTGCATCGTCTTGAAACAACGTGCAACTTGAAGGTGGCGTCCCCTACGAGATTCGAACTCGTGTTATCGCCGTGAAAGGGCGGTGTCCTAGGCCTCTAGACGAAGGGGACTTCGTGTACTGCATTTCTTTTGGTGGAGGTAAGCGGGATCGAACCGCTGACCTCTTGCATGCCATGCAAGCGCTCTCCCAGCTGAGCTATACCCCCGGGTGGCCCCGAAAAGAGCGCGCATTATAGTGATGCCCCCTAACCTTGTAAAGCAAGTCAGCCGATTTTTTTCAGCAAATTTCCGTTGATCCTTGCAAGCACGACTTCACGCGGGAACAGAGCCACCAACGCATCCACAGAAGGTGTCTGTGTTTGCCCGGTAAGCAACACGCGAAGCGGCATTGCAAGCTTGGGCATCTTTAATCCATGTTTGGTTATGGCCTCTTTTATGGCCGCGCTGATTGAGGCGACCTCCCAGGCAATAGTGGCAAAGTGTTGTGCGAGGTCGAGCAAAGCGGGCACGGCTTCTGCTGAGAGTTGAGCATCAAGCACTTCCTTATTCGGATGAAGATCGATGTAGAAAACCTCTGCCGCATCGGCCAATTCGTTCAGCGTGGAAACTCGTTCTTTATACAAGCCGACGATAGAGGAAAGGGAAGGCGATTCTGTGACCGTGATGCCGCGTGACTTCAATCGTGGGCTAACCAATCCGGCCAAGTTCACATTATCGGTTTGCTTGAGATAGTAATTGTTTAACCACTTCAATTTCTCGGTGTTGAACTGGGCCGCAGAAGGAGTGATGTGGTCGAGGTCGAACCATTCGCAGAATTGTGCGACCGTAAAGACTTCTTCATCCCCGTGTGACCAACCCAGTCGGGCAAGGTAGTTGAGGACAGCTTCGGGCAGGTAACCCTCTTCATCATATTGCATGACGCTGACCGCGCTGTGTCGCTTAGAAAGTTTTGTGCCGTCGTCTCCCAGAATCATCGAGAGGTGGGCATAGTTTGGCAGGCTCGCACCGAGTGCTTTAAGGATGTTGATCTGGCGCGGAGTGTTGTTGACGTGATCGTCGCCGCGAATTACTTGGGTGATACCCATATCCCAGTCGTCCACGACAACGCAGAAATTGTAAGTTGGCGTACCGTCGGAGCGAGCGATGATCAAGTCATCCAGTTCTGAATTGCTGAATTCGATCTGACCTTTGACCATATCTTTCCAGGAGACGACACCCTCGGCCGGGTTCTTGAAACGCACGACGGGTTTGATGTCGGTCGGGACCGGCGGCAAAATCTTTCCAGCCTCGGGTCGCCATTTTCCATCGTAGCGGGGCTTTTCTCCCTTAGCGCGTTGTGCCTCGCGCAATGCATCCAATTCGGCCGGGGAGGTATAACAATAATAAGCCGTGCCAGTTTCCAACATCTGCCGGATGACCTCTTTGTAACGGGGCATGCGTTGCATCTGGTAGAACGGACCTTCATCGTAATTTAGTTTGAGCCAGTTCATCCCATCCAGAATTGCCTGCACGGCCTCCGGCGTGGAACGTTCCACATCCGTATCTTCGATTCGGAGGATGAAAGTGCCGCCGTGCTTTTGCGCGTACGCCCAAGAAAAAAGGGCGGTGCGTGCGCCACCGATGTGAAGAAATCCGGTTGGGCTGGGAGCGAAACGGGTGCGGACAGTCATGGTGCTTTCCTGTTTAATTGGTAAAAATGAAGGCGCGCATTTTACGCCAGATGAGTAGAGCGGTTAATGAAATTGACCCGAGCAAAGCGGCTATGGTTAAATGTGCGCCCTCTATTGGGCGGTTAGCTCAGCGGTAGAGCACTGCCTTCACACGGCAGGGGTCACTGGTTC
>CAZRZH010000246.1:0-2412 GCA_964604485.1 uncultured Sideroxydans sp.
TCCCGCTGCAGTTAGTCGCTGATCGATCACTGTCCAGAAGTTTGCATTTGGATTCGAGATGATAGCGGCAGTTTGTCCGCCTTGCGCGCCATCGACAATGGCAAGCTTCGGATTCTTCGACGAGGTTGTGTCCGCGATAGACTTGAACGTCGAGAATTCTTGGGTTGCGTTCGACATGCCGATGGAGAGAAGAACAATCTTGCCGTTGACGAGGTCAATGCCACCGCTTGAGTTGCGCGGAACAACTTGAGAGGCAAGTGCGCGTCCGGCGGAATCATGGACGTCTGGTCGTTGGTTGCGTCCATTCGGATACAATCCACCTTGGAAGCCTTGGTAGAAACCTGTTCCCAAATCGTTAATCGGAATCCGCCCGACCGTTGTTGTCGAGCATGATGCGGTGATTGTGTAGGCAAGCTGAGAATTTGCAGTGGGCGTTAAATGAGTGGTGAGAAAGATGCAGACGAGAGAGGGGAGAACGAAGTGTCGTATCTTCATGACGTGTCTCCTTAAGTTCTTCACCTCAAACATAAGAAAAACACATGCTATAACAAAATGATCTGAGCTTACGAAAAAGAAAATCCCGTTCCATGAAATTCGGAACGGGATGATTCTCGTGCATTCAATCACGCTTATCGAATGCGTCGCTGTTGAAGGTAACCTTCTGCCCGGCACAACCGCTGCTGAAGGTTACCTTCAGCCTGCCCGCTCGACGAGTCGTCTACGACCCGATGGGCCGGTAGACCCGTCGGTTTGCAACTCTGCGAGTTGATAGACTCGTAGCGGTAGATGAATGTCACCTCTCCGCGCGTTCTCGCGCAGGTGACGGTCATCTCGGTTGTTCATTCCGTTCCACACAATGATAGTCCACAAGTCGTCGCGGAAAAACACATGGCTGGTCGCATGTGTTTCCCCTTAAAGATTAGTTGCCGTTAAGAACCACTCGATTACTTTTTGGGCGTGAAGGTATATTCGTCCCGGCACACCAGCATCAAAGGCTCGGATTCATCCCCGGGTTTAAACTCGTTCGCGCTGACCAGTGTCAGGCTGGTGCGATTTTGTCCAAACACCCCCTGGGCGCGTTGGCCTTTTATGACGCCGCGCGGGCCGGCATGTGACTCCGTCGTCAACTTTCCCTGCACCCTGGCTTTTTTATTATCCAAGGTCACCTCAAATATCAAGTCAGCGCTGAATTGTCGGGTCATCGGTTTGAAATCGATATGTGCCGGCTCCAGTAAACGGGCACTGTAGGAGCGGCCCTTCTTGGTTTTGGTTTGCCAGACAAACTGGCTGCTGACTTTTTTGCCATTTGCCAACTCGATGAGGCTGGCTTCGAAACTCAGATTTGCCGGGCCTACCTCATCGATAACCTCCCATGCGCCGTTTTCCGTCTTTTGGCAAATCTGAATATGCGTCTTCAAATCAACCGTCTGGAGCCTGGTGATGGTGTAAGCCGCCAACCCTCCAAACCCGGCGATCGCGAGAACGAATGTGACCAGCACGCCGATCTTGATGTGACTTCGTTTTATGCTCATGTTGTTCATCCTTTCATTAAAGTTGAGATTCTTCGTTTTTAGGTTCTTAGCTTGACACCCATGCCCTTTGGAACAGCCTCTTGAAGGGTGTCACAAACGGATAACATCAATCCGGCGCGGTGAAGGCAGCGCACGAGTAATAAAATCCCCCAAAACCAATCGCGTGTACGAGTACGTTTTTCGGCTTGCAGGCTTCCGCCGCCGTCACTACACGCATTGCACCGCATGCAGCATCCGGATGGTCGTGATTAATTGTGGGCGGCACGATGCCCTCGGCAATCGAAAGGCAGGCCGCCACCGCCTGCAGAGCCGATGACCCCGCGCCGTGCTGACCCAGCATGGATTTGATGGAGTGCACGCGCACGCTCGGAAGGGCCGCGCCAAAAGTTTCCACCAATGCCAGCGCTTCGAGTTTATCGTAAACAACGGAAGATGATCCATTGGCGTTTACCACCTCCACTTCTTCAGGTTTCCAGCCAGCTTCGTTCATGGCGCCTTGCAACGCCCGCACACATGACCGCAGATCAATCTCAGGAGAATCATGGTTGTATGTGCGATTTCGACCTGCTGCGCAGACGGAATAACCGGCAACGCGAGCATAGCGCTTAGCGCCGCGCGCCTGCGCATGCGGTTCGGATTCCACCAGCAGCGCCGCCGCGCCTTCGCCGGTGACGTTGCCGTCGCGATGGACATCAAATGGTCGCGAGGCCCGGCCGGGGTCATCGTTGTAGCGCGTGGCCAGCGACTTGGAGGCATTCAGGGCGGCGAGAATCTCCGGCACCAGCTCGCAGTCCGTCCCCACCACCAGCATCGCGTCCACCAGTCCGAGTTGAATCAGGCGCTGAGAAAGGCCGAGGGCATCCAGACCGGAGTTGCATCC
>CAZRZH010000247.1:0-2319 GCA_964604485.1 uncultured Sideroxydans sp.
ACGGCACGCCGCGCAAGGCAAGTGGTATCAACGCGATGATGATAAGCGCGTTGAAAATCACCGCAGAGAGAATCGCGCTTTCAGGAGTGGCAAGATGCATAAAATTCAATACGCCGAGCACAGGATAGGTCGAGGCAAACGCGGCAGGGATAATCGCAAAGTATTTTGCTATATCGTTAGTGATACTGAAAGTGGTCAACGCGCCGCGTGTCATCAAGAGTTGTTTTCCGATCTCAACGATCTCGATTAACTTTGTCGGGTTGCTGTCCAGGTCAATCATATTGGCGGCTTCACGCGCGGGTTGTGTACCTGTGTTCATTGCCACAGCAACATCAGCTTGGGCGAGCGCGGGCGCGTCGTTCGTCCCATCACCAGTCATTGCGACGAGCTTGCCGCCCATCTGATGCTCGCGGATTAATTTCAACTTTGCTTCAGGTGTAGCCTGTGCAAGGAAATCATCCACGCCGGCTTCGGCTGCGATGGCTGCGGCCGTAAGCGGGCTATCGCCTGTGATCATCACGGTCTTGATTCCCATCTTGCGCAGTTGCGCGAAGCGTTCCTTGATTCCGCCTTTGACAATATCCTTCAAGTGAATGACTCCCAGCGCGTGATTATTGCGCGCCACCACCAGCGGCGTGCCACCCATGCGCGCAATGCTGTCCACTGCAGGCTTCAAATCAGATGGGATACCGTTGTTGTTGGATTGAATCATCTCCATTATTGTGTCGGGCGCACCTTTGCGGATGGTTGTGCCATCGAAGTTGACTCCGCTCATGCGAGTCTGCGCGGTAAAGGGGATGAAGTGCATCCCTTCGGGCTCATCATCACTGGACCCCATGCTGCGTCCACGTAACCCGAACTTTTCCTTGGCGAGCACAACAATCGAACGGCCTTCAGGCGTTTCATCTGCCAATGAAGCAAGCTGTGCCGCTTCAGCCAAATCTTTTACATCGACCCCATTCACCGGAATGAACTCCACAGCCTGGCGGTTGCCGAGCGTGATCGTGCCGGTCTTGTCGAGCAGAAGCACATCCACATCACCGGCAGCTTCCACCGCGCGGCCAGACATCGCAATCACGTTGCGCTGGATCATTCTGTCCATGCCTGCAATGCCAATCGCGGAGAGCAATCCGCCAATCGTGGTTGGGATCAGACACACCAGCAAGGCAACCAAAACAGTGATCGTAATCGCTGTTCCTTTTCCCGCCGCGCCTACGCTGTAAAGCGAATAGGGCAGGAGTGTGGCGCACACAATCAAAAAGATGATCGTAAAACCTGCGAGCAAAATATTGAGCGCGATCTCGTTCGGAGTCTTCTGTCTCTTCGCGCCTTCCACCATGCTGATCATGCGGTCGAGGAATCCTTGACCGGGGTCCGCGCTGACTCGGATGATGAGCCAGTCCGAAAGGAGTCGCGTGCCGCCTGTGACAGCGGAGCGATCACCGCCCGCCTCACGCACGACGGGAGCTGATTCGCCGGTAACGGCACTTTCATCCACTGACGCAATTCCCGCTTCAATCTCTCCGTCTGCTGGGAGAATGTCACCTGCTTCAACAAGGTAGTGATCGTTTTTCCTCAACAATGTGGATGAGACAATCTCATGCTCAACATTTGCGCCAGCAACCTGCAAACCTTCAACCTGCAACTTGCCAACTTTCTTCGCGGGTGTATCCTGCCTTGCCTTGCGAAGCGACTCGGCTTGCGCCTTGCCGCGTCCCTCAGCAACAGCTTCGGAGAAATTGGCGAACAAAACGGTAAACCACAGCCAGAGCGCAATTGCACCAATAAACCCTGTTGGCGCTTCACCCTGCCCGAGGAGGGCCTGAATCCACAATACAGTGGTCAATACACTCCCAACTTCAACAACGAACATGACGGGATTACGCACCATCAAGCGCGGATTAAGTTTTACAAAGGATTCGGTGATGGCGCGTTGATAGATTTTGCGGCGAATTTTTTTCTGGGTAGTCATAGTTGCTCCATAGTATTGCGTGTTTCGTGTTGCGTAGACGGCGATAATTACGGAACACGCAACACGCCTACAAATTATTTGAAAATCATCAAGTGCTCAACGATGGGACCCAATGCCAGTGCTGGTATAAAACTCAATGCGCCAACGATCATGATGACGCCAATCAACCAGGCGATGAACAATGGCGTGTGCGTGGGCAAAGTTCCATTACTGGCAGGGACTTTTTTCTTTTGCACGAGCGAGCCTGCAATTGCCAGCGCAGGGATGATCAGCCAATAACGGGCAAAGAACATGCAGATGCCGAGCGCAGTGTTATAAAACGGGTTGTTCGCACCCAAACCAGCAAA
>CAZRZH010000248.1:0-2316 GCA_964604485.1 uncultured Sideroxydans sp.
CGACGCGGAATGGTCATTCCATTCCAAGGAGTTGCAACGCCGCCATGCGCCGCCAGAACCGTGCAATCCACCCCGTAGCGGGGTTGCCAAAATAGTAAGGGTGATGAAACCACATAGGTCGATCAGGAACATCACGTTAAATCTCCAAAGAAGCGGTCAACTGAGGAACTTAGGATCAATTTACCTCAATTCACAATCGGCAGCAGCAGGGTAAAGCAGGTGTGACCAGCCCGGCTGTCGCACTCGATCGTCCCTTGATGCTGGTTGATCAGGGTTTGCGCCAAGGTCAGTCCCATGCCGCTGCCGCCCTCGCGCCCCGAAACCAACGGATAAAATATACGCTCGCGGATGGCCTCGGGGATGCCGGGGCCATTGTCGATAATCTGCACCATCAGCGCCAGCCGATAGCGTTTTTTCACCAGCGTCACCTGGCGGGCGATGCGGGTGCGCAAAATGATTTCGCCCTTGCCCTGCATCGCTTGCACCGCATTGCGCACGATGTTAAGCACCGCCTGGATCAGTTGCTCGGGGTCGGCCAGCAAATCCGGCAGACTGGTATCGTAATCGCGGCGGATTGCGATGCCGCCCGGCGTCTCCGCCAAGGTAAGGCTGCGCACGCGCTCCAGCACTTCGTGGATGTTCACCGGGCGCAGTTGCGGCAACTGGTGGGGGGTCAACAAGCGCTCCAGCAGCGATTGCAGGCGGTCGGCCTCCTTGATGATGACTTGCGTGTATTCGCGCAGATTGGCGCGCGGCAACTCGCGCTCCAGCAGTTGCGCCGCGCCGCGCAGGCCGCCCAGGGGGTTCTTGATCTCGTGCGCCAGGTTGCGCAGCAATTCGCGGTTCGACTGCTGTTGCAGCAACATGCGCTCCTCGCGGGCGATTTTCAGGTGCTTGTCGATCTGGTGAAATTCGAGTATCAGGCCAACCTCATCCAGTTCCACCGGGGTTACGGTGCAACTCACGGAAAGAGCATGCCCGCTGGCATCCGGCAAAGTAATTTCGTGCTCAGTAAAGCAGGTATGGTGAGTTTGCGCAAAATCCACCGCCCGCGACAGTATCTCCGCATCCAGAAACGCTTGCGGTAGCGGCAGGCCAACCACATGCTTGCTGCTGAATTTGAATAGATTTTCCGCAGCAGGGTTGACGTAACGCACGCGAAACCCACGGTCTAGCAGTACGGTGGCTGTAGTCAGATGCTCTAACCCGAGAAAGGCGGCAGGAATCATGAAGCCGGTATGATTGTTAGCGCTCATACTCAGGGAACTAGCAAAATGCGCGCCAGACTGGATTCAACGCTTTAAATTGGCAATTTCGATTTTGAGCGCCTGGACATTTTTCACATGCAGCGACAAGTTGTCCCTCAATTGCTGCAAACGTTCCAGGTATTTTGCCGGCAGTTTGCTCGCGTCTTTGTCGCCGCGCGCCGTCTCGGCTTCCGCCAGGGTTTGCTTGGCTTCAGACAACAATTTGAGTTCCGCCGCCAACTCATCTTCCAGAATCGTATGGCGCATACCGTCGCGCGCTTTTTGCGTATCCGCATCCACCCTGGGAAAGCTGGCTGGGGTGGGGTTGGAGGTGGAACCGGCACGTTTCGGTTTGGTGGCGGGTACGACCGTCACCGGGTCGAGATCGAGTTTTTTGGCGCCCTTGGTCGGGATATTGGAATAAGTAACCCGGCCACTTTCATCGATATGTTTGTAAATTTCGGCATGGGCGGCGGCAACCGACAGGAACCCGCCAAGAAGCAATAACAGTTTGATTTTCATGCAGCCTGACATCTCCGTGGGAAATCGGGCTTAATCATACAACAGAATGTCTCGGCAATAAAAAAGGGCGGGAAATCCCGCCCTTTTATGCTGCATCAAGCCGAAATTACAGGCTGTAGTACATCTCGAACTCAACCGGGTGCGTGGTCATGCGGAAGCGCGTGACTTCTTCGGTCTTCAGAGCGATAAAGGCATCGATCCAGTCGTTGGAGAACACGCCGCCACGGGTCAGGAAGTCGCGATCCTTGTCGAGGTTTTCCAGCGCCATTTCCAGGCTGTGGCATACCTTCGGAATGTTGGCATCTTCTTCCGGCGGCAAGTCATACAGATTCTTGTCCATCGCGTCGCCGGGGTGGATCTTGTTCTGGATGCCGTCGAGGCCGGCCATCAGCAGCGCGGTGAAGCACAGGTACGGGTTGGCGGAAGGGTCCGGGAAGCGGGTTTCGATGCGGCGCGCCTTGGGGTTGGTGACGTGCGGAATGCGGATCGAGGCAGAACGGTTTTTCGCCGAGTAGGCCAGCATCACCGGGGCTTCGAAGCCGGGAAC
>CAZRZH010000249.1:0-2311 GCA_964604485.1 uncultured Sideroxydans sp.
TGCCGGGTGGTGTGGGAGGGGCTGGTCAGCTACTGACCACCCCTATCCCGATTCTGTGCTGCACCCATCCGTTTGCTATGGCATTATTCTGGTGCTTGGATTCTGATATCACAGCTGCGAATATTCACGTATGGGAGTGTATCGAGCATGACCCCTTCGTCGTTATTGCCCAAATGGATTACGCGCGCCAACAGTATGGTGCTTTCTATCCTGTTGACCGTGCTGTCGGTGTTGGCGGTGATCTCCCTTTACTACACTCAGAACTCCTTTTTAGAGGCATTTGAAGCCAAGACGTACGACCTGCGCTTTCGGGACATGCGTGGCGCAATTCCGCTGGAACCCAGTATCGCTATCATTGCGATAGATGATAAAAGTATCGCCGAATTGGGACGGTATCCCTGGACACGTAGCCAATACGCCCGACTGCTGGACAGACTGAAAGCGGCCCAGGCGAAAGTGGTGCTGTTCGATGCCTTTTTTCCCGAACGTGAAGATATCCGGAACGACCAGGCATTTGCTTCGGCGACAAAGCGTTCAGGCAATGTGGTGTTGGCGGCATTGTTCGATTTGGAAAAAGATTTGCTAGTCAAAGGGGTGACTCGTTCGCTGCCTGAAATTGAACGTGCTGCAGCGGGCGTTGGCCAGATCAATCTGCTGCCTGATGATGATGGCGTAAACCGGCGTGCACCCTTGCTGATTGAGGCGGAAGGGCACACAACGCCGGCACTTGGAATGATGGCGGCAATGTTTGCACTGGGTGTGAAGGAATACACGGCAGGAGATTTTGAGATCGCTTTGGGTGATCGTCTTATTCCAATAGGTGAAAACGCGTCAATGTGGGTGAATTTCACCGGGCCACCGGGAGGATATCCGCGTTATTCGTTCTCCGATGTTGTAAACGGACGCATACCGGCTGAAAACTTGAAGGGTAAGGTGTTGTTCGTTGGCGCAACCGCACCGGGTATCTATGACATGCGAGTCACCCCGTTTAATGGCAATACTCCCGGAGTAGAGATCCATGCGACGGTGGCGGATAACATCATTAGTAACCGTTTTATCCGTCAAGGCGGACCGGAAGCGTTGGTCGATCTTTTTTTCATTGTTGTCATGGGCGCAATCGCCTTTCTCCTGACTACAAGACTGCGGTTGTATGGTGCAATTCCGGCGACCGCGCTGTTACTTTCAGGCTATATCTGGTTTGCCAATGTAATGTTCGAAGCAGGTCACTGGATCAATATCATCTACCCGACGTTATCGGCAATTTTGGCACTCTTGGTTGGCGGGGGCTTCCGTTATCTGGTGCTGGAAAGAAGCGCGCGCGAAATGCGATCCATGTTTTCCAGTTATCTTTCGCCCAAGTTGGTTGCCCGATTGGAAAAAGACCCCGAAGCGGCCAAGATCGGTGGCGACACAAAAGTGGTGACGGTTCTGTTCACTGATATCAAGAGCTTTACGACCTTCAGTGAGAAGCATCCACCGCAAGAAGTTGTTTCGAGATTGAATGAATATCTGGGCGCGATGGTTCAAGTCATCGAACAACATGATGGAACCATAGACAAGTTTATCGGTGATGCCATCATGGCCTACTGGGGGGCGCCACTGAGTCAGCCTGATCACGCGAATTTGGCGGTGCAATGTCTGTTAGCAATGGCGCAACGTCTTGAAGAATTAACACGAAAATGGGTGAGTGAAGGCAAAGAACCCTTCTCGATTAGAGGCGGCATCCAGTCTGGTGAAGTGGTGGCAGGCAACGTGGGATTCGCCGGAAAAAAAATGGAATATACGGTTATCGGCGACACGGTTAACCTCGCATCAAGGCTGGAAGGCACCGCAAAATATTACGGGATTACCTATCTGGTGGGTGAAAATACCTATCAACTTACCCGGACAACCTGCCGCTATAGAGAACTGGACAAGATACGGGTGGTGGGCAAACAGTTACCCGTTACAATTTACGAACCGCAGGCAGGATCGAACGGATTAAGTGATGCGCAGATCGCTATCTTTCATTCAGCATTGGTTCTGTATCGTGCTCGAAAATGGGATGCTGCACGGCTTGCGTTTCAGGGTTTGCTAGTTGAGATACCGTTCGACATCCCGTGCAAGCTCTACGTTGAACGGTGCGAGTATTTTGTGGAAAATCCCCCACCGGAAAACTGGGATGGCGTATTCAACCGATCTGAAAAATAGGAACAATGAGTACCGGCGTGGTGTCGCGGCCGAATAAACGAATCGTATAGGTGGAGAAATGCTGAAAATTATTTTGCTATGCCTGATAACACTGATTTCCGAGAGTGCTTTTGCAGTTGAA
>CAZRZH010000250.1:0-2286 GCA_964604485.1 uncultured Sideroxydans sp.
GTCAAACACCTGAGCGGGCTTGTTCCTGATTGAACTTGGAACTTCCCATGCACGTTTCGACTGGGCCCTTACGCAGCGTTCCCGGATACGCGTTCCCGTTCACTGAACATTCATAGCGTATCCAAAAACGTGCCCGACTGCAACCCCGTCCCCTGTCGCGTTGCGCTTTCATGCTAACACCTGACGTGTGGGAGTCTGCGCGATTTAGGAGCATTTTTCCCTGGGCAAGCGCCAGGACAGGCTGGCTTCGAGTTTTTCCTGCTCCCGACCCTCCCCTACCCCGCCCACACGCAGGTACCGATTACTGCACCTGTCAAGGTTCCAAAAAATAATTGATTTTTATGAGTGCCAGGTAGAATCAATTCGAGCCGCGAGAGCAAAAAACTCCCACGGCTCTTTTTTTGACACAATTTATTCTTGAACAGGCAAGGCTCCGCCCTCCTCATCACTGCCTGTGAATTTGTGATGAGGTTGTGATCTCGATATTATTTATTTGTTTTCGGACTTTCCCTTCCCCACTCTGCCCTCTTCACTTCACTGCGCGATGCCCAATTCGGCCATGCGCGTCAGCACTTCCTCTCTGGGCGCTAGTCGCCTTGGCACTTCCCTGCGTACGAAGCGTGTTATATCGTTCTCAATACCCAATTTCATCAACGCGTATTTAGCGAACTGCTTGTAAGTCAAACCCATGCGGACATTCTCATTCAGACTCCAGGAAAGCAACAACATCTTGTACGCCAGGTCGTCCTCACTCGCGTGAACATCTGTCTCTTCTTTTGTCAGCACGTGCCAGATCGCCACTAACAACTTCCGCGCAATAGCCACGATCGCTTGAGTCGGCTTGCGCATTCGCCGCAGGTGCTTTTCATATTGATCCTTCCAATATGGTGACATCCGTACCGCACGCCAAGCTGCTTCCACCATGATCCAGCGCAATTCTTTGCGTCCCTTCTTGGTGATATGCTTTTCTTTGTGCGTCTTGCCGCTGTCGTGAACTCCAGCACCTATGCCTGCATATCCAACCAAATGTTTCGCATCTTCAAATCGGCTGATGTCTCCGATCGCCGATAACACTGTCATCGCCACGATCACTCCAACTCCCGGTAGTTGCATCAACTGCAGCGCCTGCTTGCCCCATAACTCACCGGTACTTTGCTTTTCGAGTTCTTCGTTCACTGCAGCTTGCAGTTTCTTGATCTCATCCAGAAGCCCCAGTTCCTGTCGAATCTGCATCTTCTCCAGTACGCTGATCGAGACTTGCGCATCCCACCAGACCTGATTGAGAATCCCTTCTTCTGGCAACATCAGGCTGTGTTTGTGCAGCAGGCTGTTGAAACGGTTCCGGATCATCGTCGCCATTTTCACCAGCCGATTACGATACGAAATGAAGGCACGCAACTCACGCACGTGCGCAGGCGGCACCCACACTTCCGGCACGATCCCGCCGAGGAGTAACTTGAGCAGGCGTTCGATATCTTTCGTATCCGTCTTCACCCGCGCTCCAGCAATCTCACCCACTGCGGCTGCATTCGCCACCAACACGCGGCCCGCCAACGGCGCCACTATGTCATATGTATCCCACACGTTCGTTGTGGTCTCCAATACGACAATGTCCCCTGCCCGAAAATTCTTCTGCGCCCACTCCGCAAACTTCTCTACGCTGACCCGACGCGGATTCACCACCCACTCCTGATCCTCATTTTGTCCGCCCACCAAGTGATATTCCCGATGAGTGTCGATCGCAAAATATCTTTCATATCCTCTTGTATTTTGTGTCTTTTTCATGCTAGACTCCTACTTAAGATTGGGACGTGGATTTTTGGGTTTGAGCTGCAGTTACCGATACGGGCTCCTGGCGTCATGCGCCTGTCCCAGATTAGTGTTCGCCGGGTGTCCAAATAACGCATCGGATTCGATCTCGATCAACTGAGATCCTTTCCATACTGGCGGCCGGACAACCCATGACGCTCCTACCCCAAACACGTCCCCGGCAATCAAATCTTCCCGAGGATACACGTTTGCCACGTCCCATTCAAGTGCATTCTAATAACGCAAACCGTTGGCTGGCTTCTTCCTGTAAAGGAAACCATTAATGAATAAAGTTGCTGAAGCATACAATAAAATGGCAGACCGAGAATGGCAACGCCTCGTCAAAGATTCTTATCATTCTCTTGAGTTTGAAACTACCATGCACTACTTAAAGAAGTATTTACCGAAGCATGGTCATATTCTCGACGCTGGCGGAGGACCAGGTCTCCCCTCCGTCCGTGCTCTTGTAAATCCCCC
>CAZRZH010000251.1:0-2271 GCA_964604485.1 uncultured Sideroxydans sp.
TGCCCAACCAGCCCGCAAAGCCGCTCCCCGCCGCATCGCCTTGCGCGCGCAAGGTGTTGAGCACTTGGGTGCCGCTATCGCCGTTCAGTTTGAGCACATCGGCAAACTCGCTGAGGCTGTTGCTCGGGTCACCATTGGTGTGCAGGTTTTGCATCAGCACAACGGTCTGGGTGGTGTCCCAGTCGAACTGGCTGGTGGTGGCGTTCCAGGTGATGCCGATACTGTCGAGCAGCGGCTTGAGGTGGGTTTGCGCCATGAGCTGGTTATAGAGGCTGTCGGCGAGCTGTTTGTAGCTGCTCGACAGAAATGCCCCCGCGTTCCAGCCGGTGTCGGGGGTGCCGGCGTTGTAGCCGTAGCCTTGGGTGTAGCTCTCGCCCAGGAAGGCTTCGAGGACGTAGAGCTGGCGCGCGTCGGCGATAGCGCCCCGGCTGTTGGGGGAAATGTTTTCTACGCCGACCCAGGCGTAAATAAGCTGGTTGATGAGGGCATGACGTGCCGCCAGATTCGTCTCGATGGTAAATTGCTGCACCAGCCCCTGCAAATGCCCCGTCCCATCCCTGAGCATGGCCTGATGCAGGTCATACACGTTGCCGTATCCCTGCAAGTCAGGCAACGCGGCGACCGCTGCGGTCTCGGGCAACCAGTCGGTGGCGAGGGTGTTGGCGGTGTTTACGGCGAACCAGATGTCGGCGCTGTTGCCGGTTGTGCCATCCGCCTTTGTGAAGGTGCCGGTCTGTTTGACGGTGTTGCCGTTGGCGTCGGCTTGGTTTGCGGCGGTGCTGCCGGTGGAGATGCTTTGTACGCCCGCATCCGCCAAGGTAAACAGTTCGCCCGCCTGGCTGATGCCATCGCCATTGGCGTCTTTCCAGATTTTGAGGGTGGTGTAGGCGGCGTCTTGATTGTTGATTTGCCCGTCAAGGTTGCTGTCTAGTTCCTTGAGAGCTTCGTAGCCGTTGGCGGCTTTCTGTCCGTTGGCGAGCAGGGTCTCGGAACCGAACAGTTCGCGCCCGCTGTCTATCGTGCTGTTGGCATTTCTGTCCAGCACCAGGATGCCGTCCTGGGCGTTGACCCAGCCGGTGGCTTCGGCGAAGCCGTTTGCGTCGTGGTCAAAGTAGGTGCCACTAGTGACCGCTGTGGTGGTGATACCGTCGCCGTTGAGGTCGAGGACGATGGGGGAAACGATTTGTTGGGATTGGGTGAATTGGGAGATGAGGTCGGCCAAATTCGCCATGCTATGCTCACGGAGCAAATAACCGACAATCCCTGGAAAATTGATGAAAGCAGCAAACCAGCCAGGTATATCTTTAGGGGTGCTTCCAATAACTGTATTGATCCATCCGATCTGATTCGGAGTAAGGTTGCTGACAGGATCAAATAGGGCGTTGTAATTCGTTACATTCGTGTAACTACTCGGAACACCGGTAACCACATTCGCAATGCCCGGAGCGTTGAATGCGGTAACTTGGGTCTGTGGGTTTAGTGTGCCAACATATGACGCCATTGCACCGCCAAGGGAATGACCAGTGACGGATATTGCGCTGTCAGGGTAACGTTGTGCAATGGTGTTGTAATAGTCCACCGCATCACTGAACTGTTGCGGTGGCTGGCGTAGCACCGTAAGCTGAATATTTGCCCCAACATCGAAGAAAGGGTCGTCCGTGCCGCGATAGGCAATGACAATCTCTGTACTGGTCGCACCTGTAACGGGATCAACAGTGCGCTTTTCATATACTGAGGCAGAAAATCCCGGTGAGGCGGCTGGTGCATTTTCCAAACGTATCCAGTTAGCATTGGTGCTGCCTGCGCCACCCGCATCATAAACACTCGCGCTGAGTTGAGCATATTCGGTAGTTGTGACCATTTTATTTCTCCCCAAAGTTAGTTTTCAGTTGGCCGACGATTTTCCAGACCTGCGCTTCCAAAGTACCGATTCCTCCCACAGCCAGATACTGACCATCTTGGCTTAATGCAAAATTCAATCCGCCGCCGAGCTTGAATCCTTTTATTACACCGACTTGCTTTTCTGTTTGAACATCCCAAAACAAAATTCTGTCTTCATTCGCCGAAACCAGATGTTTGCCATCAGGCAGAAAAGCCAGTGATGAAGTGTATTTGTCACGAATCGGCAACGCCTTTACTTGCTCCCATGTGGTTGTGTCCCAAATCTTGATGGGGTCATCGTATGTGGTTTCAGTTTTGATTTTGGTGTCGGGGTTGTAGCGCCAGGCTGTCTTGCCGGATGAACTGCTTCCAGTTGCCAACCATTTGCCG
>CAZRZH010000252.1:0-2229 GCA_964604485.1 uncultured Sideroxydans sp.
TCCACAAACTGCTTCATCGCGCCGAAGAAGTTCCCGATATGCGGCCGCCCCGATGGCTGTATGCCCGAGAGGAGTATTTTCTCGCCTTTTCCCATACCGAAAATACTACCACAAATAAAATCAGCTCGTCCAGGTCCACAGAGCAGGCTCTTGGGACATTAGGCGAGCCGATTTTATCTGAGAACCCCTCGGTTCCTCAGCGCTCGCTTGCTGAATCGCTCGCTGCTCTCCCCGCCCGAAACGTACCCCGCCAGAATGCCTTTGTCGGGCTGGCGTTTCGGTACGGGCGGGCGCCACGGGGAAAACTCCGTTTTCCCCGACCCCCTTTCCCCGCGCATTCATCCACGCGGCCTGCCTGCGTGCGGGCGCACAGGCAGGCACGCCGTCGGGGAATTCTGCGCTTGGAGTCGCGATTTTTGCGATACCGTCGCACTCTGGAGCATCTGATTCTCCAGAGGCCGCTACATGCATAGTAATCGG
The DNA here is from genome assembly GCA_964604485.1 of uncultured Sideroxydans sp. Taxonomy (GTDB): domain Bacteria; phylum Pseudomonadota; class Gammaproteobacteria; order Burkholderiales; family Gallionellaceae; genus Sideroxyarcus. Next base: position 481 of record CAZRZH010000252.1, read on the forward strand.
CCTTTTCCTATAGTAGTATCACTGGCAGACAGACCGCTTGAGTGAGCGGAATCTGAAACGACAAGCAACACCTTGAAAACTGAACACACTGAAGATGAAAGCACACGTACTATTGCTAGGCGTCGGACTACTGTCTGCCGTCAGCCAGGTTTGCGCCGCAACTGCTGCATCGCAAACTCCCGAATACGCCGTGATTGACCTTGGCACCCTCGGCGGCACGGTAAGCCATGCGCGCGATATCAATGAACACGGCCATGTGGCCGGCGTATCGCGCTTCGACGATTCCGGCAAGAACCACGCTTTCCTGTATGCGGACGGCCTCATGCAGGACCTTGGCGCGCTCAATGCGGAACACAGTGAGGCATTGGGCATCAACGATTACGATGAAGTTGTTGGGGTGATATGGAATGACGATTTTAGCATCTATCACGCATTCCTATACTCAAACGGGAGCATGGAGGACCTTGGCACCTTGAGTGGAAAGTACAGCATAGCCTTTGAGATAAACAACGCCAGTCAGGTAGTAGGCTGGTCGCGCATCGACAATGGCCTCGGTTCCAACCGGGCGTTCATGTATGAAAACGGGGTGATGCGAAACCTCGGTCGCTTGCCTGGGGGCGACAATAGCGAAGCGTTCGGGATTAACAACGCGGGGCAGGTGGTCGGCGCGTCAACCATCTTCGGCTTCGGCAGAAATCGCGCATTCCTACTCTCGGACGGTGTCATGGAGAATCTCGGCACGCGAGATGGTAACAGCCAGGCATACGCGATAAACGAGCTGGGGGATGTGGTCGGTGAGTACGAGGTTGGCGTTTTCGGCGACACGCGAGCTTTCCTCTACTCGAACGGTTCTATGAAGAACCTGGGTACATTGGGAGGATTCAACAGCTACGCTTACGCCATTAACGACCAAGGTCAGATAGTTGGAAAATCGACGGTTTCCGGCAGAACTCATGCCTTCCTGTATGCAGATGGCTCAATGCGAGACTTGAATGACTTGATTGATTCGGCATTAGGATGGGTGCTTACGAAGGCGCTTGCAATTAACAACGCAGGGCAAATTGTCGGTAGCGGACGGAATTCCTCCGGCCAGGAACATGGATTCTTGCTTAATCCATTGCCCGAGACACCCACGCCTGATTGGCAAAAAGCGATTGAAAAACCCCTTTTGCAACCGACCTACGGCACGCCCCCGACGCGGGAACCCGGCAAGGATAGTCTTATTGTCGTTACGCATGGGTGGCAACCGGCTTGGGAACCGGTGGACATAGCATGGGTTGATGCGATGACCAATGCCATCACGAAGTATCTTGTGGCGAGTCGGCTTAGCAAATGGCAGGTGCATGCGCATAGGTGGGTGGAGAAGGCCAGCATCCCTGCACGTGAGGGTGGTCCACAGAAGGCACTCGATAATGCAAGAACAGAGGGTGCGAGTCTTGGCCTAAGCATTGCGTCAGAGGAATGGTCCCGCATTCACCTCATCGGACATAGCGTGGGAGCAAGCCTGATCCAGTCTGGATGCGAGATGATCAAGAACATCAAGCCTAAAACGGTAGTGCACCTTACCTTCTTGGACGCATACGTGGGACTATTAGGTGGTGACAGAAGTGAGTACGGTCTGCATTCCGACTGGGCAGACAGCTACTTTTCGCGAGATCTGACAGGTACAACTACTGGGGGGCCTCTTGATTACGCCTATAACGTGGATGTGACGTGGCTTGACCCGACGAGGGAGCCGATAACGGTTGT
>CAZRZH010000253.1:0-2209 GCA_964604485.1 uncultured Sideroxydans sp.
GGTTGTTGCCCGAAGCCATTGGCTGGAAGCAGGTGGTCGAGATGATCCCCTCTGGCGTGCCAGAACTGGATCAACTGCTGAATGGCGGACTTGAGCAGGGAACGATCACGGTCATTAGCGGCCCGAGCGGAGTCGGCAAAACCACCCTGGGGATGCAAATTATGACCGAAGCGGCGGGAAGAGGCGATTTTCCGCTAGTCTACACGTTCGACGAGGAGGTGGAGATCATGTTGCGTCGCTGTGACGGCATCAACATTTCCGCCCGCGCCATGAAGGAGCGTGACGCGCTGAGGTTGGAGAAAGTAGAGCCTCTACAATTTACCCCCGATCAATTCGCCCATTTAGTCCGCCGGGAAGTGAGAGAGTATAAGTCACGCATCGTGATGATTGACAGCATCTCAGCTTACCAGCTTTCACTTCGTGGCAGACACCTGGTCACCCAGCTCCATGCCCTATGCAAGTATTTACAGGGCATGGGCCTAACCATCATTTTAACCGCTGAATCTGAATCGATTACCGGCCAATTCCAAGCGACCGATTTCAGCATCAGTTACCTGGCCGACAACATCATATTTATGCGCTACCTGGAGCTAAAGGGAGAGATGCGCAAGGCGATCGGCGTGTTGAAGAAACGGCTGAGCGACTTTGAGAAAACGCTGCGGTGGTTCGAAATCACGCGCAATGGCATCAAGATCGGCAAACCCTTGATCGAGGTACGCGGGATCCTGAGCGGCCTACCGGAATGGGTTGAATCGTTACCAAAGCCATAGGTGACAAGTGCCATGACATCGTGCACTGGTTTCAGTGCCACCACATCGTGCACCACGCACGAGATAGTGGTGCAGGGACGGTAACGGAAGGAGCCCGTAGGGCGACTGGAGTTACCGTCCCTGAGCCGTCGAGTTAAAACAGTCTGTACTCGATCTCGTCCACTTGCACTTGATCAAGATAAAGCTTCAGCTTTTGCTCTGTGACATCGATAGTTGCGGTGACGTATTCATAAATCGCCTCTGGCGGAACGCGAAATTTTTCGCTGAAAATGTTGAGCTGGCCGTCACTGCGAATGAACCGCACCACGTGGTATTTGCCGTGTTCGGGTTTTGGCAACGGGTAGCGTGGCGCTTGTTCCTCCAGAGGAAATCGAAGAACGGCTGTCGATAGCGCCAATTGTTCAAGCGGCGTGCGACCGTTGAGCTTGCTGTACCGATAGCATCGGTTGTGTTTTTGTTCAAAAATCTGCCCTTGCTGATGCAGGTCGGCGCGGCTCGCCATTTCAATGCGCGCCAGAAATTTCTGACGATAATGGTCATTGAATTTTTCGACGACCCCATTGCGCCACGGCTCGCCGAGCGGGATGAACCACGGTTCAATGCCATGATGCAGACACAGCCGAATCAACGTCCCCATGCCGCGCGGATAGGCCGGGCTGCCGTAAAACACCATCTCGTTATCGACCTGCTGGTGTTCGGGCAGCCCCAAGCGCCACCACATCGCCCAAAAGGCATCAATGGTGTGCTGGCCACTGCGTTGCAGCAGGGGTTCAAGGGCACAGCGGCCGGTGGCCAAGTCCACCGTGTTCAGGCTATAAAAACGAATCGGCCCGTGCAGAAAGCACGGCCCCAGAAAATCCGACTGATGCACCCGATTGACGCTGGTGCCTTCAAGTTTGGGATATTTTTTACCCTTGGGTTCATAGCGTCCGGTCCGGCGGTCGGTCAGTTCCCGGCGGCAAAGGATGCGATTGATCGTTCGCACCGAAGGCCGTGGACTGACCTCCCAGCCGTCGAGTTCCCAACGAATGGCTTGGGCGCCACAAAACATCCCGTGGTTGTAAAGATCCCAGCGCACCATCTCGACGATTTGCTCTACTTCGTCAGCGGTGTGCGTGGGGTTGAGGCGTGGCCGCCGCGATTTTTCCTCAACCCACGAGGGATCGCCGGAACGCGAACGCGCCACCCACTTAAAAAGCCAACGACGCGACCGCTTAAGCGAGCGACAAATTTCTTCCACTCGTTCGCCAGCAAAATAGCGGTCGACCGCGATGAGCCTGAGCTCTTTGGATTTTTTTTGTGACATGAGCACCTCCTTGTGTTTCTTCAAGAGGTACTCATGTTCAACCAAAAAGCAAGAACAAAGACCAAAAACTAGTGCACGATGTCGTGGCACTTAATTGGCACTTTTTTAGTGCACGATGTCGTGGCACTTGTCA
>CAZRZH010000254.1:0-2186 GCA_964604485.1 uncultured Sideroxydans sp.
CTTTTACGGAATTGCAGGACTGATGAATGGCGACGAAGCCTTTGCCATGATGAACTTTTCCATCGGGGCTGCGGCATTGGGATTTTTGTACCACAACTTTAATCCGGCCAAGGTGTTCATGGGCGATGCAGGATCCATTCCGCTCGGTTTTCTCGCCGCAGCATTCGGGGTGTGGGGCTGGCAACAAGGCTATTGGCCTTTCTGGTTTCCGCTACTGGTATTTTCACCGTTCGTGGCTGACGCGACCCTGACACTGTTTAAACGCGTGTGGCGCGGGGAGAATCTCGCACAGGCGCACCGCGGCCACTATTACAGCGGCTGGTGCAAATGGGTTGGGGACACCGCAATACTGCGCTGGCAGAATATATGTTGATGTTGCTGGCGGGCGTGTCAGCACTGTGGGGCATCGGGCTGGATGCATCCGGGCAAGAAAATCTGCTGGTGTGGTGGGGCGCGATCTATCTGGGACTGACGATGTGGGTCGATCGTCGCTGGCAGCGGCATGAAGCGATGAGGGGAAATAATACCGATGCTTAAACCAAATGTCCGTACTGCCATGGCCGTGCTGCACGATGCAATGGCTGCAGCGCTGGCATGGAGTTTTGCCTATTTGTTGCGCTTTAATTTCGAATTGCCAAGCAGCTTTGCCGGGGAATTGCGACAAACCCTGTTTCTCGTGGTGCCGCTGCAACTGGTGATCTTCTGGCGCTTCAATTTATATCGCGGCATCTGGCGATACGCCAGCACCACCGACCTGCGCCGGATCTTTATGGCGGTCATGTTGTCGGCGGCGGCGATTTCCCTGATGTTCTGGATGCTGCGGCTGAATTTTGTGATCCCGCGCTCAGTGCTGGTCATTAATCCGCTGTTGCTGATCCTGATGATGGGCGGCAGTCGTTTTGCCTACCGGCTATGGAAAGAGCAGAGGTTATACGGTGACTTCACGTTGCACGGGGAGCCGGTACTGGTGCTGGGCGCGGGCGATGCGGCGGCAAGCCTGGCCAAGGACTTGGTCAAGAACGGCGACTGGCGGCTGGTTGGCTTTCTGGATGACGATGCCGACAAGCAGGGGCGCATGCTGAACGGTGTTCGTGTGTTGGGCGGATTGGATACGCTGCCGGAATGGGCTGAGCAACTCGGCGTGTCGCAGGTGATTATTGCCATGCCGTCCAGTTCGCATCAGCAGCGCAAGCGCGCCATCCAGCTTTGTAACCAGGCAAGGCTGAAAGCGCTCACCGTCCCCTCCTTCGATGACTTGATGAGCGGCAAAGTGGCGGTGTCGCAGTTGCGCACCGTCGAACTGGACGATTTGCTGGGGCGCGACCCGGTGGTACTGGATGATGTCGGACTGAAAGATTTATTATCTGGAAAAGCTGTCATGGTGACCGGTGCGGGCGGCTCGATCGGCTCCGAGCTGTGCCGCCAGATCGCGCGCTTTGCTCCCGCCAGACTGGTATTGTTCGAGTCGAGCGAATATGCCCTGTACACCATCGAGCAGGAACTGAAGCAGGACTTTCCTTCGTTGGGTTTCGTCAGTCTGGTGGGCGACGTGCGTGACGCGGCGCGGGTTAACGAAGTCATGCAGCAACATCTGCCGAGCGTGTTGTTTCATGCGGCGGCCTACAAACATGTCCCGCTGATGGAGCAACACAATGCATGGCAGGCGATACGCAACAACGTGCTGGGCACCTGGACGGTAGCGCGCGCGGCACAGCAGCATGGCATCGCCAGGTTCGTGATGATCTCCACCGACAAGGCGGTGAATCCCACCAATGTGATGGGCGCGAGCAAACGGCTGGCAGAGATGGTGTGTCAGGCATTACAACCTCCCTCACCCCCAGCCCCTCTCCCGCCAGTTGGAGAGGGGTGTACCCGTTTTGTGATGGTGCGCTTCGGCAACGTGCTGGGCAGCACCGGCAGCGTGATTCCAAAGTTTCGCGAACAGATTGCACGGGGCGGGCCGATCACCGTCACCCACCCGGAGATCACCCGCTATTTCATGTCCATTCCGGAGGCGGCGCAATTGGTATTGCAGGCCGGCTTGATGGGAAAGGGAGGGGAGATATTCGTGCTGGACATGGGCGAGCCGGTGAAAATTGTCGACCTGGCGAAAGACCTTATTCATCTTTCCGGGCTGACCGAAGACGATATTCGGATCGAATTCACCGGCTTGCGTCCCGGCGAAA
>CAZRZH010000255.1:0-2182 GCA_964604485.1 uncultured Sideroxydans sp.
TTTCGGGCCGCCGAGCTTAGAAAAGGCTTTCAGAAAAAAACACCCCGAAACACTGTTTCGGGGTGTTTTTTTTCCGGAGTTCATTCTACTAGCGTAACTTTTGCGCAACCAGCGCCCGAATCGTTGAATCAGATGAGATTTTGCATGGCTCGACCAGATGCGAGTACCCTCTCCGGCGGAGGTACCGCCTGTGACAATTTCTACGCCGGACTGGACAATGATCAACACCCAGCATGGGATGCTGGTCGCCTTGGGTGAATTTTTGAAACAGCATGGTTTGATCGACCGCTTGATGAAGGTGCCGGTTCCACAACGCACACGCACCTTCGCGCCTCAAACGAAGTTGGTGGAATTTCTGAGCGGGATCATGAGCGGGATGGAACACTTGGCAGACTTGAATGACAGCCCCCATCCTCTGGTGAAAGATTCGCTCGTCGCGCAAGCGTGGGGGCAAAGCGGCTGGGCGCACTACAGTAGTGTCAGTCGAACCTTGGACGCCTGTACGGAGGAAACGGTCACGGCGGTGGAACAAGCCGTCACGGAATTCAGCCGACCTTTCATCGCCACCGCCGTGCAGGCTCTGCTCCGACGGGGCGAGGCGATTGTGTACGATTTCGATCTCACCGGTCAAGCCGTCAGTGCGACCAGTCGCACCTATCCCGAGGTCGCCTTTGGCTGGATGAACGACGGCGTGAAACTGGGCTACCAGTTGGCGCGAGTCTGTCTGTCGTCGCGCCCCCAAGACCGCCTGTGGTTGGCGGGGTTCCATCATTCGGGTGATACCGTCTCGGTCACGTGTCTCAAAGAATTGGTGCAGGCGGCGGAAGCGCAAACCCACCTGCGACCGCGGCGACGCACCGAACTGGTACAACAGCGGATCGCCACCCAACAAGAGGTCGTCGCCCGCCTGCGCCGTTTGGTGGATCAGCAAGCGGCGAAAGTGCAACAGGGGCACCAAACTCAGACGACCGTGATCGGTCAGTTGTCTCAGGCGGACGAACTGCAAAAAGGGCTTATTTCCAAGCAAAAATTGGCTCGTTTGCAAACCCAAGTCGGCGGTTGGTGCAAACGGCTGCCTCGCTTGGAGGCGCAAATCGCCCAGGCGGAACAGGTGTTGAGCAAGCATCAGACGCGTTTGCGAGAACAGGAAATGGCGTTGCGCCAACTGCAAACGTGGCAGTCCCAATTGGAAGCGGACAACCGCGCCAATCCGGATCCGCCCGCGTATGTCGAAGCGCGGATGGATGCCGGCTTTGTCTCCGGCGAAAATCTGACGTGGCTGTTGGAGATGGGCTACTGTCCGAATACCAAAGCCCCTAATGATCGCACCACGACTGCCTTGCGTGTGCAGGTCACGCCTCAAACCCAGTGGGTGCGGGTAGGCGACAATGCCGAGATGACCGCGTGCGGGAATTACGTGTTGCATGGCTGTCCGTTTCCCTTGACGGTGGCACTGGAACGATTCAAAGTCAGAGAGACCTACAAGTATGCGACGTTGATCCATTATCGTGATGATGGAGTTTTTCCCACGTTGCCGATTTGGTTTCAACATTACAATGAGCGTCAGACGATTGAGGCGGGCAACAAAGAACTGAAAGGCACGTTCTTCGTCCAACATCTGATGAGCCGCTCACGGGCGGGCATTCGCCTCCAGGTGCTCTTCGCCGGTTTGGCCGCCAACGTCGTGCGCTGGTGTGTGCCATGGTTGAAACGGTGCGCGCCAGAGCCGACGCCGAAGTGGCAGCAGGTATTGAACAGTCCCAAACACTTGGTTCACGTCGCCGCGAACGCTGCGGCACTGGTACAACACACACCCTGCGGCACCGCATTGCAGTTCGACTCGGCGAGTCCTTTCCCGGGCGTGACCCTGTTTCTGGTTGGCGTGCCCGCATTCCAACTGGCGTTGGGCTTCAACCAACCGTACGAAATTGCATCTGGATAAACGATTTGCCGTCTGGTTGCGCAAAAGTTACGCTAGTTGGCTACATATTGCTGTAATTAAAAGCGATGCCGACCATTTCATTTATCATTTCCTTTATTACGTGGAACGCTGACCGTTACACTTTTCGTAACAGTGTTGCCCGCTTGATCTTGCGCGGAGTAGGTGAGGGTATAGATACGTCCTGGCCCTTTAGCCGAGCGCTCTGCGCGAAGTAAAATCGTACCATCAGGTTGAATCACA
>CAZRZH010000256.1:0-2126 GCA_964604485.1 uncultured Sideroxydans sp.
GTCAGAAAAACACTATCCTTTTCAAAATCGGATGTCATGCATGAAATCGTAACACCTGTTCTTTCGCTTAAATTCTGAGAGGTTTCCAAGATTTGGGAAACCAAGATTGATACAGTTTGGACGGACAGCCTAAATCATGCAAGATCGTGCGTTGCAAATCGGAGAGCGGCGTGAGTAAATAGAAAATCTGCGCGCCTTTTTGCACCAACGTCAGGCTGACTGTTTTGAATGCCTGCAGCAAACGTTCGGTGGTGGGTTGGGCAGTGGCACGCGTGGGTTGTCCAGGATATAAACCAACCAAGGTGCGGTCATCTTGTGTCAAAGTACGCCGCACTTGATATTCCGCCAGAGCCAGCACGCGCGCCGCCAAGGTGAGCAAGCGAGTGAGACCGAGAGCATGATCGTCGCGGCGTACCCAGAGTGGGGCAAGCGACAAAGCCCGTCCTTTCAAACGCGCGCAATTTCGCTCCACCAACCATTCATCCCGATAGGCGAGGATGGCTTGCTTCAGCGGCAACTTGCGCGCAGGCGCATTGGTGACGTACACGCGCCAGCCCAGACGCGGCTCCAGTTTTCGTAATTGGACGCGATTTTCTTTCACCTTGACCACGTAGCGATGGCGTTCTGCGCTGCGGGCAGGGGTCTGGCGATAGGCACGCACGGCGCGACATTCGGTTTCACGTTGCAATTCAACGGTGAGCAACCCTGTCACGTCATAGCGTTTAAGAGTAGCCTCCACGGCTGCTTGCAACTCGGCTTCATCGGTAAATTGCCGCTGCCCGCGACCCCGCGGCGGGGTCAAGGCATTGAGTTCCGTCTGCGCCTGTGCCAGCCGTTGGTGGAGGCTTTTCACCGCGGCTTTGGCATACGCCGTTGAACGCACGATCAGCACGCGCTCGTTCCATTTAAGCGTTTCCGTATCGGTTGTGGTCGTCACTTGGCGGTGGTGTTCGTATGCTTCGCCCAAGCGCGTTTTCCCATCCACATCCAAGATCGGTTGTAGATGGACCTTCCCACGCACGGCGTCGTCTACCCATTTGTCCAACTGCTCGGGCAGTCCGCCGACTTGCGCCAAAGGCGTCAGATAGGAATTGCCTGTGCGCACGACGTAGGCACGCGTGGCTAACGCTCCCATTTTGCAGTCGCCAATGTATAGCAAGCCCTTGGCGGGCAAGGTCGAGCGCAAGCGGGCGATCATCAGCACGTACAAGCCGTCATCGGCGGTGTTCCCAGGCACGACATCCGCACCGACCAGGACGCCCAGCGGATCCAACGCCGCCAGCATCACCTTCAATTGGCGCAAATCCGGGCGGTGGTCTTTCGAGTGCCCACGCTGGAACAAAACTGACACATCGCTCCCGCCGTACACCTTGGCGGTGGTCGTATCCAGGCGGACCTGCTCGGTCGCTAACGCGTATACCCGCACCATGCGTTGGGTGATTTTTTGTTCCAACGGTTCCCAAACTTCCGACAAACTCAACCGCCGTGCAACTTCCGCCAGCCGATCATCGCTGACATCCAGCGGACGCACTGCTTGTCCCCACAAGCCCGTCCACAAGTGCGACGATTGCGCCACCCAGTCCTGCACGTGACTCATGTAATGGTTGCCCTCGCTGAGAATATGCGTCAGCCAGGTGACCATCGTTTTGCCCAAACTCAGTCCCTGCCAGTTCCCATGCGGCGGGTCAATCTGATCGAGCAACTTGTCGTATTCCAACTGATCATGTAAGATGTGCATTAGCAACGGTATGTCGGCTATGGTTTCGTGGGTGATCTGGGTGGTAGGCATCTTCACAGTCTACCCAATAAATCTCCGATTCACTCATTTTTTTAAGCGAAAGAACAGAAGTTAGGGTCAAGATTAGACAATCGCAGCCTCATTTTTTCTTTAATTGATAAATTCGGATCAAATATTAATAAGCGGGAAGTTGGAGACCTTTGAAGCGCCTTGATCACCATTCGGGAAATATATAGATCCGCATCTGCAAACGAAAACCCTACAACAACAATCAAATCTGCGTTACTAAAGGCTTCTTGCGCTCGCTCAATCAGTGGAGTTAAAGCAGGGGCAACATCAAACTTCATAGCAAGTGGAGGAACCAATAATCCTCTGCGTTGTCCCCCAC
>CAZRZH010000257.1:0-2125 GCA_964604485.1 uncultured Sideroxydans sp.
CCGGCAGACGAGGCTGTTGTTTCAAGGTCAATAGCCATTCTTCATCTGCCTCATCGGGGCTCCGCTAAACTTGGAACAGAAAATGTAGGGGTTGCGAGAGCAAAACAGAACGGTTATTCTAAATCGCCCTTCCCCGCGGAATCAATCGCATCCCGATAAGCCTCTTCCATTTCTATATCGGTGGTTCCAATATAGCGTTGGGTTGTTGTCATATTGCGGTGTCGCGCTAAGAGTTGCGCCTTCCGCAAATCGTGATGGCGATTGTAAATACGTCGAACAAAGTAACGCCGCAACCCATGTGGAGTCACACGTCCCCGAAGCACTTTCTTCCTTCGATTCTCTCCATCAGCAGCATCAGGATCAGCCAGGCGGTAATCTTCACCAAATACGTCCTTGTTCGCCTGCTCTAGCATTTGCCGTGCGCCACCCTCCGTCCAGGGCCGCAGGAGGGCAGTCTTGCGTTTTCGTTTCGCCCGCAAATCTGCCAAGCGACTGTGTTGAGCAAATACTGGCAGTTGCTCCGGCTTGAGTCCGCTTTTCGCGTCAAGTTCTGCGCGGACGCGATGATAGGCACGGATTGCATTCCACGCATTTTTGGAAAGACGGATCACTGCTTCACGACCGCCTTTAATCTTGAGTGTGAACTGCAGATTGCGAGGCGACACCTGAGCCAGATGGGACAAACGCAAGCGGCAGGCTTCCGAGACTCGTAGCCCTGTATCGGCTAGCAACACCAGGAAGGCGCGATTGCGATACGCTCGAAGTTTTTCCCAGCGGCTGCGGAATGGTTTATGCAGGCAATCCCAGGCCCACTGCATAACCTTCTCAACATCTTCATCCGTCGTCAGGACTTCATTCTGGGGAAGAGGACGTTTGTAGTTGTTGACGAGAGCTTCAAGCCGCGTGAGATTGATTTCAGGGACAATCAGGCTGAGATGCTTATAAAAACCGCGAACAGCAGCCAGACGCGCTTGTTCGGTCGCTGGGGATACACTCTTGTCCTGAAGCGCTTCGATGTACCAGACGATCCAATCCGTTTCAACTTGAGCCGCCGGTGTCTTGGCAACTTGAATTTTTGCGCGGTGTTCAACAACGGCAAAGAAATCCTGGATCGCCTTCTTATACGACCGATGAGTGTGTTGAACGTTAGCGCCTTTGGATTTGCGTTCGATTTTCGCCAGAAAACTTTCGGCGGCGGCACGAAGTGATTGTTTGGGCATTGTGTCTGGGGCACCTTTAGGCGGCAGGGCAACTATCTTTCAACACGCGATAATATGGATTATCGCATACAACGAGAATACACCGGCGCAAAAGGGTTGTCAAGGGATGGTGCTTCAATTGATTGGTTTCATTAAGGGCTACGAAATTTCAATAGCTCGTGCGGGGATGACCGGCGCGCACCCGCAGCGCCAAGCCCGAAGCGTGTAATGACTTGTCGCCTTTGAGCGACTGGCATCGCGCGCAGGCGGTGACGGTGTTCGTCCACTTGATGTGATCGATAGCGCACTTTGAGCGCGGCAAAGGAGTGAGACAGTAGCCGCACTTATATCCATCGCGCTCGAAGACTCCATCGCTTGACCATTGTCGCTTTGACGGACCGCGGAATGGGGCGCGATGGGCAAGCCGCCGAAAGAAAGCGACACATTACGAACCGAAAGGTGGCGACTCGGGTTTGAGGTTGTGCTCGCGGCAGACATCTGACTCGGTCATTCCGAATTGACCGCCCTGCCCAATTAGACTACACTGGATGCCGATGAGCGCGAAGACGGTCTACATTGTGTGGTTAAGCGGTGGCAGTTGCGAAGGTTGCACGACGGCGATGTTGGGCGCAACCTCGCCAAAGATCGAAGACCTTTTGTTGGGTCGCCTTCCAAACTTTCCTCCCCTCGAATTGATTCACTCCGTCCTCGCCTTTGAATCAGGCGCGGATTATCTACGCCGTTTGGAACAAGCGGCAAGCGGGCAACTCTCGCCGTTTGTGTTGGTGGTCGAAGGATCTATTTTTGATTCGACTCGCGCCAATGACGGGTTCTTTTCCGGCATGGGCGAAAGTGATGGATGCCCGCTCACCATCACTCATTGGTTAGATCGTCTCGCCTCGCGCGCGATGGCGGTCATCGCCATT
>CAZRZH010000258.1:0-2079 GCA_964604485.1 uncultured Sideroxydans sp.
GAGTTGCTTCTTCCAGTCGGCATCGGTTGGCATGATGGTGAACAGGCGTGGACCCTCTTTCGATTCGCTGGCGATTGCCTGCATAATTGCCCAAACATAGTTCGCGATGCGGCTGTCCAAGCCGTCAAGTTTCGCTTGAATCGCTTGCAGTTGTTCGCCCAAGCCCATTTCTTCAAAGCCGAAGAGCAGTTCCATAATATTCTGCCGCGCGCCGCAGATGACACAGCGAGTCGTCTCGTCGCCTTCGTCAAGAATTTTACGGAGTGTATCAATCGGGAAACGTCCATTGCACGCCTTGCCATCCGCGCGATTGCGGCACGGCACGGCGAAAGAGTAACGCCCCTCCATTCCAGGCCAATTATCGGTGATGAGTTTTTGCAGGGTCTTGCGGAGGACGTTCATAAAGAACTCGGGCCACACTGCTTCAGTGTGGATCTGACATGGGTGCAACTCTCAAACTGTGAGTACGGATGTTCGACTCAGATTGCCAGTGGCAACATTGTGGCCCCGCCGGTGTGCAGTAGCACTCTGGATGATGGAGAGGCGCTGGGCGCGGTGTGTACACCCGTTTCCGAGGCCACTGGCGTTGCACGCACTACAATTTCTTTGCAGAAATCAGCGCGGAGCAATTGCCAAGCCGCGTGCCAGCGGCCACTCTGAATCAGGCTGCGAAAGGTCAAAATCCCTTGCCCACCCGGTTGCTTCCATGCCATGCCCGAGCGTTTCATCCGTTGCGTCACCAAGGTCTTGCAACTCGCTTCAATTACGCCACTCGCAATCGGCAACCCTTGACGCACATACGCGGCGTAATCCATGTGCGGCCGTTGATTCCGAAAGTATGTCAGTTCGGACTCCAAGCGTTGGCGTTTGGAACCGCGTGCTCGCCCGCGCTGATATTTGAGGGAGCGAATGACTTGGTCGGCACCCTGGTCGGCTTCTTTCAGCAAGGTTTTGAGTCGTTCAAATTCAGCTTTGCCACGCGGGGTACTTTCTCCCCACGCAGCATCGCACCCATTTTTCAGATGCCCACACGCATGGTAAAAGTCCACGATGTTCACACACGGCTGGGACGGCAGATTCAAGACCTGCTCGATTTCGCTCAACAGGCGCCAGTTGTCTTTGGCCCCATCGGCCAAATGGACGCGGCGCAAGTCCGGGCGGAGGGCAACGATACTGGCAACTTCGGCTTGCAGTTGCTGTTGCAGCGTGACCTTTTTGCTTTCGGGCATCCGTCCATAGCGCACCGTTTCGACGCGCGCGCCCGCGGCATCATACAGCACCACCGTGCCACAGCCGACTTCTTGATTCCCCGTCGGTCCGCTGGCATGTTTGCCCGGTTCGGCTTGCTTGGCGCTGCGCTGGGCGGCACCCTCTTTCATCGGAATCATGACGCCGTCCACCGAGATTGCCATCACGACTGCTTCTGCGGGAAGTGTTTCCTGGGTTCGCAACGCGGCTTCCCATACCTCCCGATGCTTTTCCCAATGCGCCGACAAGGTTTTAGGCAACCGATCCAAACTTGCTCGCGAGGGGCGCATCCCTTCCAGCTCATCAAACAGGGCTTCACCTTCCCCAGGCGTCAACTGTGCGGTGACGAAGGCGGCATGGCGTGCCGCGCGTGGGGTAAAGTAGCCTCCGCTGATGCCGGCGCGGAGTTCCAGCGGACAAATGCTTTTGCTGCCACGCCCCGCAGGGCGATACAGATGCCGCATCACGGTGACTGCCCCTGCCGCCGACAAATACGTTTCGGGCGAAGTCAGAGTTTGGCGATAAGTCACACCTTCGACCTCGACTTGCTCGGCGGTGACATCGTAGCGAGCGAGTTCTTCCGTCACCAATTCGCGTTCGAGCGCCATCACATGCTCGTGCAACTCGCGTTCAAATTGCTCAAAGTCGGGAGTACCATCCGTCCATTTTTGAGCGTGTGTGCGGACAAATTGTCCCAAGCGCTCAAGCGACGGACTTTGCAGAATCGGATCGCCGTGATAGACTTCCATGCGGTAGCCTCCGTGACAAGTGGAATCTTGAGCAGACTCCTACTTTGCACGGATGGCTACCATTTGTCAACCTAATCCGAAC
>CAZRZH010000259.1:0-2079 GCA_964604485.1 uncultured Sideroxydans sp.
CCCATGATGTCGTTGATGACCAGGTTCGGAAAAATCAGGATGTTGCGGTTCCAGTGCTTCCTGCGCCAGTCGCAGGTGTCCGTGGTGGATGGGGTCGAACGTTCCGCCCAGAATGCCGATCGGTGCGCTCACCATGCCCCGATGATCGCCCCGCACACCGTGAACGCCGTGATCTCATAACCGGAATCGATCAGGGTCAGACCGAAGGGACGCGCCGAAAATAGATTGGACACTCCGGTGGTGACAAAGCCGAACGCCAGACCGATGAGCAAACCGGCCGTCGCACCGCCCAGCGCGGTGTGGATCTGGCCGATGGCCAAGATGCAGGACAGCGCATAAAGCGAAACCACACCGCCGGCAAAAGACAACATCAGGAAAACGCCAATACCGCCTTTGTCGCGAATATTGGCCAGGCGTTGGGCTTCGCTCATGGAATTGAGCGCCATCCATTTTTTACCGAAGAGAAAAGGTGCGTACCACAAGCCGCCGATAAAAAAGTAGACGACCGAAGCCAGCCACACAGCAAGATGATCGATATGGAATGCCATCGGATACCCTTAGAGCGCTAGTCTGCGCATGTCCGAAAGCACATGCGCGAGATACGTGGTGAAGCGCGCCGCAGAAGCCCCGTCGATCACGCGATGGTCGTAAGACAGCGAGAGCGGCAGCATCAGACGCGGCACGAACTCGCCGTCTTTCCAAACCGGTTTCATGCTGGAACGCGACACGCCGAGGATGGCCACTTCCGGCGCATTGATAATCGGGGTGAACGCCGTGCCGCCGATGCCGCCCAGGCTGGAAATGGTGAAACATCCGCCCTGCATCTCGGTGGCGGGGAGTTTCTTGTCGCGCGCCTTGGCGCTGATCTCCCCCAGTTCTTGCGCCAGTTGCACGATGCCTTTTTGATCCACATCGCGCACCACCGGAACCACCAGGCCGTCCGGCGTATCGACGGCCACACCTATATGGATGTATTTCTTCACCACCAGATTTTCGCCTGTGACATCCAGTGAGGCGCAGAAATCGGGGAAGTGTTTGAGCGTGATTGCGGCGGCCTTGAGCATGAAAGCCAGCGGTGTGATCTTGATGTCCCGCTTGGCGTATTCCGCGCCCAACTCTTTGCGGAAAGCCTCCATTTCGCTGATGTCGGCTTCCTCAAATTGCGTGACATGCGGAATGGTGACCCAGTTGCGGTGCAGATTGGCACCGGAGATTTTCTTGATGCGCGACAGCGGTTTGCTTTCGATGGCGCCGAATTTGGCGAAGTCCACCACCGGTGACGCCAGCACTTGCAGACCATTGCTGGCGGAAACTGCGGCCGGTTGTGCCAGCGATTGTTTGACGAAGTTCTGCACGTCGTCTTTGGTGACGCGGCCTTTTTCGCCGCTGCCGCTTACTTTGGCAAGATTCACCCCCAACTCGCGCGCAAAACGACGGATGGAAGGGCTGGCATGCGCAGTTCCGCCCGCTGTCGCGGGTGCGCTGACAGTGGCCGTTTGAATGACCGCTGCGGCGAATGCCGGAGCCGCTGCAACGACAGCGGGCGTGGCTGTTTGAGGCGCAGTGGGTTGCGTTGCGACAACAGCAACCGGAGCGACTGTTGCCGATTCCGCGCATTCCAACGTCACGATCAAGTCGCCTTCGGATACCTTGTCACCGGTTTTTACGTTCACTGATTTCACTACACCCTCGAAAGGTGCGGGCACATCCATGGTTGCCTTGTCGGTTTCCACGGTGATCAGCGTTTGCTCGGCAGTGACCTTGTCGCCCACTTTCACCGAAACTTCAATGACGGCGACGCCTTTGAAGCCGCCGATGTCCGGCACCAATATATTTTTAGTTTCTGCCACGTCGTTCTCCTCGATTAAACCGTGGTGGGGTTCGGTTTGTCCGCATTGATCTTGTACAACTTGATCGCACGCGTGACTTCCTTCGCTTCCACCTTGCCTTCATCTGCCAAGGCTTTTAACGCCGCAACCGCGACGTAGAACCTATCCACCTCGAAGAAGCTGCGCAGTTTCTTGCGTGAGTCGGAGCGACCGAAACCGTCTGTGCCCAGCGTCTTGTATTGCGCTTTAA
>CAZRZH010000260.1:0-2066 GCA_964604485.1 uncultured Sideroxydans sp.
TGATGGAAGCGCAAGGCACCAAGCTGACCAATAAGTACGCCGAAGGTTATCCGGGCAAGCGTTATTACGGTGGTTGCGAGTATGTTGACGTGGCTGAGCAA
The DNA here is from genome assembly GCA_964604485.1 of uncultured Sideroxydans sp. Classification (GTDB taxonomy): domain Bacteria; phylum Pseudomonadota; class Gammaproteobacteria; order Burkholderiales; family Gallionellaceae; genus Sideroxyarcus. The sequence continues at coordinate 102 of CAZRZH010000260.1, forward strand.
CTGGCGATTGATCGCGCCAAGGCATTGTTTGGTGCGGAATACGCTAACGTGCAACCGCATTCTGGTTCACAGGCTAATCAGGCAGTGTATGTTTCCGTGCTCAAGCCGGGCGACACCATTCTCGGTATGTCCCTCGCGCATGGCGGTCATTTGACTCATGGCGCATCAGTGAATATCAGCGGCAAGTTGTATAACGCCATTCAATACGGCTTGAACGCCAAAGAAGAAATCGACTACGACCAAGTGCAAGCTTTGGCTAACGAACATAAACCCAAGATGATCGTGGCGGGTGCGTCGGCGTATTCATTGGTGATTGACTGGAAGCGTTTCCGTGTCATCGCCGATAGCGTTGGTGCCTATCTGTTTGTGGACATGGCGCATTACGCGGGCTTGGTGGCAGCAGGTATCTATCCAAACCCGGTGGGCATTGCAGATTTTGTTACGACGACAACGCACAAGACACTGCGCGGCCCACGTGGCGGCTTGATTTTAGCTAAGGCTGAACATGAGAAGGCTCTTAACTCAGCGATTTTCCCCTGCTTGCAAGGCGGCCCATTGATGCACGTGATCGCGGCCAAAGCGGTGGCATTCAAAGAAGCAGCCAGCAAAGAATTCAAGGGTTATCAGATACAAGTCATCGAGAACGCGCGGGTGATGGCCAAAGTGTTGCAAGAGCGCGGTTTGCGTATCGTGTCCGGCCGTACCGACAGCCATGTGTTCCTGGTGGATTTACAGGCCAAGAAAATCACCGGAAAAGATGCCGAGGCCGCGTTGGGACGCGCGCACATCACCGTGAACAAGAATGCGATCCCTAATGACCCGCAGAAACCATTTGTTACTAGCGGCATTCGTATCGGTAGCCCAGCCATGACGACACGGGGCTTTAAGGAAATAGAAGCACTAAAGCTTGCTCATTTAATTGCCGATGTGCTGGATGCGCCAAGCGATGATGCGGTGATTGCGCGCGTGGTTGGCGAAGTGAAAAAACTCACCACGCAATTTCCGGTTTATGGAGATTAGTTGTTATTGATTTAGTAATTTATATTCGTGACGTTGAGTTGTAAATTTTCTTGTAACCTGTCCCCTCCCCCTTGATGGGGGAGGGCTAGGGAGAGGGTGAAATGTTCAGAGCCCCCTCTCCCCAACCCTCTCCCCAACCCTCTCCCACGAGGGGAGAGGGTGTACTGAGCTAACTATCAACTACCGACTGCTTCTATGAAATGCCCTTTTTGTAAACATCCTGACACCCAAGTAGTCGACACCCGCGAAAGCGACGATGGCGATAGCATACGCCGTCGCCGTCGCTGTTTGTCTTGCGATAAGCGTTTCACCACCTATGAAAAGGTAGAGTTGCGTATGCCGCAGGTGGTCAAGCAGAACGGTATGCGTAGTGAATTCGATGAAGAAAAATTACGCACCAGTTTCAGTCGTGCGCTACATAAACGTCCCGTTTCAGCTGAGTTGGTGGATGAAGCCATTGATCACATCGTGCAAAAACTCTATGCGTCGGGTGAGCGTGAAATCGGTTCCCGGCAAGTCGGTGAGATGGTAATGCGAGAATTGTTCAAGCTCGACAAGGTCGCCTACATCCGCTTTGCCTCGGTGTATAAAAGCTTTCAGGATGTCGGCGATTTCACCGAGGCAGTTGAAGCCGTGCGCAAGTCGCCACGCCGCGCTAAGAAGGTTTAGGCATCCTATGTTCACCTCGCAGGATAGCGTATGGATGGCACAAGCCCTGCGTCTGGCAGAGCAGGGTGTGAATAGCACCAGCCCCAATCCGCGCGTTGGCTGCGTGCTGGTCAAAGATGAAAAAGTCATCGGCAGCGGCTGGCATCAACGTGCGGGTGAACCTCACGCGGAAGTATTTGCCTTGCGTGAAGCAGGCGAGGCAGCACGTGGCGCAACGGCTTATGTCACGCTAGAGCCGTGCGCGCATCAAGGCAAAACCCCACCCTGTGCTGATGC
>CAZRZH010000261.1:0-1974 GCA_964604485.1 uncultured Sideroxydans sp.
CATTCGAGATTAAAACTGAGGGCGTTGATATTGCCGGCCCGGTGTTGCTGGTGGACGATGTGTTCGATTCAGGATGGACGATGACTATAGCGACTGCGTTGCTCAGGCAGGCGGGCAGCGGGCCGGTGTATCCTTACGCACTTGCCGCGACCACGGCGAAGTAATGATAGCGAAACGATAAATGAGCGAAATCCCCACAGGAAACGTGTCACCGGATACCGAGGCGATCCTGCTGCTTTGCGGGCGTTTCGGCAGCGAACGGGGTGAAAATTCTGCGCCCTTGACGCAGAAGGAGTATGAGTCGCTGGCGCGCTGGCTGATGGAGCGCAAGCTTCGTCCAGCCGATTTGCTAAGCACTGGCTCATCTGGATTATTAAATGATATTGTTCACGCCAAATTGGCTCCAGATCGTGTGGAATCGTTGCTTGCCAGAGGTACCGCAATGGCGTTGACCTTGGAGAAATGGCAGCGTAGCGGCTTGTGGGTGTTGTCACGCAGTGATGCCGCCTATCCGGTGCGTTTGAAAAAGAAGCTGGGGCAATCCGCACCTCCGCTGCTTTATGGGGCTGGGGATACATCACTGTTGGATGTTGGCGGTTTGGCTATTGTTGGTTCGCGGGACGTGTCGGAGGATGCGCTCGAATTTACACGTAATGTTGCTCGTGCGTGTGCTCGCGACAGGATGGCGGTGATTTCAGGCGGTGCCAAGGGTGCTGATTCTGCTGCGATGCAAGGTGCTGGTGAGGCTGGCGGTGTAGTGATCGGCGTATTGGCTGCTGACTTGTTGCGTGCCAGCGTCAATCGTCAGAACAGGGAAGGCATTCAATCCGGAAAATTTGTATTGGTCTCGCCGTTCAATCCGGAAGCGGGATTTAATGCAGGCAATGCCATGGCACGTAACCGTTTCATTTATGCATTGGCCGATTATGCGCTGGTGGTGGATTCCGCTCACGGTGAAGGCGGTACTTGGGCTGGTGCTCTCGAGAATTTGCGTCACAGCTGGGTTCCACTTTATGTGCGCACGGCTAGTGAGAAGGCTGGTAACGCCGCGCTTATTGCCAAAGGTGGGCATGGATTTGCATATGCACCCTATGATCGAACTTCAATTCGTGAATATCTGGATACCCGGCAAGATACACTCAGCATTTCCATGCAGGGTGTGTTAGGTGATGCACCTGCAATATCAGAACAATCCAGCATGGCACCTGCTCTCCCCAATGCTACTACTAATGTACAACCACTGAAGGTCGCGGAGACTGAAGTTGTTTATGGGGATTCAGAATCGTCGAATACGGCTAGCCATGAAAAACTGCCAGGCGAACTCGATAATTCTCAGGATGTTATGGATAGACTTTCCTTGTTGCTTGAGAAGGAGCCCAAAAACGAGGAAGCAATCCGACTTGCGCTGGGCTTGGAAAAGCGACAAACCAAGGACTTATTGGTCAAGGCGCTCGAACTTGGTCGCATCGAAAAGCGTAAAAGGCCAGTGTGTTACGCACTTCCACGTCAGCAAACACTTTGCTAAAGCTGTAGAAGGAAATGCTCTAACCTGTGTGACCACCTCACCCATAAAAATATCTCGCATGCAAATCGGAGCTAATGGAGTTAGCCCCACATATTTTTCGAAATATATCCACTATCCCAGAGCCTTTCTTTATCGCAAACGTACCAATCAATAACCGGATGAAGCGCGAACACCTTGAATTGCTGGTCACCCGCGTGATGCCTTACGGCAAGTACAAGGGATGGTTGATCGCCGATCTGCCCGGTCGGTATCTCAACTGGTTTGCTCGTGTCGGCTTCCCGCCCAGTGAGATCGGTCTGCTGTTGGCGCTGATGCAGGAGCTGGATCACAACGGCCTGTCCTCTTTGCTCGATCCGTTGCGTAAACGCTGAGTCCTCGCGGACTATGAACCCGGATTGTTGGTACGCGAATAAAAGTACCCGAAATATGTAGTTAATGCGCGACGCGCA
>CAZRZH010000262.1:0-1971 GCA_964604485.1 uncultured Sideroxydans sp.
TTCTTCCCGGCGGGCCTGTTCTGCTTTTCTGGCCTGCTCTTCTCGGCGCGTTTGTTCCTCTCTGCGTGCCTGCTCTTCTTTTCTGGCTTGCTCTTGTTGCCGCGCCTGTTCATCTCTACGCGCTTGTGCCGATTCCGACATGACTCCACGGTGAACCGGTTACCCGCTGAATGGCTTTTGATACCCAGTAATCACCGGATGCAAAGAGCAGGTCGCCTGATCTCAGTTGGGGCCGTTGTTCCGAATATGGAATGACCGGTAGTGCTCTGATTTCGTTTGATTCGATTCGAGATGCCATTTCATCACCTTTCGCTTGTTTGGTATGTCATTGCCTGAAGCTATAAAACAGCACCCGCCTATTTCCCCCGGTAGCTGACTGGCGGTTTGGGTGCTGTTTGCGATTGCAACGAGATTACGAAAATAACGATGGGAGTAAGGCTGCGTGTTTTACGCAATGAAAACCCACCAGCCAGATTTTGTTTCATGTAAATCCCCTTTCGTTGAACCGTCACGCAAAACAAAATAATTCCCGTCTGCGCGGGATTTTTGTCTTGCGCCAGCTCCTAGTTCTGGGGATTCTCCGGCGGCTACGCACCGTGCTTTGCGGTGGGTATGCGGGGCGAGGAATTTGCAAGTGGGGTGAATATTAGGGGGGGAGCGAATTTGTCAATAGGACAAATGCGGTTATTTCAACTTTATTTTTGCGTGTGAAAATGGGGCTGGGTTGGTCGGGGTGGTGCTCTGGAATGGCCGTGGTTATTGGCTTGCGTGTCGGGTGTGATTTTGATGTTGTAGGTTGTGGCTGAATGAAATGATGCCCAACGGTTGGGGGATTTTGTTGGGCTTCACTGCGTTCAGCGCCAACCTACACTTGAAACCCAATGGGAGATTAATTGGGCTTTACCTTGTACAGCCCGCGCGAGTGTTTAGTTTTCGAAGTGGACTAACTTTGCCTGCCCCCTAACGCGTACCACCCCGCACTGCGCTTCACCAGATACACCACGCTCAACATCACCGGCACTTCGATCAATACACCAACCACGGTGGCGAGTGCCGCGCCGGATTCAAAGCCGAACAAACTGATGGTGGCGGCTACAGCCAGTTCAAAAAAATTGGCGGCGTGTTGACGGACAGTCCCGATGCCGGGGCCTATTGGCGCAAGCTGAAACAGCGCTTGAATGCGGAGGGCAGTGAAGTCGTGACATTTTGTCACGGGTTGAAACTCGAAGCGCCGGATGGCAAGCCGCGTGTGACCGATTGCGCCAATACCGAAGGTTTATTCCGCATCATCCAAGCCATCCCCTCGCCCAAGGCAGAGCCTTTCAAACGCTGGCTGGCGCAAGTGGGTTACGAGCGGGTGAAGGAAATTGAAAACCCTGAACTGGCCAGTGCCCGCGCCCGCGAGTTGTACCAAGCCAAGGGTTATCCGCAGGCGTGGATAGAGAAGCGGCTGCGCTCAATCTCCATTCGCGGTGAGCTGACCGACGAGTGGAAGCAACGCGGGGTGCAGGAGGGCCGGGAATATTCCATCCTCACCGCCGAGATTGCCCGTGCCACATTCGGTGTAACACCCGAAGCGCACAGCCACCTCAAGGGGCTGGACAAGGAGAAGGCCGGCAATAATCTGCGCGATCACATGACTGACCTGGAACTGATTTTCACCATGCTGGGCGAGGCGGGCACTACGGAAATTGCGCGACGCAAAGATGCGCAAGGCTTTATCGACAACCGCACGGCCGCGAAAGAAGGCGGCGCTATCGCTGGCAATGCACGCAAAGCACTGGAAACCAAGAGTGGCAGGCGGGTCGTTTCGGCGGAAAACTATTTGCCTCCCTCGACCAAGAAGAAATTAACTTAGGGCTATAACATCAACGCAACAGCATCTACCCTATTTCTGTGCCCCCAACGCGTACCATCCCGCACTGCGCTTCACCAGATACACCACGCTCAACATCACCGGCACTTCGATCA
>CAZRZH010000263.1:0-1947 GCA_964604485.1 uncultured Sideroxydans sp.
CTTTGAAGGATTTTGCTGCGAACGCTTACCCAAATCGATGTTGGCGGAACGTGGAATCGAAATGCCTTCGTACGTTGAAGGGGACATTACGCTAGGCCCAATGCCGTTAAGAAATTAGGGTGTTTTTCGGTTCTCATTTTTGGAATTTCTATAATTATTTAAAGAAAGATTTATCTGGTACTATTCCTGCTTCTAGTGCATTAAGCTTGGGATGCGCAATGCAAATGTTCCAACTTCGTCGTTCAAACAACTTTTCCGTTCCTTTCTTCCCACCAAAGTCATCCGCTACTGGTTCAGAACCCTCGGGCTCGCGCGGCGTCGGCCACCTCACATTTCGATCCAGGAACTGTTGATGAGTTTGGTCTTTCATGTTCAAGCCGGAGCGGGCACCTTGTCCCAACATGTGAGAGAGTTGACCGGCAAGTCCGTGACCGACTCGGCGTTGTCGCAACGCCGCAGCAACCTGCCCTGGCAGATGTTCGAAACCCTCATGGAGGAGACCCTGCATCCCAAAGCGCAACAGAAACTCCATCCTGAGGCCTTCTATAAAGGGTTGCTCGCGTGCGGCTTGGATGGCAGCCGCTTTTCGGTGGCCAATACTCCGCAGATCAAAGCCTGCATGTTCAAACCCGACAGCCGCCGCTTCCAGGCCGCCTTTGCCAAAGTGGGAGTGGCGGTGCTGGTGGAACTGGGGTTGCACAATCCGATCGCCGCGGCCATTGGCCCCAAGGAGGAATCGGAAATGGTTTTGTCCCGCCAGGTGCTGGACCGGCTGCCGGAGAAAAGTCTGCTCATCAGCGACCGTTACTATGGCGTGCCCGTGTTGCTCATTGAGTTCAAGGAGATTCATAGCAAAGGCCAGCGGGAGTTTCTCGTGCGCGCACGGAAGAACTTGAACCGGAAGTGGGTGGAAAGCTACGCCGATGGCAGCGCCCTGGTCGAGATTTGCTCGGGGAAAAAGAAGATGCTGGTGCGGGAAATTGTCGGGCAAGTGCGGCGGGGCAAAGGGGCCTGGAGCAAGGTGCGTCTGTGGACCAGCCTGCTGGACTGGAGACAACATCCGGCCAGTGAGTTGCTGGCGTTGTACGCCTATCGGTGGGAGCAAGAAAGTTTCTACCGGGAATTGAAAGTGGACCTGCGCTCTAACCCGCTGGTGCAAAGTCATACGCCGCTGACCGCCGCCCAGGAGATTGCGGCCTTGATCATGGCCTATGCGATCCTGGTGGATGAGCGCATTAAAGCGGCCAAGACCGGGGAGATGCCGGTCTTGCGAATCAGTTTTCTCAAAACGCTGGAGGCCATGCGAGGATTGTGGCAATTCCTGGAAACCACTGCGGGCCTGCTGGACGAGCGCGGCGTGCGATTGGTCGTGCGACGGACCCTGCGGCGGATCGCCGAACGCGCCATCCCAAAGCGCCGGCAAAGGTCCTGTCCGCGGGCCTTGCGTCAACCTGTTAGTTCTTGGCCCCGCTTGCTCAACAACAGCTACATTAACGGTACTGCTGAGTATGATCTTACAACGATTACCGCTTGAATTCCTTAACGGCATTGTCCATTGGCCCATTCGCAACAGATCGAGCAAAAAGCGGTTCTCGCGACCGATGTTCATTGGATGCGAACGGAGTCGCTGCCACACGTCATTTTCTTGACGAATCTGAAGCAGGCGGGAGTTTTAACGACAGGCGCTCCGTGCCGGTCAAGGGCGTCTCAACAATTCACGCAGGAGGCTTGCTGGTCGCCATCATCTATGGTTCCCCCGCGGTATGAAGTTTCGTTGATGCTGAGTTTTTCCCATGTCGGGCGTTGCCAAAGTAGTCTTGAGGGCTCGCTCTCTTCGTTGTTTGTGACAGGGGTTGAACAGGCGTTTGGCTCGTTTTTCATAATATTTGTGTCATTCATGATTGGCTTTGTCTTCGAAAGTGAGAAGGAAGAGTCCAACCATCAGGC
>CAZRZH010000264.1:0-1873 GCA_964604485.1 uncultured Sideroxydans sp.
TTACACCAGCTTAAACTAGACTGATTTCTGTCTTGACGGATGGGTCCACTGTACGGATTGGTTTTCAGTTCGGCATAAAAATAGGTCTGGTCGTCACGCCGTTCGCTGGCGACAAGCCCCAATACATTATTCGGATAATCAATGTTCAGAACGTCTTTACCGGTGTAGCCCCTACGTGAAAAATTCACCAAACAACCGCTGCGTCCCTGCTTGTCGAATTCATCTTTTACTTTCAAGCGCTCTGCACCCAAGGTCGCTTTGGCCATCATCGACGAATAGGTAGTAGGCGAGGAGGCGTTGTGTACCGTTACCTCCAGATTCTCCACCGTGGCAGCAAACTGGATGGGCAGGCGGTAGCTCGTGTAATAAGCTCTCGACATCGGCAACGTCTCATCCAGCTCCAACACCACGCGGCGCGTACCCTGCGCCGGCAGCGGATAGACGCGCAACTTGTAATTGTTGCCCAGCGTCTTTTCCAACAAGGCCGGATCGACCCGCGTACGGATCACATCCTCGAACACCTGCTGGCCTTTTTCTTTTTCCACCGGCACCGCCTCGCGCAACTCACCATTGATGTCCAACGCAAAGCCGCTCACCGTCTGGCCGTCTTGCAAAGGGAATTGCAACTCGCCTTCCAACGCGCGTTTATTGGGATTGAAGAACACCATCTCGATACGCGTGTGTGCCGCCCGCCCCACCACCTCGGCTTTCACTTCCACCTTTTGCAAACGGATCGGCAGCTTTGCCTCCGGTGCGCGCAAACGCACCAACATGGGCATGACAGGCGGCGGTGGCAACACCTCCGCCGCCAAGACCAGGCCGGAACAGCCCAGCAGCACAGCCAACACAACACGTTGCAGGATATTCAGCGGCAGACAATCACGGTACATGGACGACTCCAATCGTTGGAAAAAGTGACAGATACTGCTTGGACGTAGCGAGGGATATTTTTGTCAGGGTTAATTTTGAAATGGGTATCCGGAGCGATGTGCAACATTGAGTAGGTTGTGTTGAGCGAATGCGAAGCCCAACGTCTCGCGAAAAACGTTGGGCTTCATTGCATTCAACCGCAACCTACACACACTAAAGCGAGGAGGATGCTTACCTCCCAGCCTTTAAAGCCTTTAGGTGTTTAGCCGCGCCATAGTTGAGTAATAATTGATCATCAGTAATCAGTAACGCGCCTAGATGGCGTGCAGTTGCAGCAATCAAACGGTCAGCCGGATCAGGATGAATATCCCCGGGAAGCCGCGTGCTGGCAACCGCAATTTCCGGTGTAATGGGTTCTATTCGGATACCTGGAATGCTAACGGCTGCGCTCACCCATTCCCCCACATCCCGATCCAGCGTAAGCCTTCCTTTGTTGACCAGCATCGCCACTTCCCAGGGTGAAATGGCCGACAACAGAACCGCCTCCTCGGATAAGGATTGCTCAATGGCTTTCAATGCTTTCGGGTTGAGTTTCCGATCACCATTTAGCAACCACACCCAAACGTGGGTATCCAGCAGCACCAGATTCACTTGGCGGCCGCCCATTCGGCGTTGATCGGTGAAACGATATCCATTTCCGCAACAACACTCCCTTTAAGCGCACCGAACAATGGTTGTTCCGGCTCAACAGGCACCAGTCTTGCCACAGGTTTACCATGTTTGGTGATGACCAACGACCCGCGTTTTTCGGCAATGTCGTCGAGTAGCTGTAGACACTTCGCCTTGAATTCTCCTGCTCCGATGGCTGTTTGCATTGCGGCCTCCAAGTGGTCATAAGATGTGGTCAAATTGTAGCACGCACATCTGAAATATACGGATAGTCACTCACGCAGTCGAGAATTTTAAACAAATCCCCGCAGGGCGGGGATTTGAATTGGTTCGG
>CAZRZH010000265.1:0-1854 GCA_964604485.1 uncultured Sideroxydans sp.
GGATCATCCTCATCGGCGAGCCCTACTGGCGGCAGTTACCGCCGACGGAAGATGTAGCCAGGGGGTGTCTTGCCAACTCAATCTCCGACTTTCTCATGCTTCCAGAACTTCTCGCGTCTTTCGGCCACCTTGGCTACGACGTCGTTGAAATGGTTCTGGCTGACCAAGACGGCTGGGACAGATACGAGGCGGCCAAATGGCTCACCATGCGCCGATGGCTTGAAGCCAATCCCGACGACGAGTTCGCGAAAGATGTTCGAGCCAAACTGACCTCGGATCCCGAGCGCTACGCCAGTTACACGCGTGAATACCTGGGCTGGGGTGTGTTCGCGCTGATGCCGCGGTGACCCGTTCGTACGGTGGTGTGGGAGGGGGGGAGCTGCGAGGCTTCTCCCTATCCCGAATGGCCAAAGAGATGCAATTGTGAATATCACGAGATTAACTAAAGATGATCTACCCTCACTTGCGGAATTGTTCACGCAATTCTGGGGGGAAGTATCGTCAATTGAAAGGATGAAAAGCTCTTTTTCGAAGATATCAAATAACCCAGCTTACGTCCTTTTGGCTGCAAAACAGAACGAAAAGCTAATTGGATTCGGCATGGGTGTTATTTGCTGGGAGCTTTACGGAGACTGCAAACCGTTTATGGTAGTTGAGGATTTGATCGTCCATATGAATCAACGCCGAAGCGGTGTTGGATCTGGTCTCATGCGAAAATTAGAAGAAGTCGCCATTGAAATCGATTGTTGTCAAGTAATCTTCGTTACTGAAGCGGAACGCACAGAGGCGTGTCGTTTCTATAGAACATTAGGTTACGAATTTGTACCATATAGAGGCTTTAAAAGAAAATTGGAAACGGCCAACAAATAAATCCAGCGGACGCAAAGAGCGCGCCGCTGATTATCGCGTTGGGCTTTTTTGCAACGCGGCCAGGAAGAACATCGTAATCATCGAAAGCAACAGTAACTTTGATCGACACGGAACCTGCATATGAATAAGTCTATAAAGTTCCGAGTCATGGGTCTTATCGGGGGCTCAGTCATAGAGTTTCTCGCGGCGGCGATCCTTCAGTTTCGCCTGCTCCCATTCCTGCAGGCAGACACAGTGAAATTCGGTCGTGCAGGCAACCCGATACCCACGGACCAATTCGTGGCTTGGGGAGTTCCAATATTAGTCGGCCTTGGCTGTCTTTCCATTTTCCTCGGTGTTTACGTTGTTATTTCGCACAGAAGGAAGACAGAGTGAGGTAGCGCCGCCCAACTATAGGTCGCTTGGGCGGGCCGGACGCGCGTGCCACAATTGAATAGCGTAGCGACCCGCCGCTCACCAAAACCGTGCGCTTTTTGCGACGCGGATCAGAAAAGCGTCGCCGTCATCGAAAGAAGTAGTAACTATGATCGGCACGGAGCTTACATGAACGGCAATCCACGATACCAAGTAGGCGGGGCGCGTCAATTCATCGGCAAGCCATTCTGTCTAGGCCTCATCAAGCTGCATCTCCTGTGTTGGAGGCATTGACAGCACTTCGCATCCAGTGGCACACTGCGAAGCGTGAAGGCCCTGCTGCTGACTCAAACACGCGTCGCGTACACTGATTCATCCTTTGCGGAGATCGTCGTCCGGGAAGTTTCGCGTCCTTTGGAGAGCTCGGCGCATTCGTACAAGTACCGGCTGGCCTTTGTGGTCGATGGGGTCTGCGTTCTGCGCTACGACAATGAGTCCGGTAAGGGCGACCGTCGGCACACGCTGGACCGGGAGGCTCGCTACCGGTTCTTGTCACTCGACAGGCTCTTCGCCGGCTTTGACCGCGATATCCGGAGGTTCATGCATGAAGACCGTAATACTTGACGTCCG
>CAZRZH010000266.1:0-1849 GCA_964604485.1 uncultured Sideroxydans sp.
TGTTGTTGGTAAAAGAAGCCAAAAAGGGGCTTCACTAAGCCTGCAATGACTTAGTGAAGCCCCCTGATGGCTATTTCCAACAAGGGGATTCATCGTGTCCCTATCCGCAAACGTCGCGGATGGGACTCGTTGCTAACTACCTACTTCTTCGCGGCCTTACTGCGCCGCTTTGGTTTTGCATTCTCATCGTAGCCAAAGCGCTTCCACGCTTCGGGATCGATGGCCAGGGGCGTTACGCGCCCTGACTTGATGTTGACGAATTGGCCGTGATGCGTGAGCCGCCCATAACGGAAAAGCTCCCACAACAAGTTGCAAGCCGCATTCGCCATCGTGTCGTTGATGAACAGAGATTGTTTCTCCAACGCTTCAGCCAAACTGCAACTTGGCGTATCGTCTGTAGCATCCAGCGACCCGTCGATGATGTCAGGGTAAAGATCGGCGATGTGAGGCAAACGATGTTCCCGTTTGAAGCTCTCACCGAAGACCTCTCCCAAAACCACCTGCCCATCATGCTCACGATTGCCGATGTCCAAGTAGTAGCAAGATGAGCGATACGCACTACGCCTGAGCGCCTTGAGTATTGCCGCCCTGCCCTTCCTGTTATCGACGCATCCGATCACAATGTCCGGCTGTGAAAAACGCGAATCGTCAGTGACCTTCGCCACTTCAGCCTGCCATCCCGTTTGCATCAACATATTGCAGCGGTTGACCAGTATTTCGGCCTTTGGCTGCCCAACATCGGATGGCCAGAAATTCTGCCGACCGACGTTGGTTTTTGACACGGTGTCTGGATCTACCACCAAGACATCCAAACCTTCAGGATGCCCCAGCTCGACCATCGCAAGGTGCATGTTGGCCAGCCGTCGTAAGACGTGCGAACCTGTGCCACCTGCGCCGACCAACACCACCTTTACCGCCCGCGTGAGCAGGCTGGGATTTATGTTGTGTATCATGCGTACCTCCTTACCCTTGCGGGTTATCAAATGGAAGCGGCACAAACACCCCGTTTGCACAGAGGCGAAAAGATGCTGTCGCCTCAGGCTTATCAAGATTCCCAATGACTCCGGCGATTTTTGTCGCACCTCGATCATCTTTGTTGTCAGTTCTGGAAAAGAACGCTTCTGTCAGCCCATGCGAATGCAAATCCATGACCATGTGTTCGTCTTCCTCCAGTGTTGGCAGGTTGACGTTGACATGACCAGGCCCGACCGATGTCTCTTCAAGCATCATCAGCCTCCACTCGTTCGTCCGTTGATTCCAGACGACCCAAGCAGCACACTCGTTTGGGCATCTGGCTCTGGCCTGCTCGATAAATTGAACGACCATTGCCTTCGGCAATTTGCCAAAGCCGAACCGCATTACCTCACTCACTTGCCCGTATGGAACCGGGATGATTGAAGGCTTTGCGACCAGCACGCGCGCATACAGCCATGCGCGGCAAACTTCCAGCCAGACACCGTTGGCGGCCATCAAAATGCGATCACCTGCCGTGGCCAGTTCTTCCAGTTCAGAGTAGCGTGGCACCATCACCGTGGGCATCACGCTTTGCAGCGCAACGTCACGGCTGTCCATGCTTCACCGTCCTTTCAAATGCCTGCCCCAGCGTCTCACCGGCCCGCACCAATGATTCAGTCGGAAATGCTCGACCTTTCATCAGCGCACGCCACAACGCAAAGATGCCGCCGCGATATTTTGTCAGCGCATCTTTTTCGTGGACGTTCGGATGGGTGAAGTAGCTTCTGAAAAAAGCCTCTTCCCATGCTTCCGTACTGAACTTCGATTCACCCTTCGGCGTTTCGATGTTGCCAGTACAGATGCGACCACCTTTCCAAACGTTGAGGTATGGAGC
>CAZRZH010000267.1:0-1814 GCA_964604485.1 uncultured Sideroxydans sp.
GTATGACGCTCTTTGTAGTGAACACGACACGATACGAGCAGATTTGATGTGTGCAGGAACTGTCAATGATTCAGTGTCTATTACTCGCCACAGATGGTTCTAAATGTGCTTCTCGGGCGGCGGATTTCGCCGCATCACTGGCGTTACGTTACCCCGCGAAGATTGTCGTGCTGAATGTTTTAACTCTAGGCTATTCGCATCTCAGCGGGATCGATCAACAGGATGTGTTTTCTAAGGCGCAGGGGGCAGCGCAAATTCTTGTGAATGATGTGGCACAACATCTACGTGAGATTCGCATCAAGGAAGTAGATCCCATTGTCCTTTATGGACCGCCAGTGAGTGTCATTTTGGGCTTTGCCGAGATGCATAAGCCTGATCTGATCGTTATGGGGGCGCGAGGAGACGGCACATGGCAAGGCAAGATGTTGGGCAGCGTCAGCATGGCAGTGACCCAACGCGCCGAGTGTCCGGTGCTTGTTGTGAAATGAAATGGAGGTGATGTTGTTGGTGTAAACAGTTCGTCTGTTGAGTTTAGTTTGATTCAGTTTTAGAAATTGGAGGAGACCATGAACAAAAAAATCGAATACCTATTTGCAGTAACTACTATCGCGGCGCTCTTGATCGCAGCTTGCGGTACTGCGACAACCGCAGCACCTACCGCGATGCCACAGCCCACAGCTGTGCCGCCCACGACCGCTCCTAAAGCGGGTGGAATTGAATGTATGGGCGCAAAGTCGGGTGACACAATCACTATGTTGTATCAGTGGTCGGGTCAAGAAGAGACGCGGTTGAATCAGATTCTTAAACCACTGGTTGATGCGTGTGGCGTTGTCCTCAAACCAGAGTCCACACGCGACCAGGCTTTGCTTGATACGAAAGTCAAGGCAGGCACGCCACCCAACATCGCTTTTTGGAATACATCACAGTTGGTGCAATACAAAGACAAACTTAAGACAATGGACAGCCTCGGCGCGCATCGCGATAGCTATGCCGACTTCTTCGTCTCACCCGGAACGGTGGATGGCAAATGGTTAGGTCTGCCGGTGAAAGCAGATATCAAAACCATCATCTGGTACAGCCCGGCGGTGTTCAAAGCGAAAGGTTACGCTGTCCCGAAGACTTGGGATGAGCTAGATGCCTTGGTAGAGAAAATGAAAGCCAACGGCGATGTCCCGTGGAGTATGGGTATGGAATCGGGTGATGCTACTGGCTGGACGGGTTCCGACTTCCTTCAAGATATTCTCTTGGTGAAGAAAGGTCCGCAGTACGTTCAAGATGTAATCAGCGGCAAGGTGGCTTACAACGACGCTGGGGTGAAAGAAGCCTACCAAATCTATGGCAAGTGGGCACGCGATCCGAAATACACTGTGGGTGGTGCGCAAGGCACGCTCTCCACGCCATTTCTTGAGGCGATCTATAAACCGTTTATGGATCCGCCACAGGCAATGATGGTCAAGCAATCTGGCTTTGCCGGCGGCGAGGTTGCCAAGAAGTTCCCGAGTTTGAAATATGGCATGGACTACGATTTCTTCGCGGTCCCCGGCGCACAGGGTTTACAAGGTGGCGCGGACTGGATGATGGCATTTAGTGATACACCTGCTGTGAAAGCACTCGTCGCTTACCTTTCCTCGAAGGAAGGTGGCGCGGCTTGGGCGAAAGCCGGTTTCGATCTCTCGCCCAATAAAGGGGCAGCCGGCAACTACACCGAGCCGGCGTTGATCAAGAAAGGTGAAGCCTTAGCGAACACGAAAGGCTTCACGCCCGACATCGGCGACACCATCCCCGGTGGTTTTGGCAAAGCCGAGTGGACGGCG
>CAZRZH010000268.1:0-1814 GCA_964604485.1 uncultured Sideroxydans sp.
GGCGTCTCCACCTTCATCAGGATGTGGGTCAGCTCTTTGCTGAATTCGTAAACACCGCCCGCGCGTGGGTAGAAGCGCTCGATCTCTGCGCCTTCGATGACGGAGGAGTTGTCGGAGTACGCAACGACTGTGCCCTTGGGATGCAACTTGTGTGTGTTGCGGATCATGCCGAACAGCGAGATGGCTTGTGTCTCGTCGTCGATGATCCAATCCGCGTTGAATATCTTGTGGCGACAGTGTTCGGAGTTGGCCTGCGCGAACATCATCAGTTCGACGTCGGTGGGGTTGCGACCGAGCTTGTTGAAGTTCTCGACAAGGTAGTCGATTTCGTCGATGGAAAGTGCCAAGCCCAGTTCCTTGTTCGCATTCTCCAGTGCGAGCTTGCCGCCCTTGAGGATGTCCACGCTGGACAATGGCTGCGGTGTGCCGTGTTTGAATATCTTGTCTTCGACGCCAGCGACATCTGCAACAACGGATTCGGTCATGCGATCGTGCAGCAAAGGCAACACGGCCTTCTGCTCAGCCTCACTCAGCGCTTTGCCACTCTTGCTCTTGAGATAGAACAGGATGCCGCGTTCGATGCGCTTCACTTGTGGCAATGCGCAATGCTTGGCGATGTCGGTGGCTTTGGACGACCACGGTGAGATGGTGCCGAGGCGCGGAATGACCAGAAGGCAATGTGACTTGCCCTCGATGTCCGGCTCACCTGCGTCGCTCTCCAAACTCAACAAACGGTTGAGCAAGGCGACTTCGTTTGCTGCCAGTGGCGACGATAGTTCGGTGAAATAGACGTGGCGCGTGTCTGCCAGGGTGACGCCGGTTTTCGTGGCGCTCAGCGCGCTGCGCAGCTTGTCGAGACGGAAGGCGGAAAGGGCAGATTTACCAATCGAGGTGAAGAACATGACTCGGTCACTTTAGGGCAATTAGAACGGGGGCAGATTATAATGCAGCCGACCTCACGCACTCAGGGAAAACAGCATGAAAGCCACGCCCATCACGCGCAAGCAAGTCGCCTCATTCCTCAAGCCCCGTCCCAAGGACAGCCATAAAGGCCTGTTCGGCACGGTGCTGGTTATCGGCGGCGGCAACGGAATGATCGGGGCTGCGATATTGGCTGGCCGCGCTGCGCTGAAGCTGGGCGCGGGTTGCGTGCATGTCGGCTTGCTGGCAGACAACGCCCCAACGGTGGATGTCCACTGTCCCGAACTCATGCTACACAAAGCAACAGATTTGCTGCGTTCCTTCCCCCACCCCAACCCTCCCCCGGTGGGAGAGGGGGCAAACGCGAAAGACAATTTCAATTCCACGGTGCTGGTGATTGGTTGCGGCTTGGGTCAAAGTCTTGCCGCACAGAAACTGCTCTACGACGCGCTGTTACTAGATGTGCCGCTGGTATTGGATGCCGATGCACTGAACATCCTTGCCAACCGTCCCGATCTGCGCGGCATGTTGCATTCCCGCAAGACGCCCGTCGTGATTACCCCGCACCCCGGCGAAGCATCTCGTTTGTTGGGTTGCCGCACGGATGAAATCCAAAAAGATCGCGCCGCCTCTGCACTCAGCCTGGTGAAACGCCTGAGTGCCAGCGTAGTTCTTAAAGGTGCGGGCAGCCTCGTGACCACGCGCGAAGGCAAGCTCTATATCAACCAGACCGGCAACCCCGGCATGAGTTGCGCAGGCATGGGAGATGTGTTGAGCGGCATGATCGGCGCATTCATCGCACAAGGGTTAAGCGCGGATGAAGCACTGTTGCTGGCGGTGTATAGTGGCCCCCGAATATAAGACAGTAGATTAAGCTGTTGTCCGAGACGAGA
>CAZRZH010000269.1:0-1782 GCA_964604485.1 uncultured Sideroxydans sp.
ATATGAACGCAATGCGCGGCGATCACTTTTGCTTCGAGCACGCCCTGCTTTTTGATGTACGGCACAACGGGCATACCTTGTTCGTTGCGCATGGTTTCAACTTCGAACGCGGTTTCGGAAATGTGAATGTGCAGCGGCACATCGAATTCGCGGGCGAGGTTGGCGCAGGTGCGTAATATTTCAGGCGTGGTGGAGTAGGGGGCGTGCGGCGCAACCGCAGGGACGATCAGCGGGTGGCCTTTCCACTTCTTGATGAACTCGCGCGCCATCGCCAGCGAATCTTCGAATGAGGGCGCATCGGGCGCGGGGTATTTCATCACGCTTTGTCCGCAGACCGCGCGCATACCCGCATCTGCTGTGGCCTGGGCGATTGCGTCTTCAAAGAAGTACATATCGTTGAAGGTGGTCACGCCGCTGCGAATTTGTTCCGCGCACGCGAGCAAGGTTCCGAGCCGTACAAATTCAGGCGTGACGAATTCGCGTTCCACTGGAAGCATGTAGCCCATCAACCAGACGTCGAGGCGCAAATCATCTGCCAGGCCGCGCAGGAGAGTCATTGGCACATGCGTGTGCGCGTTTACCAGCCCCGGCATGAGCACTTTTCCGCCGCAGTCGATTGTTTCATCGGCGGTGTATTCCTTCGTTATTTCAGACTCCGCGCCGACAGCGACGATCAGGTCATCCTTTACTGCGACGGCGCCGGGGTCATATTGGGTTAATTTTCCATCCATGGTGAGAACGATGGCGTTCGTGAAAAGGGTATCTGCTTTTTGGGTCATTCATGCTCCTTGTTAGGTTTTTTATTTTGGATTGCAAAATCTCCCGATTTTGCACCGAAGTCAGGAGACTTCGGATTCCATGTAAGTTATTATTTCTGCCAGTTCAACAAAATATCCAATGCCTTCAAATTTTTTTTAAAATCGGTGGATTGGTGTGTGGATAATTCCATATCCACGGAGACTGCCCCAAGTTCCACGGCGTAATCTGCGAGAGTGCCGGTAAATATACACCCTGTATCTATTGGCGGGTATGGATAGTCGGTGACTGCCGCCAGTTTTTTTGCAAAGCGGATCGAATTCTCCTCCCACGGAACACCGCCGGGAAAAACACCCAGCGCGGCGCTGTGATAACTGATCAACACTTCGATACGGTGGCTTTGCAGGAAAGCCATCAGCAAACGAGTCTCTGGCTCGGAGGCAGGACCAGCCCCACCCGTAGTCGGACCGTAATTCCAGCATCCGTCGCGATCCCAATTCGCAGCCCAATTTGTCGGAAAGTTGCGATTCAAGTCCACGCCATGATCGTTGACGCGGCCATCAATTCCATGATCGCGCGCATCGCCATCCGGGTTCAAATTACGCAGAATGAAAAGCGTCACATCGCTTGGAATGATGTTCGGGTTTTCGTGGATGTATTGAATTAATTCATCGGCGAGCGCGATTGTGTTCCATTCATAACCGCCGTGAATGCCTGCCACGATCATGCGCTGACGTTCGACATTGCCGAAGGCATACACTTCGATGGGCCGCCCCGAAACCGAATAACCAATGACACTTGGGCGCGGGCCGCCCGTCAACACGAAGGGCGTGGGTGTTTGAACAACGATCAACGTGGAGCGCGGATTTGGCGTTACGGTTGGCAAATAAAACGAGGCCGGGTCTGGTGTGTATGTTGCGGGAAGTGCGGCGGTTGACACGGATAATAAATTTTGCGGCGCGGCAAGCACAGGGTTCAAAGCCAGATATGCAACCACCACAAGCGCGATGCCAACCAGACCGATAA
>CAZRZH010000270.1:0-1762 GCA_964604485.1 uncultured Sideroxydans sp.
TCGCCCCAACGTTCAAACTGCTCCCATAAGGTACTCCGCAGTGATGTGCGTCCCTGCGAAGGTAGTCCAACTTGTCGCAATCGATTGGTCCATCAAAGATGAGCCTCTTGCAAAAGTCAGGAATCAGAATTCCGAAACTGCCACATTCGCCCGCTGGGAGCGATTTTTCATCGTGAGAGCGACATCTTTGGTCGTCCGCCTATCCTGATGGCATATTTTTCATGATTCAGTGCGAAGCTTGCCCTGCACCATCGAATGCACCGGCGTTGGAGGCTGGGCGGTGTGTGTCATTGTCGCAATCGCATCAACTGGTCGGCGGACAAAGCCAGAACACCGAACATCAAGTGGCTCATCACTTTGGTATCGCCCTTGACCATGAGGTGTCTGCCGCCAAACTCATCCTTGAGCCGGGCATTGCTGCGTTCGGCAACAGTGCGCTCGTTGTAGCGAATGGCTTCCGCCGGGGCGAATTCGATCTTCTCGCCACGGCGTGGGTTGTGGTCGATCAGGGGAACATGGCCCAGGCTCCGGCTGTGGTCGCGCAACTCGGCACTGCAATAGGCGGCGTCCATCACATCGTAGAGGTTGGTCACACGCGCTGCGCTGATCAACGACAGGGGAATCGCGGCCAGGCTGTCATGCATCGATGCGGAAGAAAGCAGCGCGGCAATGGGCACGCCACAGTCGGCGGTGTCGATATGCAGCTTGTAACCGTTCCAGCTGACTTTGTATCCTTGGGCATTGCACTTGGCGCCACGGTCGCACGCCGTGGGGATACTTTCGAGTATTTGAGCCAAGGTCTGCTGCCGTTGATGATGAACGGGGGACTCCTTGGCCGGCTGTCGGACTTCGCCACGCCGGGGACGACCACGTTTCCTCACCGGCACCAGCGGGATTCCTGTAGCGCTCGCTTCCGTCGTTCCCTCGTTCTCGGGAACCAAAGCCGATTGCGCCGTGGGAGTCGGCGTCACTGCGGCGCTCTTGGTACGAACCGGATGTTCGCGCGCCTCGATGGCGGTGCCATCGCGGCTGATATGCCCGATCAGTTCATCCCCAAGGTGTTCTTTGATGAGCGCCTCATGCACACGTTCGGCCAGGCACCCTTCAGCAAACTCCTCAAAGGCGCGCGAAAAGGTTGCTTCGGAGGGCAGCTTCTTGCAGGGGGAGAAGCCACAGATGCGCCGCAGGGCGCGGTCTATCGTCAGGCGCTCAATCAGTCCTACCGTGGTCGCCAGTCCCAACACCGTCTTGGCGACGAAAGCATTCGCCAGCCAAGCCCGCTCGTGCGGCGGACGTCCCACGCCACACCAGGACGTTTCTGTGAATTCCTCGATGCGCACCCATTCCAGGACGTAGATGACTTTCTCAAGTTTCGGCGTCAGCGTACCGACTTCGTTCCTCAGTTCGGGCAGCAGTTCGTGCTGAATGACATTCCAGCGTTGCATGATCAGCTCGGGTCGGGTAGCATTCATTTTGCGGGCGTTATGATGTTGGCTTCGAGAACCGCATCATGCCAGAAATGGCCGCCTGCTCCTCCCGCTTTCGCCTCCTGTCGCGAAAAAAATCATCCACGCAATCGTCCTTTTGCAAGAGGCTCATAGTTGATAAATTAATCTTTTTTGCCCAACAGAGTTGCAACATCCTGGACGCAACAAAGTAAGGCCAAAGGAGGAAAACAATGAGTAATCACGATGTTGTCCATGGCGGTGAAGTCCACGCGCACTGGGACACCAGCATCTGGCCGGTAGTCATCAGCTTCGGC
>CAZRZH010000271.1:0-1727 GCA_964604485.1 uncultured Sideroxydans sp.
AGCATTTCTCTTCTGTCCATGATTAATCTCCCGAAAGTTGGTAAATGTAGGCTGGTAAAACAGGCATAAGGATGCTGCCACAATAAATCAAAACCACTGCGCTTTACCCGGCGCAAGTATAACCCCATACAGTGAGACGGATATGCGGCATATTGCGCACCCTGTTTGAATCAGGGTTTGCGGTGGTTATTGAAGGATCGCACTGCACTTTTTTATAGATCGATGACTCAAAAGCCACCGGATAAATCCGGCGGTTTTTTTGTTATCGCAACCAGTCGAGCATCAATCAATTTTGAAGTTTGCCTTCAACCACAAATTGCGCCCCCTCTCATTAACACGTGTAGAAGCAGGCAATCCACCCTCCCATATTCACACGGCTGATATTGATCAGTGATGCTTATTATGTTCGTGATGAACAACTTGCTGTGAGCCAAACAGACCAAATATCTTCACCTGTTCAGGTGGCAGACCACCTTCGGCGTGTGCCAGCTTGCCAACCAATGCTTCAGCCGTTGATTGCGGAACACCGGCATTGACCAGCACTTCGGTCTTTTTGATTCCATCCCCGGAGCACAGCATCACCGACCACTGTCCATTTTTGTTGCGTAGTAAAGCGCGGCCGCCCTTGTCGCCCTGAATCCAATCAGCCAGCGCGTAACCATTCTCTACAACAACAGGATCACTCACCACAACGGCATCAGGACGATCGAAGGTGTGGCCGATTGATGCTCGGATTTGTTGCGCCTCATCTTCCGCTTTGGCAGAAAATGAAACCAAGCCACAGCAGATGGCAGATAACAGCAATGTTGATTTGATCCGATAGCTCATCACTTCTCCCCGCTCATCGAAGGGATGATCACCATGACCATCCCTTGTCCGATCGCAATAGATTAATCCAGCGAAATAGTCGCTTTCAACCACAACGTGCGGCCTGCCTCATTGACCCGGGTTGTCTGCGCATATCCGGGAATCGCGCCGCCCATGCCGTTTCCGCCAGCACGGCTGATGAACTCGGCATAGTTGCGGTTGAACAGATTGTCCACACCGGCTGTAACGAGAGCCATTTTATTCGGACGCCAGCCTGTATTCACCGAGAAGATGCCGAAGCCGCTGCTCGCCCCCAGATCCTTGCCGACGATGTTGCCCTTGTTCAAATCGAAGCGTGTCTGTGCTGCAACCAGACGAGCCAATGCGCCGAACGACCATTGCTTGTCGTCGTAGCTCAACCCGATGCGCCCTTCCAGCGGCGGGAGTTGAGCCAGCGGTGTACCGTCGGTATTGTTGCTCCCGTGGACGTAAGCCAGCGAGGAGTTCAGCTTCCATTGTTCACCCAGCGTTTGACCATAGCCCAGCTCCGCGCCGTAAGTCGTCGCGTCAACATTCCTGACGGCACCCGTCGCCATCTTCGTCATCGGCGAGTAGTCCACCAGAATGAAGTCGCCAATTTTGTTGTAGAACGCCGACACCGTGAAGTCCATGCCGCCGGTTTTGTACAGCACCCCTGCATCGAGCTGGTTGGTCTTTTCCGGGCGTGTGTTGAACGAACTGGCGGTGGCCAGGCTCTGCTTCGAGATCAATTCCCAATAATCAGGGAAACGTGAGGTATGCCCCAAACCGGCGTACACCGTGGTTGGTGCGTCGAGTTGGCGCTCGTAACGTGCGAAGCCGCTGTGCAAAGTCTCACTGCGTTGTTGGCCGGAGCTGGGGTTCATGCTCATGCCCATGAT
>CAZRZH010000272.1:0-1727 GCA_964604485.1 uncultured Sideroxydans sp.
ACCGGGACGCGGGGCATCATCTGAATAAACTGGATTTGTGGACAGGGCATGTCCTTCGGCCTGGGCAGATACCCGCGACTCCGCTTCGAACCTACCTGTGGCCTGATCATACGTATAGATCACAGCCGACGACCCGGGCACGACTCTGATGGCGCTCTCCACGATCAACTGCAAACTGACGCCGCTGTTGACCGAGTCACCGGGGCCGATGCGATTGATGGCATCACTGATCTGGTTCAGGCTCGCAAGGACTTCAAGCAGCTGCGCTTCGTTTATTTCGGGAGAGGGAAGTTTTGTTTCCATTGAATTGATTCTAACTTATCTGCGAGTGTGCGTCGCACCTTACTTAAGGGGAAAATCCAAACGAGAAGATTCTGCCGATTTATAAAAATTATCTACCCGTCTGGTGCGACGCACTATACTCCTAAATCAAACTCTGCGCAGTCTGCAAGCCAAGTTGGAAAGCAAAATAAACCATGGCAGTTCCACAAGTGAGGTTAACCCAGCGGAAGAAATTTTGGGTCATCCATTGTTTGCCCCATGCCACCAACCCGGCAATAAAGAAACACCACAGGATTGCGCCAGCCAGAAAGCCGGCAAAGAAGATGGCAAAGTGAATCGGCTGCGGACCGCCGGTAATGGACGCGAAGACTGTTGTACCAAGACCAGTCCAAAACACGATGTTGAGCGGATTGCCCAGGGATAGAAATGCGCCACTGGCGAAATCTCCGCGTGTAGAAGCGGATGCTAAAACGTCCACTCCCCCGCCATTGCTTGCATCCTTGAATGCATCCCATGCAAGTTTGAGCATCAAAAGAATACCGATCAAGCTCAGGATGGTTTTGGCGATGTTATTTTGAATCAGGAAAGCCAGGCCTGTCAGCGCGATGATCGCCCAGGTTGTGTCACCGACCAATGAACCGAATTGAACGTACAAGGCGGGGATAAATCCGCGGGTTGATCCACGACGGACGGTTTCGGCGGTGATGATTCCGGGTGGAGCGCAAAATGAAATTGCGAGAACGAAGGATGAGACGAGGAGTGGGGTCATAAGGGTTTGGTTCCGGGGTGCGTCGCACCAGACAGGTGGATTAGCCCTGTTAATGAGAAGAAGCTAATCTGTAGAATCTTCTCATTAAGTAAGGTGCGACGCACTCAATAGGAGAAAAAAGCCGACAGCCTGCTGCAAGCCCATTGGTCTGCAACCAGCTGTCGGTGTACGCGAAGCGGGGAAGCGGTTTACAGTCGGCTAGGCATCAAAGTACATCACGTACTCGTGCGGGGTCGGGCGCAGTCGAATCGCATCCACTTCATAAACGCGCTTGTACTTGATGTATTCCTCGAGCAGATCAGGAGTGAAGACGCCGCCCTTGAGCAGGAAATCGTGATCGGCTTCGAGCGCATTGAGCACTTCACTCAAGGAGCTTGGAACCTGTTGGATGAGTTTCTTCTCTTCGGGGGGCAATTCGTACAAGTCACGATCCTGAGGCTGACCGGGATCGATCTTGTTCAAGACACCATCGAGTCCTGCCATGAGGATGGCGGCAAAAGCAAGATATGGATTGCTGGTCGCATCGGGTGCGCGGAATTCAACACGCTTGGCCTTTGAACTCTTGTTGGCAGGGATGCGGCAGATGGCAGAACGGTTGCGTTGTGAGTAAGCGATATTGACAGGCGCTTCATAACCGGGCACGAGGCGGCGATAGGAGTTGGTCGTCGGTGAAGTG
>CAZRZH010000273.1:0-1684 GCA_964604485.1 uncultured Sideroxydans sp.
AGAGGTCAGCTTCAATGCCATGAACAGCTTGGAGGTCGTTTGGCCGACTCCAAAATCGAGGTCGCAGTAGAACTGAGAGAGGGTGCGCGTGAGTGGCTGATTTAGTGCCGACATCAGGTCGGTGTTGGTAAGCCCGTCCTGCAAGAGGTCCGGTGAGTCAATTGGTGTACCGAAAAGCTCTGTGATCTCGTTAGGGATGTATCGGGCAATCAACCTTGTTAGCTTATCACCATCTATTACGCGCACGCCTCTATTGCGTAGAGCGGCGTACCCTTCAAACCGACTTTCGAGCGCTCGTGTATCCAACGCAAATGGCGTGACAAAGATTACGCCATCCGGTATCCGACGCGTTCCATCCGTACATGGAATACTTTTTTCTTTGGCCTGTTGAAGCTGCGTTACTACCTCCGAGAAACTCCGGCTGGAAGCCGCTGCTACACGTGGTCTGAATTTCTTGACTTGTACTACCGCGATGTAGTCCTCGCCAAATTCATCGCTCCTGCGACAAATCAGATCCTTGCCACCCTCGTTCGTACCACCATGATGCTCCACGGTGTCGTATCCCATTGCTTTGAAAAGTGACATCAGGATCTTCAGTGTGAGATCCTGTTCTGATAGATTCTGCAGTTCTTGGAGTAGCGACATCGATCGGCCTTTGTAGACGGTGGGACACTGTCGATTCTTGGATGTGTTAGCGGCCTTCCGATTCCGAGTACGTTGAATCGGGTAACGAGCGCAGAAAAAATGATAAATTCAACCGTACGAGCGAAAGTATCTTCCGCTGCGGCGCCCCCTGTCAAATGCCCAGTTTCATCTTCGATGCCACGAGGTCGGCTGCACTGCGTCTGTCCCGCGGCGCGCAGCGGTGAGCATTTGTCGAGCGAGCCCGAGACCAGCCAATCTCCCGGTCGAACGCACAAGCGGCCCTCGATCCGCGCCAGGGCTTCGCGCGCATTTACCGCGACGGCTGGCGGTGTATGGCTCAATCGAGAGCAAAGTCGAGGTGGTGCACGTGATCGCGAGGCGGCTGGCAGATCACAGCGACCTATTGGGCAGGCTAGGAACGAAGTCGCGGGATTTCCACTAATCTTTGATCGCCACCGCACCTTGCAGCAATTCTGCTATACTGCAACGCATGAAAGCCAATGTCATCATCACCAGCCGCGGCGTGATCACGCTCCCGGCCAAACTGCGTCAGGCTCTTGGACTGAAGGCCGAAGACCATTTGATCGCCGAAACCACGCCGGAAGGATTGCTGCTGCGCCTCGCCGTCACGCTGCCGATGGAGATGTACACGGCCGAGCGCGTGCGCGAGTTCGACGCGGCCGAGCAAGAACTCGCCGCCTACCTCGGCGCCAAGGCCTTGGCGGTCAAGCGTGCTGGGCGGCCCAAGCGCAAATCTGCCCGCTGAGCGCGGCGCGCCCACGCCATGCGTGTGTTTCTGGACGCAAACATCCTGTTCTCCGCGGCGAAATCCGATGGCGCGGTGCGCGAATTGCTGCATTTGCTTCTCGACGGCGGACACGAGTGTTGGGTTGACGACTACGTCGTGATCGAGGCACGCCGGAATCTCACTGCCAAGGAGCCGGGTGCGTTGACCGCGTTGGAGGCGTTACTCAAGCGCCTGCGCATCAGCCCCGCACAAGCACCTGGCCCGGAACTGAAGTTGGTCAACTGGCTGCCG
>CAZRZH010000274.1:0-1681 GCA_964604485.1 uncultured Sideroxydans sp.
AAGGCGGCGGTGCTGGCGTTGCAAAAATTTCCCATCGTTAACGCTTCGGTAGACGGCACCGACATCCTCTACCACGGCTTCTTTGATATTGGTATGGCCATCGGCAGCGAGCGGGGTTTGGTGGTGCCAATTTTGCGCGATGTCGATCAACTTTCACTGGCAGACATCGAAAAGAAAATTGCGGATTTCGGCGCGCGTGCGAAAGTCGGCAAACTCAGCATGGAAGAATTAAGCGGTGGTACTTTCTCCATCTCCAACGGCGGTGTGTTCGGTTCCATGCTCTCGACCCCCATCATCAATCCGCCGCAGAGTGCCATTCTGGGCATCCATGCGACCAAGGATCGGGCCGTGGTGGAGAACGGTCAGATCGTCATCAGACCGATCAACTATCTTGCGCTTTCTTACGATCACCGCATCATCGACGGTCGGGAGGCGGTGCAGTTTTTGTCAACGATCAAAGAAGCGTTGGAGTTTCCCGGACGCGTATTGCTGGATCTGTAAATGAAAACCTTTAATGCCTATCGTATTTTCGATGAGAACGGCAAGTCTGCCGGTCGCCTGGTAAAACTGGCGCTGGAAGAACTGGATCAGGGTGAAGTGGTCATCCGTAGTCATTTCGCCGGTGTTAATTTCAAGGACGCTTTGGCTGCAACGGGAGCGGGCAAAGTCATTCGTCGTTTCCCCTGTGTAGGAGGCGTCGATGTGGCGGGTGTGGTGGAATCGTCGCAGGATGGCCGCTTTAAATCCGGGGATCAGGTTTTGGTTACGGGTTATGACATGGGGGTGGCGCATGATGGCGGGTTTGCCGAATACGCGAGGGTTCCGGCCGACTGGGTGGTGCCTCTGCCTGTCGGTATTTCTTTATTCGAAGCGATGGCGCTGGGCACGGCGGGATTCACCGCTGCATTGGCGATTCATCGTCTCGAACAGAACGAACTGACACCGGAGAAAGGTAAAGTCATCGTCACCGGGGCAACGGGCGGTGTCGGCAGTTTGGCCATTCGCATGTTGTCGCAACTGGGATATCACGTGGTCGCCTTGACCGGGAAAAAATCCGAGCAGGAATATCTTCTTTCGTTGGGTGCCAGCGAAATCCTGTTGCGCAGTGAAATCGATCTCGGCAACAAGCGTCCCCTGGAAAAGACACTCTGGGCGGGTGCGCTGGATGCGGTGGGCGGAGAAACTCTCGCTTGGTTACTGCGCACGGTGCAGCAAGACGGAGTGATTGCGAGCTTTGGCAATGCGGGCGGAGCAGAACTGCATACGACAGTGTTCCCGTTCATATTGCGCGGGGTTAAATTGTTGGGAGTGGATTCCGCCGCGACGTTGATGCCATTGCGCCGGCGGATGTGGCAACGCCTCGCCACGAACCCCACTTCGACAAGCTCAGGACAGGCTTCGACTGGGCTCAGGACAGGCTTGCGTATCGACAACCTTGATTTTATCGCGCATCGAATCCCCCTTCAGGCGCTGCCGGAAACTTGCGAGAAATTGATGCGGGGTGAAACACGCGGGCGGGCTGTCGTCGAATTTGTGCAGAACTAGAATTTGCTCGGTTATAATGCGCGCCCTTCCGGGTCATCAAGACCCCGAAAGCGAAAGTGGCGGAATTGGTAGACGCACTGGATTTAGGTTCCAGCGCCGTGAGGCGTGAGAGTTCGAGTCTCTCCTTTCGCACCAC
>CAZRZH010000275.1:0-1612 GCA_964604485.1 uncultured Sideroxydans sp.
TATCGTAGAAAAAGATGTGCCAGAAATTCTCCAAGATGCGCATGTTTACTCGTTGGATATGGGTGCATTATTGGCGGGTACAAAATATCGTGGTGACTTTGAGCAACGCCTCAAAGCGGTGTTGAAAGAACTCAGTGATGCGCCCCATGCGATTTTATTCATCGATGAAATACACACCATGATCGGTGCGGGAGCAGCGTCGGGTGGCACGATGGACGCGTCCAATTTGCTCAAGCCCGCATTGTCCAACGGCACGCTCAAATGTATCGGCGCGACCACATATCAAGAGTATCGCGGTATCTTTGAGAAGGATCACGCGCTGTCACGTCGCTTCCAAAAAGTGGATGTACCTGAACCATCAGTTGAGCAAACCATTGCGATTTTGAAAGGGCTGAAAACGCGCTTTGAGGATCATCACGGGGTTAAATTTAGTGGTCAAGCGATCACTTGCGCAGCCGAGCTTTCCGCACGCTTCATCAATGATCGTCATCTGCCAGACAAGGCAATAGACGTGTTGGACGAAGCGGGTGCAGCACAACGAATTTTGCCAAAATCGAAACAGAAAAAAATCATCGGCAAACACGAAATCGAAGAAATTATTTCCAAGATTGCGCGTATTCCACCACGCACGGTTTCGAGTGATGACCGCAACACGCTGAAGACTTTGGATCGCGATTTGAAAGCTACCGTATTTGGTCAGGACAAAGCTATCGACACGCTGGCGCGCGCCATCAAAATGTCACGCAGCGGCCTCGGCAATCCGCAAAAACCCATCGGCAGCTTCTTATTTTCCGGTCCGACAGGCGTAGGCAAAACCGAAGTGGCACGCCAACTCGCCTACGTGATGGGGATGCCGCTGCATCGCTTCGACATGTCTGAATATATGGAACGCCATGCCGTGTCACGCTTGATTGGCGCGCCTCCTGGCTATGTTGGCTTCGATCAAGGCGGGTTGCTCACCGAAGCCATCAGTAAACAACCGCATTGTGTTTTGTTGTTGGATGAAATCGAAAAAGCCCATCCCGACATTTTCAACATCCTGCTGCAAGTAATGGATCACGGCACGCTCACGGACAACAACGGACGCAAAGCCGACTTCCGCAACGTGGTAATTATTATGACCACCAATGCGGGCGCAGAAGCCCTCAACAAAACGCAGATTGGCTTCACCAACACCAAGGCTGCTGGCGACGAAATGGCCGACATCAAACGCCTGTTCACCCCGGAATTCCGCAACCGTTTGGATGCCACCATCTCCTTCGCCTCGCTGGATAAAGAAGTCATCCTGCGCGTAGTGGACAAATTCTTGATGCAGCTTGAAGAACAACTGCACGAGAAAAAAGTGGAAGTCGTCTTCACCGATGCACTCAAAGAACACCTCGCCGAAAACGGCTTCGACCCGCTGATGGGCGCGCGCCCCATGGCGCGCTTGATACAAGACACCATCCGCTCCGCGCTGGCAGATGAATTGCTGTTTGGTAAGTTGGCGAATGGTGGCAAGGTTACGGTGGATGTGAAGGTTGGCAAGGTGGGGTTGGAATTTGAGGAGGAGGCAGTGGTTGCCTGAACATACTCGTTGCTTAGTGCAGTACTTAACTTCCTAAGATCCTAG
>CAZRZH010000276.1:0-1587 GCA_964604485.1 uncultured Sideroxydans sp.
GACCAACCCGGCCAGCTGGCCGTTATGCACGAAGCCGGGGTCGTTCTTGCCCAGCCACAAGGCGGTGAGTGTGCCGCCGACCATCGCCATCAGCGAATTCACCGCGACGAGTCCGCTAATGCCGCTGATGGTCTGTGCCGACATGACGTTGAAGCCGAACCAACCGACGGTGAGTATCCACGCACCCAACGCGAGGAACGGGATACTCGACGGCGGATGCGCGGAGATGCGCCCTTCTTTGTTGTAACGTCCGCGTCTGGCGCCCAACAACATCACGGCAACCAGGCCGATCCAGCCACCCACCGCATGCACCACCACCGAGCCCGCGAAATCATGAAAGCCAAATCCGAATGAAGTCTTGAGCCAATCCTGAATGCCGTAATGATTGTTCCATGCGATGCCTTCAAAGAACGGATAGACGAATCCGACCAACAGGAACGTGGCGGCAAGTTGCGGGTTAAATTTGGCGCGTTCGGCAATCCCGCCCGAGACGATGGCGGGAATGGCGGCTGCGAAGGTCATCAGGAAAAAGAACTTGACCAGGTCATAGCCGTTTTTCTGCGCGAGTTGTTCCGCGCCGGTGAAAAAATTCACCCCGTAAGCAATGGAGTAGCCGATGAAGAAATAGGCAAGCGTCGAGACAGCAAGATCAGTGATGATTTTGACCAGCGCGTTGACCTGATTCTTTTTGCGCACGGTGCCCAATTCCAGAAAAGCAAAACCGGCGTGCATCGCCAGCACCATGATGGCGCCGAGCAAGACGAACAAAACATCACTGCTGAATTTCAACTCTTCCATGCCGCTCTCCGAATGTGCAAAATTTTAATTGCTTGCAAGATCCGTACCGATTAAACAACTCTTTGAAATATAAAGAAAGCTTAGGCCAGCACAGAATTCCATGCTCAAAACAAGAACCATAACGGTGCATCTTTATCACCCTGCACCAAAATTACGCACCATCGCTGTGCATTCCACTAGCGCCAATCGGTGAGGTGTTTTTCCAGCAAGAACAAGCCGACGACCGTTTTGCTGTCGTTGATTTTTCCCTGACGTATCCAGGTCACAGCATCCGGCAGTGTCAACTCGAACACTTCCAGGAATTCGCCTTCGTCCAGATTGCTGCCTTGATGAGTCAACCCGCGTGCAAAGAAATATTCCATGCGTTCGTTGGCATAACCGATGCAGGGCCACGTGGTGGCGAGGTGTAACCACTCGTTTGCCACATAACCGGTCTCTTCCAACAATTCGCGTTTTGCGGTGATCAGGATGTCTTCGCCGTGGTCGATTTTTCCGGCGGGCAGTTCGATGAATTCGCGCTGCGTCGGATACCGATATTGGCGCTCCAACACCAGCTTGCCATTGTCGAGCAACGCCAGCACGGCGACTGCGCCCGGATGGGTAATGTATTCACGGCTGCTGGTGGAGCCGTCCGGCAGGCGCACACTGTCTTTGCGCAGCGTGATGAAATCACCTTCGTACATCGTTTTGCTATCGATCTGCGTCTCTTTGAGTTCCATCAATATTCCCGTCCATAATCGGGATAGGGGTGGTCAGTAGCTGACCAGCCCCTCCCACACCACCCGGCAT
>CAZRZH010000277.1:0-1543 GCA_964604485.1 uncultured Sideroxydans sp.
CGCATCTCTGATCGGCACGGGATGAATCCCAAAGGGATTCCGAATCAAAGCCCAGCAACGGTGTTTACTTGGCAAGGTTTTTTTCAATTTCTTTTGCTGCTTCGGCTTTTTCGGTTGGTGGCGTTTGGGCGAGAGCTTTGAGTTTGTTATTCATATGGATAACCAATCGGCGCATGACGGCAGTCAGGGCAACCTTGCCCGGTTTGTTCTTCTTTATGAGGCGGGTGTAAAATGCTTTGAGCACGGGATTGCAGCGAATGGAACTGAGCGCTGACATGTCAAGGACGGGACGCACCTGGGCGCGCCCGCCACCGATACATCTCTTGCCTTTCATCGTGCCGCTGTCCCGAGTCCAGGGAGCCAGGCCGGCGAGCGCCGCGGCTGTGCCGCGATTGAGTTGTCCCAACTCCGGCATGAAGACCAGCGTCATGAGCGCGGTCCGGAAACCCACCCCATTAATTTCACGCAGGCAATTCAGGCGCTGGCCGAATTGCTTCATGGACTCCACCATCAGCTTGATCTTGGCTTCGACGCTTTGGATTTGCTTCAGGTAGTGGGCCAGGAGTTGCTCGTGCTGCTGGCGCACAAAGAGGTTAGCATGATGATGTTTGGCCTGGGTTTTGGCGACGGCGCGATTTTCAATCAGTTGTTTGAGCCAGCAGGTCAGCTCGGTCATTTCGCGTTGCTCTGCGGCCACGGGGGGCGTGGGCTGGGGCTGGTAGCGCTGGCCATAATCGGTCAAGGACTCAGCATCACTACAGTCGCTTTTGTTTCGTTTTCCTTGGGCTTGGGTGGCGGCCAAGGTATGGGCCGGGTTCAGGACCGAAACCAGGATCTTGACTTGGTGAAAGGCCTGGACGACCTGGTATTCGTAACCACCGGTGGCTTCGCAGATGACGTGGGGATGGGGGAGTTTGGCCAGGCGTTTGGACAACAGAGCATGGCCTTGGGCGTTGTTTTCGAACTCGATCTGATGGCCTTTTAAGTGGACTTGGAGGGTGGCTTTGGCGATGTCCATTCCGACATAGGTGGAGGCGTTTTGCGTCATGTTGTTTTTTATTTTCAGCGCAAAGTAAATGTGTTCCGACTCATCCTTATGCATGCGAGCTCACGGCCGGAGCCGCCGCTCAAGCAACGGTTCGAGTTCAAAGCACGAGGCGCGCACGGCTCAGGCTGGGCTACGGACTGGCCGAAGGCCGTCCGAGGGTTGAACGAGCTCGTGCGCGCCGCCGGAGTCCCTTGCGCAGAGACTCCGGACTCATTTCTTGCCGAGGCAAGAAAAGCAAGAAGGAGCAGGAAGAGCGATGTTGGTTTCACGGGGAGGTGAAAGTTGGGTGCATTGCCGCTGTTTGTTCCTTGGCGGGCTGTTCCACTCGGCTCGCTACGCTCGCCTTCGTTCCACAGCCCGCCAAGGAACAAATCTCCAATCCAGTGCAGGAAACAAACAGATCTGGACGAGAAGATAAAAGACATAGAAGAGAACATATAAGGGTTGCGAGGCACGAGCTACCCTGGGAAATCGTCGGAGAAGACCACAACCCCA
>CAZRZH010000278.1:0-1533 GCA_964604485.1 uncultured Sideroxydans sp.
TCCACTGATATGATCGCACCTGAGCAAATTAAGAAAGCCGCCTGATCGTTTCAGATGGCTAAAGTGACACAAAATTACAATAATAATGGAATCAGGTAAACGAGATTGATGTTTGCACGTTAAATAGTAATCGAAGCACGCAAGGGGCGGGACTGATGGGGAAGCTGGCGAAGTTGAAGAAGAAAAACAAGGTGAGGAGCTACGTGGCGGGGCTATTTGACGCAGACGAACGGCTCACGAAGCTCACCGTACTGGGTGACCCGTTGGTGGAGTTGAACAAGATGATCGACTGGGAAGCCTTTCGGGGCGATATTGATAATGCGCGCGAGAAGGCACGCGAGCACGCGCGCAAGAGCGCGGCCGGCGCCAAGCCGATTGATGCGGTGCTGATGTTCAAGGCCCTGGTGCTGCAGCAGTTGAACAATTTGTCGGATGACCGGATTGAATACCAGATACGAGATCGTCTGAGCTTCATGCGGTTTCTGGGGCTGAAGCTGGAGGATCGGGTACCGGATGCCAAGACGATATGGTTGTTTCGGGAAACGTTAAAGCAGCAAGGGGTGGGAGAGGGGCTGTTCAAGCGCTTCGATGAGCAACTGGCTGCCAGGGGCCTGATTGCCAAAGGCGGGCAGATGATCGATGCCACTTTCGTTGAAGTGCCCAAGAGCCGCAACAGCCGGGAGGACAACGCAAAGCTCAAGGCGGGCGAGATACCGCAGGATTGGCAGAAAGAGGATCCGGCCACGGTGAATATGCGCCGCCAGAAAGACACCGATGCGCGCTGGACCAAGAAGAACCAAGAGACGCACTTTGGTTACAAGAACCACATCAACGCCGATGCGAAAAATAAGCTGATCCGCGCCTATGCGGTGACTGCGGCCTCGGTGCATGACTCCCAAGTGTTCGACGAACTGCTCGATCACACCACCGACGATGAGGGGAAAAAGCGTGCGGCCTATGCCGACAGCGCCTATCGCTCCAAGGAACAGGAAGAACGACTCCAGGCCAATGAAATCGAAAGCCAGGTCTGCGAGAAAGGCACGCGCGGTAAGCCACTCACCGAGGAGCAGAAAGCAAGCAACCGGCAAAAGTCCAAGACCCGGGTGCGCGTCGAGCATGTGTTCGGCGCGCAGGCACAGATGGGTGGGCATGTGGTGCGCACCATCGGCATGGCGCGTGCGCGTGTGAAGATTGCGATCATGAATTTGGCTTACAACATGCGCCGTTTCGTGCTGTTGTGCCGGGGTGAAATCCAAGTCTGGAATGGCTCTGACGGGAGAGGTGCGTCCGCTGTGGCCTAAAGGCCGCTAAAAGCCGCCCAATAAGGCGAATTAGCCCAGTGAATCGTCCAAAACCCGACTCAGCGCCATCGATCTCAGCGGAAAATTCTCGAAACTTTCATCAACCATCTCAAAGTTACGATTGACCGCACTTGGCGTGCGTAAAACAGAATTTATCGAGGTGCCCTATAGCGATATGCGCTACGAGCGCTTGGCCACGCTGTCCGTCTCGCACCTGTACAACCTGCGCAAG